>NZ_CP108569.1:3235000-3535000 GCF_036010505.1 Streptomyces sp. NBC_01197
CCGCTGCCTCTGCCGTTTCGGGCGGCCCCGGCGCTACAGTGGGGCTCATGATGACGCGTGCGTACACACTTCGGTGGCGGGCCGCCTGACGGCGACCTGCATGTACGCGTATGCGTTCAACGGCCGCCTCTCCGGCGGCCGTTCGTGTTTCTCCCTCCGGGAGCCGGCCGTGGTGACGGCGGCCCCTTCGAGAGGTGGAGAAATGACGCGGATCTTCAGTGGGGTCAAGCCGACCGGGCACCTGACGCTCGGGAACTACCTGGGCGCCGTACGCCGGTGGGCCGAGGACGACCAGTACCGGGCCGAAGCGCTGTTCTGTGTGGTGGACCTGCATGCGCTGACCATGGAGCACGATCCGGCCCGGGTGCGGAGACTGAGCCGGCAGGCGGCGACGCTGCTGCTGGCGGCCGGGCTGGATCCCGAGCAGTGCACCGTGTTCGTGCAGAGCCATGTCGACGAGCACACCCGGCTCTCGTATCTGATGGAGTGCACCGCCACGGACGGCGAGCTGCGCCGGATGATCCAGTACAAGGAGAAGAGCGCCCAGGCGAAAACGGCCGGGGACAGTGTGCGGCTCTCTCTGCTCACCTATCCGGCTCTGATGGCCGCGGACATCCTGGCGTACTCGGCCGACGAGGTTCCGGTCGGTGAGGACCAGACGCAGCATGTCGAGCTGACCCGGGATCTGGCCGTGCGGTTCAACCAGCGGTACGGGCACACCTTTGTGGTGCCGAAGGCCATCGAGCCCGCGGTGGCCGCGCGGGTCATGGACCTTCAGGACCCCACGTCGAAGATGGGGAAGTCGCACGCGTCGGGTGCGGGGATCGTCTATCTCCTGGACGAGCCCGATGTGGTGCACAAGAAGGTCATGCGGGCTGTGACCGACAGCGGTCAGGAAGTCGTCTACGACCGGGCCGAGAGCCCCGGGGTCGCCAATCTGCTGGAGGTGCTGGGGGCCTGTACGGGAAAGGAGCCCGAAGCGCTCGCCGGGACGTACTCGTCGTACGGGGCGCTGAAGAAGGACGCCGCCGACGCCGTGGTGGAGCTGCTCCGCCCGGTTCAGACGCGGCATGCGGCGCTGGTCGCCGAGCCCGGGTATCTGGAGGACGTCCTGAGGCGGGGTGCCGCGCGGGCGCGTGCGATGGCCCGGCCCACGGTGGATGCCGCGTACCGGGCCATCGGGCTGCTGGAGCCGTAGCCCTCGCCGGCTGGCGGTCAGCCGTTGCCGGAGGCCAGTTCGCGGCTGCGGTCGCGGGCCGCCTCCAGGGCGGCGATGAGAGCGGCCCGTACGCCGTGGCTCTCCAGCTCGCGGATCGCGTTGATCGTGGTGCCCGCCGGGCTGGTGACCGCCTCGCGCAGCTTCACCGGGTGTTCGCCGCTGTCCCTGAGCATCACGGCCGCGCCGATGGCCGCCTGCACGATCAGGTCGTGTGCCTGGGCGCGCGGCAGGCCGAGGAGGATGCCGGCGTCGGTCATCGCCTCGACCAGGTAGTAGAAGTACGCCGGGCCGGAGCCGGAGAGTGCGGTGGCCGCGTCCTGCTGGGTCTCCGGGACGCGGAGGGTCTTGCCCACGCCGCCGAAGATCTCGTCGGCGTGGGCCAGGTGTGCCTCCGTGGCGTGGCTGCCGGGCGAGATGACGGACATCGCCTCGTCCACCAGGGCGGGGGTGTTCGTCATGACCCGGACGACCGGGGTGCCTGCGGCGAGGCGCTCCTCGAAGAAGGAGGTGGGGATGCCGGCGGCTCCGCTGATGACCAGACGGTCCGCGGGTACGTGGGGGGCGAGCTCGTCGAGGAGCTTGCCCATGTCCTGCGGCTTCACCGTGAGGATGAGGATGTCGGCCCGCTCGGCCGCCTCCTGGTTGGTGACCGGTTCCACGCCGTAGCGGGTGCGGAGTTCTTCCGAACGGGCGGGGCGGCGGGTGGTGACGAGGAGGTTGGCGGCGGGCCAGCCTGCGCGGAGCATTCCGCTCAGGAGGGCCTCGCCGATCTTGCCTGTGCCTAGGACTGCGACTGTCTGGGCCATGGCTCTGTTCACCTCGCCGGTTGGGGCTTGCTGGCTGTCCGGCCGAATGGCCGGCAGGCCGGCTGCCTGCCTGTCCGTTCGGCTCTTGGGTCATCCTCGCATCGGGGTGGGGGGTGGCTGCGGGGATGTCCGACGGGTGGTACGTGGGGGCTCGCGCGGTGGGGCTTCGGCAAGCCCGTCCCACTGGTTACGCAGTCCGGCGGCGCAGTGTTGCCGCGCCCAGGGTCAGGACCAGGAGTGCGCAGCCTCCTACGATCCCGACGTCGCGTACGAACGTCGTCGTCATGGCGCCGTGGTGCAGTACCTGGTTCATCGCGTCCACCGCGTACGACATCGGCAGCACGTTGGAGAGGTCCTCCAGGACCGGCTGCATCTGGCCTCGTGGGGTGAACAGGCCGCAGAGCAGCAGCTGGGGGAAGATCACCGCCGGCATGAACTGGACTGCCTGGAACTCCGAGGCCGCGAACGCCGAGACGAACAGACCCAGCGCCGTGCCCAGCAGTGCGTCCAGGAGGGCCACCAGGAGCAGGAGCCAGGGGGAGCCCGTGACGTTCAGGTCCAGGAGCCAGACCGAGAGGGCCGTGGCCAGGGCGGACTGGACGATCGCCAGGAGGCCGAAGGCCAGCGCGTAACCGGCGATGATGTCGGCCTTGCCGATCGGCAGGGACAGCAGGCGTTCCAGGGTGCCCGACGTGCGTTCGCGCAGGGTCGCGATCGAAGTCACCAGGAACATCGTGATCAGCGGGAAGACGCCCAGGAGCGACGCGCCGATCGAGTTGAACGTCTGCGGGGAGGCGTCGAACACGTACCGCAGCAGCGTGATCATGGCGGCGGGGATCAGCAGCAGGAGCGCGATGGTGCGGGGGTCGTGGCGCAGTTGGCGCAGGACCCGGCTGGTGGTGGCGAGGGTGTGGGTGAGGTTCATCGGGCCGTCTCCCGTGCCGTGTCGACCAGGTGGAGGAAGGCCGCCTCGACGGTCGGGGCCTGGGTGCGGGTGCGCAGTTCGTCGGGGGTGCCCTCGGCCAGGATCTCGCCCTCGCGCATGAGGAGCAGGCGGTGGCAGCGTTCCGCCTCGTCCATGACGTGGGAGGACACGAGCAGGGTGGTGCCGGCGTCGGCCAGGGTGTGGAACAGGGTCCAGAGGTCTCTGCGCAGCACCGGGTCAAGTCCTACGGTCGGCTCGTCCAGGACCAGGAGTTCCGGAGTGCCGAGCAGGGCGGCCGCCAGCGAGACGCGGCTGCGCTGGCCGCCGGAGAGGTTGCCCGCCAAGGCGGTCGCGTGCGCGGCCAGGTCGACCTGTTCGAGGACGCGCGGGACGTTGGCTCGGGCGCCCAGGACCGAGGCGAAGTAGTCCAGGTTCTGGTGAACCGTGAGGTCGTCGTAGACGGACGGGGCCTGGGTCACGTAGCCGATGCGGCGGCGCAGCGGGGCGTCGCCCGCCGGGTGGTCCAGCACGGTGAGGGTGCCGGTGACCTTGGCCTGGGTGCCTGCAACCGCCCGCATCAGGGTGGACTTCCCGCAGCCGGACGGGCCGAGCAGACCGGTGATCCGGCCGCGGGGGACGGTGAAGTCCAGGTCGCGCAGGACGGCTCGGGAGCCCCTGACCACGGACAGGCCCCGGGCCTCGATGGCTTGTGGGGCCTGGGTGGGTTGTTGGGAGTGGCCTGCTGGAGGTGTGTCCGTTGCCGGTGCGGTGCTGTCGGACCGGGGCGAGCGGTGTGGTGGCGGTGCCGCCGGATGGTCCGGTGCACCGCTCGTAGAATTCATCATGTGATGAATATTTCTCCCGACAGGCGGTTCCGTCAAGGGAGCCCGCCTGCCGGGGGGCTGTCGCCGTCAGCGGATCGCCACGCAGAGGTCGACCGCGTACGCCTCGCGGACCATGCCCTGCGGGAAGAGCTCCCTCAGGACGGTGCGCTCCTGGTCGGCGAACTCCCTGGTGGCCTCCTCCCCCGCGACCAGGAACACGGAGTGGCTGGCCAGGTTGGCGAGGTGGGCGTCGATGGTGACCTCGCGGGTCCAGAGCACTGTGCGGTCCGCGAAGTCCAGGCCGTCGGCCTGGAGCGTTCGCCCGGCCGTGCCGTGTGCGCCGAACACGGTGTCGGAGCCGCCGAAGAAGCGACCGATCCTGTTCTTCTGGTCGGCGATCCACTGCACCCCGTGGTCCGAGACGTTCCACCAGAGGGCGAGCGCACCGCCGGGACGCAGGACGCGCATCGCCTCGGGTGCCGAACGGGCCGGGTCCGTCCAGTGCCAGGCCTGGGCGTACGTGATGAAGTCCGCCGACGCGTCGGCGAGCGGGAGGTTGTTCCCGTCGCCGCGCACCACCGGTACGCCGGGCAGCGTACGGCGGAACTGTTCCGCCATCCCGTCGCCCGGCTCGACCGCGACGACCCGGGCGCCGCGCTCGTGAAGGAGGGCGGTGGCTATACCGGTGCCCGCGCCGACGTCGGCGACCCGGGCGCCGGCCAGCGGGCGTCCCGCGAGTTCTTCCACGGCGTCGAGGAGGGCGGGCGGATAGGACGGGCGGTTCGCCGCATAGGCGGCTGCCGCCGCGTTGAAGGAGTGGGCGCGTGAGGTGGTTGTCATACGCCAATCCTGCCCGTGTCTCAGGGATTTGGCCCTCACGTGGGGGGTGCGTCAGGGGCATCCCCCATAGCCTCCGGCAGGTCGGCGGCGGACCGTTGAGGCATGACGCAGAACCTTGGGAAGTCCGGGCCGGAGATGTCCAGATCCGAGCAGCGCAGCCTGGCTGTCGCCTCCGCGACGCTCGGGCCGTGGCGGTCCGCCGCGGCCGTCGGCGCGATGGGCGGCGCGGTCTCGTACGGGATCTCGGCGCTCGCCGGAGGGACGGGGGTGCACTCCGTGACCACTGCGGTCTCCGTCGCGCTCTCCCTGTTCTTCATCGTGGGCGGCGCGGGGGCCGCGCTCGGCGGGCGGCAGGCGGCGCGGGTCGACCAGCGGATCAGGCGGTGGTCCGCCGCGCACCCCTGGCGGGTCGCGGCCGTGCCCGCGGTGCTGATGGCTCTCAGTGACGTGGTGGTCCGCCAACTGCTCGGATCGGAAAGCTTTTTCAGCAGTTTGGGGGACGCGGTGTGGCGCGGGGTTGTCGTCGGTGGGGTCGTGGGGCTGGTGGGGAGGTTCGGGGGGCGGCGGGGGTGACAGCGAACCGGGGTGGGGGGTGACAACGGGTCCGGGCGGGGGTGACGGTGCCGCCGGCGCTCCCTGACGGTGTCTCTGGTGCTCCCTTCGGGGAGGGCTAGTTCGCCGGTTTCCGTACGGCCGTGAGGTTGATGACGTACTCCTCCCGCACCCTGCCCTCCGGGAAGATCCGCAGCAGTTCCGCCCTCTCGTCCGCCAGGGCCGGGGCCGCATCCTTCTCCGGCGCGGCTGCCACGTATGAACGGCTGCTCAGCTGGGCGATGTGGGTGTCGATGTCCACCTCGCGCGACCACTGCAGGCGGCGGAAGGCCGGGGTCAGGCCGTCGTACAGGGTCTTGATGATCACGGGGGCCCTGGGCGCCGTCCCGTAGCGGTAGTACTCGGGGAGCCGCTTCTTCAGCCGTGCCTCCTGGTCCGCGGCCCAGCGGACGGACAGGTCCGGGACGTTCCACCAGAGGGCCAGCACCCCGCGCGGCTTCAGGACCCGCAGGGCTTCGGGAACCGAGCGGGTCGGTTCCGTCCAGTGCCAGGCCTGCGCGTACGTGACGAAGTCGGCGCGGCCCGAGGCGAGCGGGAGCGCGCCGCCCACACCCCGCACCAGCGGCACGCCCGGGAGGGCGGAGCGCAGCTGTGCGGCCATGCCGGGGCCCGGTTCGACCGCCACCACCTCGGCGCCGCGGTCCCGCAGCAGCCCGGTGGCGATGCCCGTGCCCGCGCCGACGTCGACCACGTACGCGCCCTTGAGCGGGCGGTGCGCCATCGCTTCCACGGCGTCGAAGAGCTCGGGCGGATATCCGGGGCGCGCTGCGGCGTACTGGGCGGCCACCCGGTCCGAGGACAGTGCGAGTTCCGTCATGTCTGACATCTTCATGTCCGACATCTTCGTGGCGGACGACCGCTGGGAACAGAGGCAGGGAAGGGGCAGGCGGGGCTCCGCGCCTGCGGTGCGGGCTGCCTGGTGGTGTACGTACGGCGCTCAGCCGCGCCTGGGCTTCGGCTTCCTGCGGGCTGCCGGGTTTCCGGCCCGGGCTCCCCGGCGCTTCTCGTACGCCGCTGCGGCCGTCTCGTACTCGGTACGGCGCAGTTGCTCGCCGGGAGCCTCGGTCAGGGAGCGGATGAAGTATGCGAGGAGCGAGCCGATGAAGCCGATCGCCTTCAGACTGCGCAGGGATTCCTCGCGGGCCGGATCGGCGGGGCGGCGGCGGAAGCCGTCCCAGGTGCGGGCGAAGGCGACAGCGCTGCAGACGGCGAAGACCGCCACGAAGAGGACGGACGCGAAGCTGCCGATGTCGGCGGTCTCGACACCCTGGTAGGCGAGCCGCATCACGAAGCACGCGGCGACCGTTGTGACCAGTGCGCCGACGGCGACCGCTGCGCGCCGCAGCCCGTATCCGCTGTCGTGGCCGACCCAGGTCGTACCGAAGAAGCGGATGGTCTCGGGCTGCGGCCCGCCGGGCGTACGGCCCTGGCCGGCCTGGCCGGTGCTGCCGGGCCTGCTGGGCTTGTCGGTCTTGCCGGCCTTGCCGGCCTTGTCGCCCGGAGCGGCGGTCTTCGCGGTGCCGTCGCCGTTGTCGCCGTTCTCGCCGTTGTCGCTCACGGGCCCGATTATCCCCCGCTGCCGGGCGGGGGATGAAGCCGGTGCGGCTCAGGCGGTGCGGTTCAGCCGCAGTGGGTCCACGGGCTGGTGTACGTGTACGTGCCGACGCCGGCCTCGATCATGCCGCCCCACTGCACGCAGGAGTTGGCGGCCTTGAGCCGCACCGGGCCCGCGTACGAGGAGTACCTGCCCTGGTCCTTGGCCTGGCCCTTGCCGTCGCCCTGGACGTCGAGCCAGGCCCCGGTGGGCATGGACATTCCCGCGGTCGCGCGGCTGTGGTCGGTGACGACGCAGTTGTAGCCGGTTTTCGAGTTGTAGAGGAGGTGGACGCGGGCGAATTCGACTCGCCCGTTGGTGAAGATGTGGGAATCGATCTCCCGGTAGCCGGAACCGCAGATGCTCGCCGGTGTGGCAGCAGGTGCTGCGGCGGGTGCGACGGCTGATGCCGCAGTGGGTGCCGCGGTCGCCGGGACGATCCCGATCGCCGCGAAGCCTCCGACGGCTGCCGCGATGACGGCCGGCCTCTGGATGAACTGACGGATGAGCCGACGGATCGGCTGACGGATCGGCCGACGGACGATCGACTGCCGACCGGTCGACTGACGGGCGGGCTGATGGACCGGCTGACGGGCGGGCTGACGCATGGTGCCCCCAATTGTGACCATGGCAGGGAAGGGGGCAGCGTAACGCACCGGCCCGGACACACACAGTGACGAAAAGGTGTGGGTCCGGGCCGGTGCGGCGGTTCGGGTGCGGCAGTCAGCCGAGCTTCGAGACGTCCCTGACGGCGCCGCGGTCGGCGCTGGTCGCCATGGCCGCGTACGCCTTCAGCGCCTGCGAGACCTTGCGCTCGCGGTTCTTCGGGGCGTACACGCCGTTCAGCGCGGCGCGTCGGGACGCCAGTTCCTCGTCGGAGACCAGGAGCTCGATGGAGCGGTCCGGGATGGCGATGCGGATGCGGTCGCCGTCCTCGACGAGCGCGATGGTGCCGCCCGCCGCCGCCTCGGGCGATGCGTGCCCGATCGACAGGCCCGATGTACCGCCGGAGAAGCGGCCGTCGGTGACCAGGGCGCAGACCTTGCCGAGGCCGCGGCCCTTGAGGAAGGACGTCGGGTAGAGCATCTCCTGCATACCGGGGCCTCCCTTGGGGCCCTCGTAGCGGATGACGACGACGTCGCCCGGGGCGATCTCCTTGCGGAGGATCTTGTCGACGGCCTCCTCCTGGGACTCGCAGACCACGGCAGGGCCCTCGAAGGTCCAGATCGACTCGTCGACGCCGGCCGTTTTCACGACGCAGCCGTCCACGGCGAGGTTGCCCTTGAGGACGGCGAGGCCGCCGTCCTTGGAGTACGCGTGCTCGGCGTCGCGGATGCAGCCGCCCGCCGCGTCCGTGTCGAGGGTGTCCCAGCGCTCGGACTGCGAGAACGCCTCGGCGGAGCGGACACAGCCGGGGGCCGCGTGCCACAGCTCGACCGCCTCGGCCGACGGGGAGCCGCCGCGCACGTCCCAGGTCTTCAGCCAGTCCGCCAGCGACGGGGAGTGCACCGAGTGCACGTCCTCGTTGAGCATGCCGCCCCGGTACAGCTCACCGAGGATGGCGGGGATACCGCCGGCCCGGTGCACGTCCTCCATGTAGTACGTGCCGCCGGGGGCGACGTTCGGCGCGACCTTGGACAGGCACGGGACGCGGCGCGAGACCTCGTCCATGTCGGCCAGACCGTACGGCAGTCCGGCCTCCTGCGCGGCTGCCAGCAGGTGCAGGATCGTGTTGGTCGAGCCGCCCATGGAGATGTCGAGCGCCATCGCGTTGTCGAAGGCGGCGCGGCCGGCGATGGCACGCGGCAGGACGCTCTCGTCGTCCTGCTCGTAGTGGCGCTTGGCGATCTCCACGACCGTGCGGCCGGCGTTCTCGTACAGCGCCTTGCGGGCGGTGTGGGTGGCGAGCACCGAGCCGTTGCCGGGGAGCGCCAGGCCGAGGGCCTCGGTCAGACAGTTCATCGAGTTGGCCGTGAACATGCCCGAGCAGCTGCCGCAGGTGGGGCAGGCGTTCTCCTCGATGCGGAGGATGTCCTCGTCCGAGACGTTCTCGTCGACCGCGTCGCTGATGGCGTTGACCAGGTCGAGCTTGCGGACCGTGCCGTCGACCAGGGTCGCCTTGCCGGCCTCCATCGGGCCGCCGGAGACGAAGACCGTGGGGATGTTGAGGCGCAGCGCGGCCATCAGCATTCCCGGCGTGATCTTGTCGCAGTTGGAGATGCAGATCAGGGCGTCCGCGCAGTGCGCCTCGACCATGTACTCGACGCTGTCCGCGATCAGGTCGCGCGAGGGGAGGCTGTAGAGCATCCCGCCGTGACCCATCGCGATGCCGTCGTCCACGGCGATGGTGTTGAACTCGCGGGGCACCGCGCCCGCCGCCTTGATCGCCTCGGAGACGATCCGGCCGACCGGCTGGAGGTGGGTGTGGCCCGGCACGAACTCGGTGAACGAGTTGGCGACCGCGATGATCGGCTTGCCGATGTCCTCGCTCGCTACGCCCGAGGCTCGCATGAGGGCACGGGCGCCCGCCATGTTGCGGCCGTGGGTGACTGTGCGGGACCTCAGCTCGGGCATCGTGGCTCGCTCCTTAGGCAGATGTGACTGCCGTCGAGCGTACGCCTGCCCTCCAAGATCCGGACACCTCGTCCGGATTACGGGACGGGTGCGGGGGTGGATCACGGGGTGGGACGCGGGAGGACAGGGGGCGGATCGCGGATCCGTCCCGGGACGGATCCAGAATGTTACGGGTGAGGAGTCCCGCCCGCCGGGCCGCCCGCGGGCCTCACTCCGTCAGATACCTCTGCAGCGTCGGGGCGACCATCGCCACGATGTCGTCCACCTCGGCCGATGCCATCGGCTCCACCTTGATCACGTACCGCAGCATCGCGATACCGACCATGTGCGAGGCCGCCAGCTCCGCCCGGAACTGCGGGTCCGGTACGTCGAGATCCGCCGCCACCCGTTCGAGTACGCGCTGGAACACGAAACCGCGCAGCACCTTCCCCGCCGCCTCGTGCGTCAGTGCCGAGCGGACGATCGCCAGCAGCGGGGTGCGGGTCGCCGGGTTCTCCCAGACGCCGAGGAAGTAGCGGGCCAGCCGCTCGCCGATGCGGTCGGGGCCCGCTTCGAGCAGCGAGGTGACGAACTGGGCGGGCTCCATCGTGACCTCGATCGCCGCCTCGAAGACCTCGTCCTTCGTGCCGAAGTAGTGGTGGACGAGCGCCGCGTCGACCCCGGCCGCCTTCGCGATACCGCGTACGGACGTCTTGTCGTACCCCCGCTCGGAGAACTCCCTGCGGGCCGATTCCAGGATGCGCGTCCGCGCCCCGCCGCCCTCGGCCGCCCGGTCGCGCGGCGGGCGGCCCCTGCGGCGGGCGGGGGCGGAATCGGCGCCGGCGGGGGCGCCGCTGTCGTCGCCTGCCGGGCCGGTGATGGGTGCCCTGGGTGTCACGGGTGGTGCACCCGGGTCGCCAGGTGGAGGCGGGTGAAGGCGAGGGCCTCCGCCAGGTCTGCCTCGCGTTCCGCGGTGGACATCGCGCGGCGGGTGTTGACCTCGATGACGACATGGCCGTCGAAGCCGCTGCCCGCGAGCCCTTCGAGCAGCTCCGCGCAGGGCTGCGTACCGCGTCCCGGCACCAGGTGCTCGTCCTTGCCGGAGCCGCGGCCGTCCGCGAGGTGCACATGGGCCAGCCGCGGGCCCATCCGGCCGATCATCGCCATCGCGTCGGTACGGGCGGTCGCCGTGTGCGAGAGGTCGGCCGTGAAGTGGCGGTAGTCGTCGCTCGTGACGTCCCAGTCGGGGGCGTACGCGAGCATCTCGCGGTCCCGGTAGCGCCACGGGTACATGTTCTCCACGGCGAACCGCACACCGGTCTCGTCCGCCATCCGCCAGATCCCGTCGACGAAGTCACGGGCGTACGAGCGCTGCCAGCGGAAGGGCGGGTGGACGACGACGGTGGACGCGCCGAGCCGCTCGGCGGCCGACCTGGCGCGCTGGAGCTTGGTCCAGGGGTCGGTGGACCAGACCCGCTGGGTGATCAGCAGACACGGCGCGTGTACGGCGAGTACCGGAATCCGGTGGTGGTCGGAGAGTCTGCGCAGCGCCTCGATGTCCTGGCTGACGGGGTCGGTCCACACCATGACCTCGACGCCGTCGTAGCCGAGGCGCGCGGCGATCTCGAAGGCCGTCGCCGTCGACTCCGGATACACGGACGCCGTGGACAGCGCGACCTTCGCATCCGGGATGCGCACCACTGGTTCTGCCACGGAGACAGCGTACGGGCCGCGCCCGGGGTCTTCCGTTCGGATCGGGCCGGATCGGGCCCGATCCGGACGGGGAGCCTACCGCACGGGCAGGTGGTCGAGGCGGCGCAGGATGACGCCCTCGCGCAGCGCCCAGGGGCAGACCTCCAGCTCCTCGACCCCGAGCAGGTCCATCGCACCCTCCGCGACCAGCGCTCCCGCGAGGATCTGGGGGGCGCGGTCGGCGGAGACGCCTGGCAGCCGGGCGCGCTCCGCCGAGGTCATCGCGGCGAGCCTGGGGACCCAGTCCTCAAGTGACTTACGACTCAGTCCGCGGGGCGCGTACGGGCCCTCACCGGAGCGCGCGGCGCCCGCGATGCGCGAAAGCTGCTTGAAGGTCTTGGAGGTCGCGACCACCCGGTCCGGCCTGCCGAAGCGGGTGAACTCCCCCACGGTCCTCGCGATCTCCGCGCGGACATGGCGGCGCAGCGCCCTGACGTCCTGCGGGTCGGGGGAATCGTCCGGCAGCCAGGCGTGGGTCAGCCGGCCGGCGCCGAGCGGCAGCGAGACGGCCGCGTCGGGGTCCTCGTCGATGCCGTACGCGATCTCCAGCGATCCGCCGCCGATGTCGAGCAGCAGCAGCCGGCCCGCGGACCAGCCGAACCAGCGGCGGGCCGCGAGAAAGGTGAGCCGGGCCTCGTCGGCGCCGGTGAGGACCTGGAGGTCGACGCCGGTCTCGTCGCGCACCCGGCTGAGGACGTGGTCGGCGTTGGTGGCCTCGCGCACGGCGGAGGTCGCGAACGACAGGACGCTCTCGGCGCCCTTGTCCTCAGCGGCCTGGAGGGCTTCGTTGACGGTGGCGACCAGCCGGTCTATGCCTTCGGGGCCGATCGCGCCTTCGCCGTCGAGCAGTTCGGCCAGGCGCAGCCCCACCTTGTGCGAGTGCGCGGGCAGCGGGCGGGCGCCGGGGTGGGCGTCGACCACCAGCAGGTGGACCGTGTTCGAACCGACGTCGAGGACTCCGAGTCTCATGGACGGAACGCTACTGGGCAGTGGCAAGCGGGTGGCCGTACGGGCTGAGAGGGGTGGTGTCCCCGTACGCTGGGTGCGTGCCAAAGACGAAAAAGGCGAAGCAGGACAAAGCCGCCAAGCAGCCGAAGCCGAAGAAGAACGACGAGCAGGGTCTGGACTTCGCCCGGGCCTGGGTCGAGTTCCCGGACCCCGCCGACGACGAACAGGTCTTCCGCTGCGACCTGACCTGGCTCACCTCGCGGTGGACCTGCATCTTCGGCAGCGGCTGCCAGGGCATCGAGGCGGGCCGCGCCGACGACGGCTGCTGCACGCTGGGGGCGCACTTCTCGGACGAGGACGACGAGCAGCGGGTGGCCGGTCATGTGGAACGGCTCACGCCGGACCTCTGGCAGTTCCACGACGTCGGTACGGAGACGGGCTGGGTCCAGCTCGACGAGGACGGGGAGCGCCAGACCCGGCGCTGGGAGGGTTCCTGCATCTTCCAGAACCGGCCCGGGTTCGCGGGTGGCGCGGGGTGCTCGCTGCACATCCTGGCGCTGCGGGAGGGCAAGGAGCCGCTGGAGACGAAGCCGGACGTCTGCTGGCAGCTGCCGGTCCGCCGGACGTACGACTGGATCGAGCGGCCCGACGAGTCGCGGGTGCTGCAGATCTCCATCGGCGAGTACGACCGGCGCGGCTGGGGCCCCGGCGGCCACGACCTGCACTGGTGGTGCACGTCGGCGACGTCCGCGCACGGCGCGGGTGACCCGGTCTATATGACGTACCGGCCGGAGCTGGTCGAGCTGATGGGCGCGCCTGCGTACGACCGCCTGGTGGAGCTGTGCGAGGAGCGGGTCGCCGCGCTGCTGCCGATGGCCCCGCACCCGGCCGACCCGCGGTAGGGCGGCGGCCGGCTGCTCGGTACGGCCTTCCCGTTACGACGGTGACGGCGGGCCCGGGGTCGACGGCGGTGATGTCGTCGGGGAGTCCGGGACGGACGGGGTGGGGCTGGGCGCCGGGGCCGACGAGGTCGGTGTCGGAGTGGGGGTCGGGCGGCCCGAAGGGGCCGGTCCGGTGGTCGGACCGTCCGACGGGGCCGGGCCGCCGTGGCCGTGGTGACCGTGGCCGTGCCCGCGGTGGTGGCTTCCGTCTGCCCGGCCGTACCCGTGGATCGAGACGACGGCGCCCGACGGGGCGATGGCGACCTGGGCCGACCAGGCGCCCGACGGTTCGCCGCGGCGGTCCACATACACCCGGACCGTGATCGAGCCGCCCGGCGACAGGACGCCCGACGAGCTGCTGAGGTAGAGCCACGGGGCGCTTCTGGTGGCCGACCAGGAGAGTGGGCGGTCTCCGCCGTTGGTCAGGGTGATCGAGGTACGGCCACCGGACGCGCGGGCCGCGACGGTGAGGCCGCCGGGGGCCGGCGAGCCGTCGCCCGCCTTCTTGTTCCCCGCGTCCGGACTGATGACCTCGACGGACACGTCCGGCGAACTGCTGTCGTCGGCGAACGGGGTGTGCTGGGTGCGGGCGTTGCCCGCGTTCTCGTAGTGGTCGTAGGGGCTCGCGCCGTTGCCGCTGGGCCCGTCGGCCTCGCTCGTCGTCACCGAACCGCCGTGCCCCTCGCCGGTGGAGGGCGCGTGGCGGTAGGCCACCCACAGGGCCAGCACCGGAGCGGCGACGACCGTGGCGACGACGGTGGTCGTCACGGCCCGCGAGCGCAGCCGGTCGCGGCGGGCGGCCCGGTCCTTCGGGTCCAGCGGGAAGCCCGTGCGGCCGAAGCGCGGGGCATGGCCACGGGGGGCGTGCAGCATCGCCGTGTACGCGGCGGATCGTTCCGCCACGACGAGCGGCAGGGCCGCAGGAGTGGCCGGTGGGACGGTGGAGCCGGGCCAGGGGCCCGCGGCTCCGGCGCGCTCGGCGACCCGGCGGCAGCGCGGGCAGTCGTCCACGTGCCGGACGAGTTCGCGGCGGAGCGCCGTGGAGAGCAGGACCCGGTTGTCGCCGGTGAGCCGGGCGACGCTCGGGCAGTTGCCGGTCTCGACGACGGCGAGGGCCGCACGGGTCCGCTCGACCTCGCAGGCTCCGGCGGCCAGCAGTTCACGGGCGGCCGCGGGCTCCAGGCCGAGTACGGCGGCGACTTCGCGCGGGCCGAGGCCGTGGCGTACCGCGAGCTCCAGCGCCTCGCGCTGCTCGGGGGTGGTGCCGGCGGCCTCGGGCCAGGCGAGGGTGGCGAGATCGCGGCGCTGCCGCTCGGCGGCCTCGGCGGCGCCCGGCTGCTCGGGCGCAGACGCGGGCTCCGGTGTACGGCCGGTGTGCGCGCCGGGGCGCAGCCTCTTCTGCTCGGCGAGCTTGCGCAGACAGGCCCAGCGCGCGAGGGCGTAGAGCCAGGCCCGGCGGCTCTGTTCGCCCGAGGGGCAGCGGCTGAACTGGCGTTCCGAGACGGCGAGCACCTCGCCGAGTACGGCGGTGGCCTCCGTGTGGTCGCACAGAACGGAGAGGCAGTAGGTGAAAAGGCCGTCCAGATATGCCTCGTAACGGACCGGCGGCCGCTGTTCCGTCGGGTGGGGGGCGCGCCGGTGCGCCCGGTGTGCGCCGGTGGTGTGTGTGGGGTTCTCCAGCCTGCTGCTCGTCACCCGGCGACGGTAGGCCGCCAATAGCCGCCTTCTAGCACCTCTTGAGGGCATTTAATCCTTACGGGTGAACGTATCCCTCAAAAGGGGACAGGAATCCCGGATTCCGGCCGCCGTCCCCGGCCGTGGGACCGCTGTCGGTGCGGCCGGTTACGGTGGCGCCATGGCCACCCGTGCGAAGACCAGAGAACGGCCGTCCTACCGCTGCACCGAGTGCGGGTACACGACGGCCAAGTGGCTGGGCCGCTGCCCCGAGTGCCAGACGTGGGGGACGGTCGAGGAGCAGGGCGGCGGGCCCGCCGTGCGGACGACCGCGGCCGGTCCGGTCAGCAGCGCCGCCGTCCCCATCGGCCAGGTCGACAGCCGGACGGCGACAGCGCGTTCGACCGGGGTCACCGAGCTGGACCGGGTACTCGGCGGCGGTCTGGTGCCGGGGGCCGTGGTGCTGCTCGCCGGAGAGCCGGGCGTCGGCAAGTCCACGCTGCTGCTCGACGTGGCGGCGAAGGCGGCGGGCTCCGACCACCGCACGCTCTACGTGACGGCCGAGGAGTCCGCGAGCCAGGTCAGGCTGCGCGCCGACCGGATCCACGCGATCAACGACCACCTCTATCTGGCCGCCGAGACGGACCTGGCGGCGGTGCTCGGCCATCTCGACGCTGTGAAGCCGTCCCTGCTGGTCCTGGACTCCGTACAGACGGTGGCCTCACCCGAACTGGACGGTGCGCCGGGCGGTATGGCGCAGGTGCGCGAGGTGGCGGGCGCGCTGATCCGCGCCTCCAAGGAGCGCGGGATGGCCACGCTGCTCGTCGGGCACGTCACGAAGGACGGCGCCATCGCCGGGCCCCGGCTCCTTGAGCACCTGGTGGACGTCGTGCTGTCCTTCGAGGGCGACCGGCACGCCCGGCTGCGGCTGGTCCGCGGCGTCAAGAACAGATACGGGGCGACCGACGAGGTCGGCTGCTTCGAGCTGCACGACGAGGGCATCACCGGGCTCGCCGATCCGAGCGGGCTGTTCCTGACGCGCCGTGACGAACCGGTGCCCGGGACGTGTCTGACGGTCACCCTGGAGGGCAAGCGCCCCCTGGTCGCCGAGGTCCAGGCGCTCACGGTCGACTCGCAGATCCCCTCACCCCGGCGCACCACCTCCGGCCTGGAGACCTCCCGGGTGTCGATGATGCTCGCCGTACTCGAACAGCGCGGCAGGATCAGCGCGCTCGGCAAGCGAGACATCTACACGGCGACGGTCGGCGGCGTGAAGCTCACCGAACCGGCCGCCGACCTGGCCGTCGCGCTCGCCCTGGCCTCCGCCGCCAGCGACGTCCCGCTCCCGAAGAACCTGGTGGCGATCGGTGAAGTGGGTCTCGCCGGCGAGGTCAGAAGGGTCACCGGCGTCCAGCGCAGGCTCGCCGAGGCGCACCGTCTCGGCTTCACCCACGCCCTCGTACCGACCGACCCGGGGAAGGTCCCCGCCGGGATGAAGGTCATCGAAGTGGCGGACATGGGGGACGCGCTGCGGGCCCTTCCGCGCCGTTCAAGGGCCCGCGCGCCCCAGGACGAGTGAGTGCGCCGGTAGACTTTGCCCTGGTCTCGCCTGTCCGTACGAGCCGGAGGAGTGCAGTGGCAGCCAATGACCGAGCAGCACCCGGGAGATCCGGCGGGAGCTCGTCCGGCAATGAATCGCTGATGCGGGCCACGCTGAGCGCTGTCGCGCCCGGTACCGCGCTGCGCGACGGCCTGGAGCGGATCCTCCGCGGGAACACCGGCGGCCTGATCGTCCTGGGCATGGACAAGAGCGTCGAAGCGATGTGCACCGGCGGTTTCGTCATGGACGTGGAGTTCGCCGCGACCCGCCTGCGGGAGCTGTGCAAGCTCGACGGCGCGCTGATCCTCGACAAGGATCTGACCAAGATCCTCCGGGCCGGTGTCCAGCTGGTCCCCGACGCGTCGATCCCCACCGAGGAGACCGGCACCCGCCACCGCACGGCGGACCGGGTCTCCAAGCAGTGCGGCTTCCCCGTCGTCTCCGTATCGCAGTCGATGCACCTGATCGCGCTGTACGTGGACGGGGAGCGCCGGGTGCTGGAGGAGTCGGCGGCGATCCTGTCCCGCGCCAACCAGGCCCTGGCCACGCTGGAGCGGTACAAGCTCCGGCTGGACGAGGTGGCGGGCACCCTGTCCGCGCTGGAGATCGAGGACCTGGTGACGGTCCGCGACGTGACGGCGGTCGCGCAGCGTCTTGAGATGGTCCGGCGGATCGCCACCGAGATCGCCGAGTACGTGGTGGAGCTGGGCACCGACGGCCGGCTGCTCTCCCTCCAGCTGGACGAGCTGATCGCGGGGGTCGAGCCGGAGCGGGAGCTGGTGGTCAGGGACTACGTGCCGGAGCCGACGTCCCCCAGAGCTGCCTCCGGGAAGGGCCCTCAGCGTTCGCGTACGGTCACCGAGGCTCTGGTCGACCTCAACACGCTCAGCCACACAGAGCTGCTCGAACTGCCCGTGGTGGCAAGGGCGCTGGGGTACAGCGGCTCCCCGGAGACGCTCGACTCGGCGGTGTCGCCGCGCGGGTACCGGCTGCTGGCCAAGGTGCCGAGGCTGCCCGGGGCGATCATCGAGCGGCTGGTCGAGCACTTCGGCGGCCTGCAGAAGCTGCTCGCTGCGAGCGTGGACGATCTGCAGACGGTGGACGGAGTCGGCGAGGCGCGGGCCCGTAGCGTCCGGGAAGGGCTTTCGCGGCTCGCGGAGTCGTCGATCCTGGAGCGGTACGTCTAGGCAGTGGCCTGGGGGGTGGGGCTCGGGCTTCTTCGGGGCTCCGCCCCGACCACCCGCTCCCCTCAGTCCTTCGTCAGGACCACTGATGTCTGCTTCACCGGCATTCCCGGAGCCTTCGCCTCGACCAGGTAGGTGCCCGCGCCTGCCGTCTGCGGGCCCGGCTTCGTGCACTTCGGGGCCGTCGTCTTGCGGTCCCATTCCACCGTGTGCTTGATGGTGCTGTTGGCCGGGACCTGGAGGAGCAGGGAGCCGCCGTGCACCGGGCAGTCCTTGGACGACCAGACGGCATGGTCGTCGGTGGTCGACGTGATCGTGAGCACAGTGGCCTTCGGGCCGAAGTCGACCTTGCAGGCCGTCCCCGAGGTGTTCTTGGCGATCAGGTCGAACTTCAGCTTCTCACCGGGGGGATAGCTGTTCTTGGGGTTGTGCAGCGTCAACTGGACCGAGCCCGCAGTGCAGTTGGGGAGCGTGGAGCCCGCGGGGACCTGCCGGCCGTCGGCGGCTCCCGCGGCGTCCGCGCCCGAACCACCGCTACCGCCCGTGCCGTTGGCTCCGGAACCACTGCCCGAGTCCGTACCGCCGGACCCGCTGTCCGCGCCGCCGGAACCGCCCGCACCGGAACCCGATCCGGAACCCGCGTCCGAACCGGAGGACGAGCCCGATCCGCCCGAACTGCCCGACCCGCCGGTCCCGCCCGGGGCTTGACTGATCGCGGGGCCTGTTCCGGAAGGGCCCGGGGTGATGGAGGGGGCGGGATTGGCCCCCTTCGCGCCCGAACTGCCGTGCTTTCCGCCGCCGCCCGATGTCACCATCCACACGACGAGAAGGGCGAGCAGCGCAACCAGAGTCGCCGCTACTGCCCTCCGTCGCCAGTAGATGGAGGAGGGAAGCGGCCCGACCGGATTGCGCATAGATCCCACGGCGCAAACTGTACGAGAGATCAGACCCAACTCAGGCCCCACCCGCCGCCGTCCGTACAACTTTTACGGATCATCATTCCGCAGACCACGCCCGGTGCCCCCGTCACGGGCCGCACAGGGCGGGCAAGATCGCTCGCGGTCACCGCTCCGGGATGATCCATACTGTCCGTCACCATGGACAGTTCTTCCGAGCTCTACCGAAATATCGTCGAATTCGCGCACTCCACGCCCTCCTGGGTGCAGCAGCTCATGGAGCTGTGGACCGAGGGCGGACTGCTGCTCTTCGCCGTGCTGTTCGTCCTCGTCTGGTGGCGGGCGCGTACGGCGTCCGCGCAGGCGATGGCGCTGGCGCTGATCGCTCCGCTGGGAACCGCCATCGCGTACGTCCTCAGCGAAGTGCTCAAGTCGGTGATCCACGAGGAGCGCCCGTGCCGGGCCGTGGCCGGGGCGTTGAAACCGCTGATCGACTGCCCGGCGCCCGGTGACTGGTCCTTCCCCAGCAATCACTCGATCATCGCTGCCGCCGCTGCGGTCGGTCTCTCCGTCGCCATGGTGCGGCTGGTCTGGCTGACCGTGCCGGTCGCGGTGCTGATGGCCTTCTCACGGGTCTTCGTCGGTGTGCACTATCCGCATGACGTGATCGTCGGGCTGCTGCTCGGCGCGCTGATCGGGCTGCTCGTCATCGAGGGGCTGACCCGGCCCGTACGGTCGCTGGTGGAGACGGTGCGGTCGAGCGACATCCGCGCGGCGGCATGGTTCGTGGGGCCGGGTGCCCCGAACTGAGAGGATCGGATGTGCCATGACTGCAACCACTGAGACAGCGACCACAGCGACTACACCGACCACACAGACGACTCCGACTACACCGACGCCCCCGAGGCCTTCGACAACTTCGGGTTCCGCCCCGGCCGCTGCGTCCCCTGCCGGGCCGCCGGACGCCGGCGCCGCTGCCGGACTGCACTCCTCCGTCATCACCTGGTTCGGCGCGAACGCCCGCGATCTGCCCTGGCGCCGCCCCGAGGCGGGCGCCTGGGGGGTCATGGTCAGCGAGTTCATGCTCCAGCAGACCCCTGTCGTACGGGTGCTGCCGGTGTACGAACAGTGGCTGGACCGCTGGCCGCGCCCGGCCGATCTGGCGGCCGAGGCCCCCGGTGAGGCGGTCCGCGCCTGGGGCAGGCTCGGATATCCGCGCCGCGCCCTGCGCCTGCACGGGGCGGCCCAGGCCATCACGGAGCGGCACGGCGGCGAGGTGCCGTCCGAGCACGGGCAGCTGATCTCGCTGCCCGGGATCGGCGAGTACACCGCGGCGGCGGTCGCCTCCTTCGCGTACGGCCGGCGCCATGCGGTCCTGGACACCAATGTGCGGCGGGTCTTCGCCCGTGCGGTCAGCGGCGTCGAGTATCCGCCGAACGCCACCACGGCCGCCGAGCGCAAGCTCGCCCGCACCCTGCTCCCCGACGACGAGACCACCGCGGCCCGCTGGGCCGCGGCCTCCATGGAGCTGGGCGCGCTGGTCTGCACCGCCAAGAGCCCCGAGTGCGGGCGCTGCCCCATCGCCGGGCAGTGCGCCTGGCGGCTGGCCGGCAAACCGGCGCACGCGGGCGCGGCGCGGCGCGGCCAGACGTACGCCGGTACGGACCGCCAGGTGCGCGGAAAGCTGCTCGCGGTGCTGCGGGACACGTCGGCTCCCGTACCGCAGTCGCAGCTCGACGCGGTGTGGCACGATCCGGTACAGCGGGCCAGGGCGCTGGACGGGCTGGTCTCCGACGGGCTGGTCGAGCCGCTGGCGGGCGGGGTCTACCGGCTCCCGCTGACCTGATCCGACTGTCCGGATCCGCCTGTTTCCGTTTTAAACCTCATTGCCGTTACACAATCGATGGGCAGCCGTGCGTCTGCCGACGGCTGGTACGCACAGCTCCGTGACAACGCCTCCGTAGCTTCGTGGACAGACCACAGAGAAGTTTGAACACGGGGAACGACGGAGGCGGTTGGGTATGGCGCACGGTGAGGTGCTCGAATTCGAGGAGTACGTACGCACCAGGCAGGACGCCCTGCTGCGGAGCGCCCGCCGGCTGGTGCCCGACCCCGTCGACGCCCAGGACCTGCTGCAGACCGCCCTGGCACGCACCTACCGCCGCTGGGAGGGCATCGCCGACAAGTCGCTGGCCGACGCCTACCTCCGCCGCGTCATGATCAACACTCGTACGGAGTGGTGGCGCGCCCGCCGGCTGGAGGAGGTCCCCACCGAGCAGCTGCCCGACGCGAGCGTCGAGGACGGCACGGAGCAGCACGCCGACCGGGCGCTGCTGATGGACATCCTGAAGGTGCTCGCTCCCAAGCAGCGCAGTGTGGTCGTCCTGCGACACTGGGAGCAGATGAGCACCGAGGAGACGGCTGCCGCACTCGGCATGTCGGCCGGTACGGTGAAGAGCACACTGCACAGGGCCCTTGCGCGGCTCCGGCAGGAGCTGGAGAGCCGCGACATCGACGCGCGTGCGCTGATCCGTGGGGAACAAGAGATGGGGCGGGAGCGGTGCGCGGCCTGACAGAGGACCCGGAGGACGGTCCGTGCGGCCCCGGGGACGGTGACCGCCCGGGCCCGGTGGCCGGGCCGAGTGCGGACAGAACCAGAAGGGGCACTCTGGCGGCGGGCATCACGGCGGTGGCCGGGCTCGCCGTCGTCGGCCTGTTCGTGGCGGGCTGCGACTCGGGCGGTACGGGGACACGCGACGAGGGGGCGGCCCATTCGGTCCCCGCGGTCGAGCCCACGAAGGATCCGGGATCGGCGGCCGCCACCAAGCCGGGCGAGCGGGTGAACCCGGTGGCGCTCCTGAAGCAGGACCCGAAGGTCAGCTCGGCGGTCAAGCGCGACCTGAAGCCGTGCTCGGGCAGCGACTACCCAGTGGACGTCTCGTACGCGCGGCTGACCAACGGTGACGTCGCCGATGTCGTGGTGAACGTGATGACGTGCCGCAGCGCGGTGGGGGTCGCCACGTACGTCTACCGCGCGAAGGGCGGCTCGTACAAGAACGTCTTCACTTCGGAGGCCGCGCCCGTCTACTCCGAGATCGACCGGGGCGATCTCGTCGTGACGAAGCAGCAGTACGCGAAGGGCGACTCGATGTCGTACGCGTCGAGCGAGGACGTCATCACTTACCACTGGACGAACAACAAGTTCGCGCAGACCGACGCCGTGCACACCGACTTCAGCCGGGCGGTCGGGGACGGGGACACTGACGGGGACACCGGCGGGGACCCCGCCACCAGCAGCCCCACCGGCAACTGAGAAAGCAGCGGGATGGCCGAGACCCATGTCCTCTTCGTCGAGGACGACGACGTGATCCGCGAGGCGACACAGCTCGCGCTGGAACGGGACGGTTTCCGTGTCACCGCGATGCCGGACGGGCTCTCCGGGCTCGACGCGTTCCGGACCAACCAGCCCGACATCGCCCTGCTCGACGTCATGCTGCCGGGGCTTGACGGGGTCTCCCTGTGCCGCCGGATCCGTGACCAGTCGACCGTCCCGGTGATCATGCTGTCGGCCCGCGCCGACTCGATCGATGTGGTACTGGGGCTGGAGGCCGGAGCCGACGACTACGTGACGAAGCCGTTCGACGGTGCGGTCCTGGTGGCCCGTATCCGGGCCGTTCTCCGCAGGTTCGGACATGCGAGCGGCGCCGGTACGGACAGTGGCGACGAGCCGGACGAGCGCGGTGTGCTGGCCTTCGGTGACATCGAGGTCGACACGGAGGGCATGGAGGTGCGCAAGGGCGGCACCCATGTGGCGCTGACCCCGACCGAGATGCGGCTGCTGCTGGAGTTCTCGTCGGCGCCGGGCACGGTGCTCTCCCGCGACACTCTGCTCGAGCGGGTCTGGGACTACGGCTGGGGCGGTGACACCCGGGTCGTGGACGTCCATGTGCAGCGGCTGCGGACAAAGATCGGACAGGACAGGATCGAAACGGTCCGCGGTTTCGGATACAAGCTGAAGGCATGAAGCACCTCGCCCTGCGCACCGGCGTCCGGTGGCTGCGTCTCCCGGGGGCCGACCCCCGGACCCCCGGCCGGAAAAGCCCCGTGGCCGGCCAGCGTCGAACAGGAACGCCGACATGAAGCACCTCGCCCTGCGCACCGGCGTCCGGTGGAAGATCAGCATCGCCATCGCCGGGGTCGGCGCGCTCATCGCTGTCGCGCTCAGCCTCGTCGTCCACAACGCGGCCCGTGTCTCCATGCTCGACAACGCACGGGACACCCAGGTCGTCCGGCTGCAGTTCGCCCTGCGGCTCGTCGAGTCCAAGAAGCAACAGCAGCAGCAGCCGCAGCTCGGTTCCAAGGTCAACGACCCCAGCCTGCCCAGGGAGCTGCGCCGCCGGGCGGCCGAGAACCGGATCTCCACCCTGGTCGTCGAGCACGCCAACGGGATCCCCGACGTCTGGGCGGCCGCCCCGCTCTCCGACGGCGACGTGCTCTCGCTGCACAGCCGTTACAGCAGCAGCGCCTCCGTACTGCAGGACCTCGACCGGGCGCTGATCATCGGCTCGGTCTCGGTGGTGCTCGGAGGCAGCGCGCTGGGCGTACTGATCGGCGGCCAGCTCTCGCGGCGGCTGCGCAAGGCGGCAGCGGCCGCGACCAAGGTGGCGCAGGGCGGCACGGACGTCCGGGTGCGGGCCGCCATCGGCGGTTTCGTACGGGACGAGACGGACGAGCTGGCCCGCGCCGTGGACGCGATGACCGACACCCTGCAGGAGCGGGTGGAGGCCGAGCGCCGGGTCACCGCCGATATCGCGCACGAGCTGCGTACGCCGGTGACCGGGCTGCTGACGGCCGCGGAGCTGCTGCCGCCCGGTCGGCCGACCGAGCTGGTACGCAACCGGGCGCAGGCGCTGCGGACCCTGGTCGAGGACGTACTGGAGGTGGCCAGGCTGGACAGCGCGTCCGAGCGGGCCGAACTCCAGGAGATCGCGCTGGGCGAGTTCGTCAGCCGCCGGGTGCTGATCATGGCGCCGGAGGCGCAGGTCCGGGTGGTGCACGAATCGTGGGTCAACACCGATCCCCGGCGTCTGGAACGGATCCTCGGCAATCTCCTCGGCAACGCGGCCAAGCACGGCGGGACGCCCGTGGAGGTCACGGTCGAGGGCCGGGTGGTGCGGGTGCGCGACCACGGGCCCGGGTTCCCCGACACGCTGCTGCGGGAGGGGCCGAGCCGCTTCCGTACGGGCAGCAGCGACCGGGCGGGCGTCGGCCACGGTCTGGGGCTGACGATCGCGGCCGGGCAGGCCAAGGTGCTCGGGGCGCGGCTGACGTTCCGCAACGCCGCACCCGAGGGGGCGAAGGAGACGGGCGGCGCCATCGCGGTGCTCTGGCTCCCGGAACACGCGCCGACCGTCACCGGCAGCTTCCGCGCCCTGACCCGGCCCTCGTAACCCCGTAACGGCGGCTGCGGCCGGTAGACACAGGTGTACGTCGTGGGCCCCGGACGCATCGCGCATCCGGGGCCACTCGTACGCCGGGCCGGTCCTACGGCTCCTGCACCGGAGCGGGCTCGGCCGGACCGCCGCGCAGGGCCACTTCCTTGACGAAGACGGCGGCCACGACGACCGCGAGTCCGGCGACGGCGCCCAGCAGGAATCCGCCGTGAGTACCCGCTGCGACCGCGTACTGGTACGCGTCCCGGGCCTTCTCCGGCAGCTTCGCCAGGCTCGCCGCGTCCAGCTGCGCCGAGGGGAGCGAGGCGCCCTTGCCCATCCGCGCGGTCATCTCGTCCTGCACCTTGCTGGTGAAGAGCGCGCCCATGATCGAGACGCCGAAGGAGGAGCCGAGCGTACGGAAGAGGGTGGTCGAGGACGAGGCGACGCCCATGTCCTTCATCTCCACGCTGTTCTGCGCGACCAGCATGGTGATCTGCATCAGGAAGCCCATACCGGCGCCGACCACGGCCATGTAGACACCGGTCGTCAGCCGGGTGGTGTGGACGTCCATCGTGGACAGCAGGTACAGCCCGACAACCATCAGGGCGCCGCCCGCGATCGGGAAGACCTTGTACTTGCCGGTGTTGGTGGTGACCCGGCCGGCGATGAGCGAGACGGCCATCATCGCCAGCAGCATGGGCATCAGCAGCAGACCGGAGTTGGTCGCGGACGCGCCCTGAACCGACTGCTGGAACAGCGGCAGGAAGAGCATCGCGCCGAACATCACGAAACCGGTCAGGAAGCCGATGACCGACATCAGCGTGAAGTTGCGGCTGCGGAAGATGTGCAGCGGCACGATCGGTTCGGCGGCCTTGGTCTCCCAGAACACGAAGCCGATCAGCGCGGCGACGCCGATGAAGATGAGCTCCATGACGATGGCCGAGCCCCAGGCGTACTGCGTACCGCCCCAGGTGGTGACCAGCACGATCGAGACGATGCCGATGGTGAGCAGCGCCGTACCGAGATAGTCGATCCGCCCCCGGGACCGCTTCTTGGGCAGGTGCAGCACGGTCGTGACCATGGCGAGCGCGACCGCGCCCAGCGGCAGGTTGATGTAGAAGGTCCAGCGCCAGCCGAGGTGGTCGGTGATCGCGCCGCCGACGAGCGGCCCGCCGATCATCGCGACCGCCATGACGCCGGCCATCATGCCCTGGTACTTGCCGCGCTCACGCGGCGGAATCAGATCGCCGATGATCGCCATGACGCCGACCATCAGGCCGCCGGCGCCGAGGCCCTGGATCGCCCGGAAACCGATGAGCTGGCTCATGTCCTGCGCCATACCGCTCAGCGCGGAGCCGACCAGGAAGATCACGATGGAGGCGAGGAAGGCGCCCTTGCGCCCGTACATGTCACCGACCTTGCCCCAGATGGGCGTGGAAGCCGCCGTCGCCAGCGTGTACGCGGTCACCACCCAGGACAGGTGTGCCAGTCCGCCCAGCTCGCCGACGATGGTCGGCATAGCGGTGTTCACGATCATGTTGTCGAGCATCGCGAGCAGCATCGCGATCATCAGCGCGAACAGCACCACCCGGACGCTGCGCGGCTGGGGCCCGGTTCTGCCCTCCGCTTCCGATCTCGCCAGTTCTGCGGTTTCCGACACGTACCCCACCACTCCCCTGAACCTGCCGGGCACGGTCTGAAACTTACTTGCCGCCCGGCTAGTTTGATTACACCGGGAGAAGGTAGCCTTGTACTAGCCGGGCGTCAAGTAAGTATCGCGGGAGAGCACCATGGGCAGCAGAGGAAACACCCGCCAGCGGATCCAGGATGTCGCGCTGGAGCTCTTCGTCGAGCAGGGATACGAGAAGACCTCGCTCCGGGAGATCGCCGAGAAGCTCGATGTCACCAAGGCGGCGCTGTACTACCACTTCAAGACCAAGGAAGACATCCTCATCAGTCTCTTCCATGACCTCGCGACACCCATCGACGAGGTCATCGCGTGGGGCCAGAGCCAGCCCCGCAGCCTGGAGACGAAGAAGGAGGTCCTGCGCCGCTACAGCGAAGCGCTCAGTGGCGCGGCCCCGCTCTTCCGCTTCATGCAGGAGAACCAGGGGACGGTACGGGAGCTGAGCGTCGGCGAGAACTTCAAGGACCGGATGCTGGTCCTGCTCGACCTGGTCAGAGCGCCCGACGCGTCACTGACCGACCAGGTCCGCTGCTTCAGCGCGCTGTTCACCATGCACGCGGGGTCGTTCGCGCTGCGGGACGCCGAAGGCGACCCCGAGGAGAAGCGCAAGGCTGTCCTCGAAGTCGCCATCGAACTCATGACCCAGGCCCATCTGGATGCGGCCGTGGGGGGTCAGGCTCCGGCCGGGCAGGTCAGAACTTGACGCCGTGGGCCTTCAGGAACGGCATCGGGTTGAAGCCCGAGCCGTAGTTCGGGCCCGTGCGGACCTCGAAGTGCAGGTGCGGGCCGGTCACGTTGCCGGTCGCACCGGACTTGGCGATGACCTCACCGGTCTTCACGGTCTGGCCTATGTGGACGTCGATCTCCGACAGGTGCGCGTACTGCGAGTACGTGTTGTCGCTGTGCTTGATCTCGATCGCGTTGCCGTACGCCGGGCCGTCGCCGCCGCCGTTGGGGCCGGCCTTCACGACGGTGCCGCTGTGCGCGGCCATGACGGGCGTGCCGGTCGGGACGACGAAGTCCTGGCCCGAGTGCTTGTGGGACCACATGTGGCCGGCCTCGCCGAAGGGCTCACCGATCACGGGGTGCGCGACGGGCGAGATCCACGCGTTGGCGGCCTTCTTCGCCTGGGCGGCCTTCTCGGCCTTGGTGGCCTTCGCCGTCTTGGCGGTGTGCTCCGCGGCCTTCGCCTGGGCACTGGCCTGGTGGGCGAGGGCGGTCGCGACGTTCGGGGTGCCTGCGGCGGCGGTGGCCGGGTGTGCGTCGGCAGCGACCGCGACCCCGGCTCCCAGCGCGACCGACACTCCGAGCCCGGCGGCTACGACCGCAGCGCGGGTGCGAAGCGGGGACCGGCGGGACACGTGGGACGTGGTGTGCTTCTGCATACGTGGGACTCCGTACGTAAGTGGACCCAACCAGGCAGGTCGGGCGGACCACTCATTGGTAACCCATTCCGCGTAGCACCCAAAACGCCCATCTACGACATTACGTCGTAGGGGAAGTGCGAGAGAAGTCCCTTCGGATCAAGCAGCCGGACACGCGCATGTCCACGGGTATCGATCCGTACGGAGATGTTTAGGCCCAGTTCACCCGGGCAGAGATCGGCCCCGCGCAGGCCGTACGCACCGAGGGCCGAAAGTCCCGGGCGGCCCGGTCCAAAAGGCCCGGCGGCCGTCGGCGCCGCATCCCCTATATCTGCTAGTAGGCCAGAACGCCCCTGTGGCCCATGTCACCGGCGAGGGACCGACGCCTGTCCGTTTCGGGACCTTCGGCGGCCGGTCCCGGCGCCATTACCTCCGGCGTAATCGACCCGCGTCGGCGCCTCCGGCAGGCTCATGGCGCAAGCACCGCAGCCCGGACCGCCAGGCCGGACCGACAGGGGAGGCACCCGATGCCGTACTTCACCACCGCCACCGATGGCACCCGGCTCCACTACATCGACTACGGGGACCGTGCGACGGGCCGGACGGTCGTCTTCATCAACAGCGCGTACTTCGGTACGGAGATGTGGGAACGCCAGATGCTCCCGCTGGCCGCTGACGGCTACCGCTGCGTCGGTCTCGACCGGCGCGGACACGGCCGGTCCGACGACGTGTGGGGCGGGTTCGATCTCGACACGCTCGCCGACGACGCCGGGTCGCTCCTGGACCATCTCGGTCTGACCGACGTCACTCTCGTCGGGCACTCGCTCGGCGCGGCCGAGGCCATCCGGTATCTGACCCGGCACGGCAGCGGGCGGGTGGCACGGCTGGCGCTGGTGGCGGGACTGGCGCCGGGGCTCGTGCGTACCGCGAACCATCCCGGCGGGCTGGACCCGGCAGCAGTGGAGAGAGGCAACGAGGCCATCCGCCGGGACCGCTACGCGTTCATCGCGGACGGGATGAACGCCTTCTTCGCTCTGCAGCTCGCCGAGAACCAGCGTCCGGAGAACCGGCTCTCCGACGCGTACATGAACCATCTGGCGGCCCGCTGCGCCGGAGCGACCCTGCGTGCCACGGCTGCGGTATGCGACCTCGTCGTCACGCTGGACCTCGCCCCGGAGATGTCCGCGACCGACGTCCCGGCACTGGTGGTCCACGGAACGCACGACGCCTCGACGCCCATCGGCCTCACCGGGCGCCGCTCGGCGGCGCTGATCCCGGAGTGCGAGCTGCGGATGTACGAGAACGCCGGGCACGGCCTGTACGCCACTCACGCGGACCGGCTCACCGCGGATCTGCGGGAGTTCATGAAGGCGTGAGCCGCGGACGGCGAGGGCTTGGACAAGGGCGGGGCCGCCGGTGACGCGGAAAGGGCGGTCCCGGAACCGATGACCGGTTCCGGGGCCGCCCTTTCACTGCTCGGGCCGCTCAACGCATCAGCGTCAGACGTCCTTCGTCATGTTCGGGCCGGAGCCACCGGCCGCCTGCTCGATCGGCGGGGCGTCGGGCAGAGCCGACTTCTCCTCGCCGCGGAAGGTGAACTTCTTCTCGTCACCCTCACCCTCGACACCGACGACCACGATGTGACCGGGGCGCAGCTCACCGAAGAGGATCTTCTCGGAGAGGATGTCCTCGATCTCCCGCTGGATCGTGCGCCGCAGCGGACGCGCGCCCATGACCGGGTCGTACCCGTGCTTGGCGAGGAGCGCCTTGGCGTCCGGGCTGAGCTCCAGGCCCATGTCCCGGTCGCGCAGCCGCTCGTCGACCTTCTCGATCATGAGGTCGACGATCTGGATGATGTCTTCCTCGGTCAGCTGGTGGAAGACCACCGTGTCGTCGACACGGTTCAGGAACTCGGGGCGGAAGTGCTGCTTCAGCTCCTCGTTGACCTTGGCCTTCATCCGGTCGTATCCGGTCTTGACGTCGCCCTGGGCCGCGAAGCCCAGGTTGAAGCCCTTGGAGATGTCCCGGGTCCCGAGGTTGGTCGTCATGATGATGACCGTGTTCTTGAAGTCCACGACCCGGCCCTGGGAGTCGGTCAGCCGGCCGTCTTCCAGAATCTGGAGCAGGGAATTGAAGATATCGGGATGGGCCTTCTCGACCTCGTCGAAGAGAACGACCGAGAACGGCTTCCTGCGCACCTTCTCGGTGAGCTGGCCGCCCTCTTCGTAGCCCACGTATCCGGGGGGAGAACCGAAGAGACGGGAAACCGTGTGCTTCTCGCTGAACTCCGACATGTCGAGGGAGATCAGTGCGTCCTCGTCGCCGAAGAGGAATTCGGCGAGCGTCTTGGAGAGCTCGGTCTTACCGACACCGGACGGGCCGGCGAAGATGAACGAGCCACCTGGGCGCTTCGGGTCCTTGAGGCCGGCCCGCGTACGGCGGATCGCCTGCGACAGGGCCTTGATGGCGTCCTTCTGCCCGATGACGCGCTTGTGGAGCTCGTCCTCCATGCGCAGCAGCCGCGAGGACTCCTCCTCGGTGAGCTTGAAGACCGGGATGCCGGTGGCCGTGGCCAGGACCTCGGCGATCAGCTCGCCGTCGACCTCGGCGACGACGTCCATGTCGCCGGCCTTCCACTCCTTCTCCCGCTTGGTCTTCGCGGCCAGCAGCTGCTTCTCCTTGTCGCGGAGCGAAGCTGCCTTCTCGAAGTCCTGGGAGTCGATGGCCGACTCCTTGTCGCGGCGGACGTTCGCGATCTTCTCGTCGAACTCGCGGAGGTCCGGCGGCGCGGTCATCCGGCGGATGCGCATCCGGGAGCCGGCCTCGTCGATCAGGTCGATCGCCTTGTCCGGCAGGAAGCGGTCCGAGATGTACCGGTCCGCCAGGGTGGCCGCCTGGACCAGGGCCTCGTCCGTGATGGAGACACGGTGGTGGGCCTCGTAGCGGTCCCGGAGTCCCTTGAGGATCTCGATGGTGTGCGGGAGGGAGGGCTCCGCCACCTGGATCGGCTGGAAGCGGCGCTCAAGGGCCGCGTCCTTCTCCAGGTGCTTGCGGTACTCGTCGAGCGTGGTGGCACCGATGGTCTGGAGCTCTCCACGGGCGAGCATCGGCTTCAGGATCGAAGCCGCGTCGATCGCGCCCTCGGCGGCGCCCGCACCCACCAGGGTGTGGAGCTCGTCGATGAACAGGATGATGTCGCCGCGGGTGCGGATCTCCTTGAGGACCTTCTTCAGCCGCTCCTCGAAGTCACCGCGGTAGCGGGAACCGGCGACGAGCGCGCCGAGGTCGAGGGTGTAGAGGTGCTTGTCCTTGAGGGTCTCGGGCACCTCGCCCTTGACGATGGCCTGCGCCAGTCCTTCGACGACCGCCGTCTTTCCGACGCCGGGCTCGCCGATGAGGACCGGGTTGTTCTTGGTGCGGCGGGACAGCACCTGCATGACCCGCTCGATCTCCTTCTCGCGCCCGATGACCGGGTCGAGCTTGGATTCGCGGGCGGCCTGGGTGAGGTTGCGGCCGAACTGGTCCAGGACGAGCGAGGTCGAGGGCGTGCCCTCGGCGGGACCGCCTGCGGCGGCGGTCTCCTTGCCCTGGTAACCGGAGAGCAGCTGGATGACCTGCTGCCGTACCCGGTTCAGATCGGCGCCCAGCTTCACGAGGACCTGGGCGGCGACGCCCTCGCCCTCGCGGATCAGGCCGAGCAGGATGTGCTCCGTACCGATGTAGTTGTGGCCGAGCTGAAGAGCCTCCCGGAGCGACAGCTCCAGGACCTTCTTGGCACGAGGGGTGAAGGGGATGTGGCCGGACGGGGCCTGCTGCCCCTGGCCGATGATCTCCTCCACCTGCTGGCGGACCGCCTCGAGCGAAATCCCGAGGCTCTCCAGGGCCTTAGCGGCGACACCCTCACCCTCGTGGATAAGGCCCAGGAGGATGTGCTCGGTGCCGATGTAGTTGTGGTTGAGCATCCGGGCTTCTTCCTGAGCCAGGACGACAACCCGCCGCGCGCGGTCGGTGAACCTCTCGAACATCGTTAATCGCTCCTCAGAGCGGTCGGGCAGCGAGGGGTCGGTCCCCTCCCAGTCCTTCCGCATGCTAGTCCCGCGGGGCGGGACAGCTCATTCCAACTGCCGACACCCGTCCATGGCCTCCGGCCCGAACAGCCGACAACTGCTCCAACCCGATGGTGCGAGACGATGTTCCCGCAGGCCAGGCAGATACCCCTGTCCCCAGTACGCCGATGGCGAACGTGAGACCGCCTGAACCGCGTGTCGCCCCTCCCCACTAGGTATGTCTTACCCGCAGACACTGACAGTCAATGCGGCGTGCGACGGTTCCCCTCAGCTACGGGCGAACATACGGGTGCCCATGAACCCGTCCGCACCCCTTTGGTTCATCAACGGAAAGCAATCAAACGGGGGCGCTCCGTAACTACGGCGCACCGCGGGAGTTGCTCAGTCATGGCCTGCACCGTTCCGTCCCCCCGCGAACCGGCCGACAGCACTCGCGCCGGCACCGGAAGCGCCACCAACGGAAGTACCGGCACCGACAGCATCCTGCGCTGGTACGAGTCCCGGCTCGGCTGGGCCACGCTGGCGGGGCCGCCGGTCCGGTTGCTGACCGGACTGCGTTTCGACGTACTCGACCTGCCGTCAGACGCCGGGTTCGCGCTGCTGCGCAGGACGCCCGTCACGGGACCGGTGGCACTGGACGGCTCCCGGGTGCGGCTGCTGGTGGCGGCGGGCAGCGCCGACGAGCTGCCGGGGCTGCTCGACTGGCTGGAGTGGGGCGGGATCGCACTGGATCTGACCGCCGTCGGCGCGGGCGGGCTGATCGGGGCTCCCGTGCCGCCAGGACTGCGCGGCGCGCAGGGGGCCGCGCGCTGGTTGCGGCCCCCGGGGCCTGGGCGCGACATGGAGCCCGCTCTTCCCGTGTTCAGCCGGTTCGGGAAGCGTGGCGGCGGGCCCGACCTGGTTCGGCTCGTGGAGGCGGCGGCGACGGAATGCCACCGGGCCCGGATGGTGCGTATCGCTGCGGCTTTCCGGGGGGAGCCCCCCGGAGCCCGGACTGCGGTTGTCCGGGGTGCGAACCCCGGACCTCCCGGGAATCAGCCGTTGGCCTTCTCGTAGGCCTCACGGATGTCCGCGGGCACACGGCCGCGGTCATTCACGTTGTAACCGTTCTCCTTGGCCCACTTACGGATCTCGGCGGTGTCCTTGTTGCCGCCGACGGCGATACGGGCCTTGCCACGGCCGGCCGCGCCACGGCCACCGGTACGCCGGCCGCCCTTGGCGTACGGCTCAAGCAGCGTGCGGAGCTTGTCCGCGTTCGCGGTGGTGAGGTCGATCTCGTAAGTCTTGCCATCCAGAGCGAACGTCACGGTCTCGTCCGCCTCGCCGCCGTCGAGGTCATCGACAAGAAGGACCTGAACCTTCTGTGCCACTGGATTTCCTTTCATCGAAAAATTCAGTACGCGGAAAGGAAACCGCTTTTCCCTGGAAAACACAAACCCCCGGCAGAGGTTCAGGAGTGCAAGAACACGGGAAACATGCGCGATTCGGACATAGGGTTCCGATCAGAAGTGCCCCTCACAGGTGCAGAAGCATCCGGCTGTTGCCCAAGGTGTTCGGCTTCACCCGTTCGAGACCGAGGAACTCGGCTACTCCCTCGTCATAGGAACGCAGCAGCTCGCTGTAGACATCTCCGTCGACAGGAGTCTCACCGATCTCGGTGAAGCCGTGCTTCGCGAAGAAGTCGACTTCGAAGGTGAGGCAGAATACCCGGCGCACCCCGATCCACCGCGCCGTCTGCAACAGCTTGTCGAGGACCTGGTGGCCCACTCCGGCGCCCTTGAACTCGCGGTCCACTGCGAGAGTGCGTACTTCTGCGAGGTCTTCCCACATCACATGGAGCGCGCCGCAGCCGACAACCTTCGCGTCGTCGTCGCGTTCCGCGACCCAGAACTCCTGGATGGACTCGTAAAGCGTCACCGTCGCTTTGTCGAGCAGGATCCGCTCGCGCACGTACGCATCCAGGAGTCCGCGCACCGCCGGCACATCGCTGGTCCTGGCTCTGCGGACGGTGAGGGCTTTTGCTCGCGTACCTGGCATGCGCAAGACGTTATCGCCCTGCGTCTCCCTCACGGTCATCGCGGTCCGCATCCCCCTGAACGATGCGCAAAGCATCACGGAGTGCATCGCGCTGCTCGGAGGACATCATGCCGAAGAAGGCGACAAGCGCGGCCGCGGAGTTGTCACTCGTGGACCAGGCTTCGTTCATCAGTGCGGCCGAGTAGGCGGCGCGGGTGGAGACCGCCGTATATCTATAGGCGCGGCCGTCCACTTCCCGGCGCACCCAGCCCTTCTGATGGAGATTGTCCAATACGGTCATCACGGTGGTGTAGGCGATGGTCCGGTCGCGTTCGAGGTCTTCCAGGACTTCCCTGACAGTGACCGGACGGTTCCACTCCCAGACCCGTGACATCACGGCGTCTTCCAGCTCTCCCAATTGACGGGGCACATCTGCACCATAGTGCGAGATGTCACGAATAGCTGGTTATTTGCGCAGAAACCTCAGAAAACACAGAAAAGGGTGTACGGCATGAAATGCCGTACACCCTCCGAGCGCGGACGAGCACAGAACGGTCAGGCCGTGCTGCCACCCGTCGGCTGGACTGCGGCCTCGGCGCGGGCCACCGCCGCGTCCACGGCCGCGTCTTCCTTGGTCTTGTTCGGGCCGCCCTGGCTCTTCACGATCGTTCTCACGAGGATGGTGAAGAACACGGCCATCACCACGGGGGGCACAAGCGCGGAAACGTAGTCCATACGGACAGAGTAGCTAAGGGCTGTCCCGCAATTCCCGGCGGGCGCGCGACGACAGCTACGGCACCTCGCCGCGTTGTCGGAACGTCCACATACATCCAGTATGCGGACGTTTCTCCGCCTTGCGGTGCACCGCATCTGACGCCGCGCGCTGATCCACCAGGAATTGCGGGACAGCCCTTAGCCGGTCAGCGAGTGCTGAGACGGGGGCGCCGCGGGCTTGCGGCGTGGCGGGAAGACCTCGGACGGCTTGGGGGCCGGGCGGGGCCTGACCGGGGCCGGGGCCTTGTCCGGGGCCGGGCGCTTCGGCTCGTCCGGGTCCTTCGACATACGGCCGCCGGGCAGCGCGAGCAGCCGGGTGCGCGGGCCGGGGGTCACGGCGCGGCCCGCGAGCCGGGTGCGTACCGACTGCTCGGCCAGTGCCCGGCAGCGTCTCAGCAGGGCGTCGCCGGACGGTGCGCCGCGCAGGGTGCGCAGGGCGGCGAGGTCCTCGGGACGGGGGTCGTAGCCGGCCGCCAGGGCGTCCTGGAGCAGTTCCGTGTAGCTGCCGGCCGTGCCGGGGAGGGCGTCGCGGTAGCGGGCGAGGTCGGCGAGGAGGAAGGCGCGCAGTCTGCCCGCCTCGGCGATGGCCTCGTCCACGGACTCGGCGAGACGCAGACAGTCCTGGACGTCCTCTTCTGCGACGGGGGTCGGGTTGAGGGCGATGGCAAGGGCGCGTCGGAGCACACGCAGCTCATCCGCGCTGAAGGCCATGCCGCCTCGGGATCCGTAGGGCGTGGGCATGGAATGACGATACGTACTAAAGGGACAATATCCGCTTAATGGACTGGTGGCGGCGCGGCGGGGCGCGGTCGCCCGGCCCTGGCCGTACTGCCGTACCCCGCCGCGCCGCCACCCGCGTCATGGAACCGGGGCGGCTCCGTCCTGCCCGGTCAGAGCCGGGCGACGTTCCGCTCGTAGACCAGGCGCAGCCCGATCAGCGTCAGCCACGGCTCGTGCTCGTCGATGACCGTGGCCTCGCTGAGCACCATCGGGGCGAGGCCGCCGGTGGCGATGACCGTGACGTCCGCCGGGTCGTCGGCGAGTTCGCGGGCCATCCGGTTCACCACCCCGTCGACCTGCCCGGCGAAGCCGTAGATGATGCCGGACTGCATCGCCTCCACGGTGTTCTTGCCGATCACGCTGCGCGGGCGGGCCAGCTCGATCTTGCGGAGCTGGGCGCCCTTCACACCGAGCGCCTCGACCGAGATCTCGATGCCGGGGGCGATGACACCACCGGTGTACTCGCCGCGCGCCGACACCGCGTCGAAGGTCGTCGCCGTACCGAAGTCGACGACGACGGCGGGGCCGCCGTAGAGCTCGACTGCGGCGACCGCGTTGATGATGCGGTCCGCGCCGACCTCCTTCGGGTTGTCCACCAGGATCGGGACGCCCGTCCTGATGCCGGGCTCGACCAGGACGGCCGGGACGTCGCCGTAGTAGCGGCGGGTCACCTCGCGCAGTTCGTGCAGGACGGAGGGGACGGTCGAGCAGACCGCGATCCCCTCGATGCCGTCGCCGAGTCCGCGGCCCAGCAGCGGGTGCATTCCCATCAGGCCCTGGAGGAGTACGGCGAGTTCGTCGGCGGTGCGGCGGGCGTCGGTGGAGATGCGCCAGTGCTCCACGATCTCGTCGCCGTCGAACAGGCCGAGCACGGTGTGGGTGTTGCCGACGTCGATGGTGAGCAGCATGGATTACTCCGCCTCGCGCAGGTCGAGACCGATGTCGAGGATCGGCGACGAGTGCGTGAGCCCGCCGACCGCGAGGTAATCGACGCCCGTCTCCGCGTAGGCACGGGCCGAATCCAGGGTGAGCCGGCCCGAGGACTCCAGGCGGGCGCGGCCGCCGACGAGTGCGACGGCCTCCGCGGTCTGCTCCGGGGTGAGGTTGTCCAGCAGGATCAGGTCGGCGCCCGCGTCCAGGACCTCGGTGACCTGGGCGAGGGTGTCCACCTCGATCTCGATGGCGAGGTCGGGGAATCCGGCGCGTACGAGCTTGAACGCCTCGGCGACGCCGCCGGCCGCGACCACGTGGTTGTCCTTGACCAGGGCCGCGTCGGAGAGGGACATCCGGTGGTTGACACCGCCGCCGCAGCGCACCGCGTACTTCTCCAGGGCGCGCAGCCCCGGTGTGGTCTTGCGGGTGTCGCGGACCTTGGCCTTGGTGCCTTCGAGCACGTCGGCCCACGCGCGGGTGGCGGTCGCGATGCCGGAGAGGCGGCACAGCAGGTTGAGTGCGCTGCGCTCGGCGGTCAGCAGGTCGCGGGTGCGGGTGGTGACCGAGAGCAGCTTCTGGCCTGCGGCGACGCGTTCGCCGTCCTCGGCGTGCCGCTCGACCTCGAAGGCGTCGGTGCAGACGATCGAGAGGACCGCTTCGGCGACGCGCAGGCCCGCGACCGTACCGGCCTGGCGGGCGGTGAAGTCGCCGGTGGCGACGGCGTCGGCGGGGACGGTCGCGACGCTCGTCACGTCCACGCCCCCGTCCAGGTCCTCGTCGATGGCGAGGTGCGCGATGTCCTCGACCAGCACCGGGTCGAGCCCCGAAGCGGCCAGCAGCTCGGCGAGAGCTGGGTCGAGACCGCACTCCATCGGGTCGGATCCGTCATAGCCGTCGCCGCAGGCGCACGCGTCGCCGCAGCCGCCCACCGGCTCGGCGCTCGCGGCATCGTCGCCGATCCGGTGGACGGGGAGGTCTGGGGTGGTCACGGTCACTGCTCCTGGGAAGGCTGAGGGAGGGTCGGGGGAAAGTCGGCGCTGTCCGTGGTGTGCACGGCGAGCGAACGGTCGGGGCGCAGCGTGACGACGAGGTGGCGGCGCCAGCCGGTGTCGTCGCGGTCCGCGTGGTCCTCGCGCCAGTGGCAGCCGCGGGTCTCCTCGCGGCGCTGCGCCGCTGCGGTGAGGACGCGGGCGACGCAGAGGAGGTTGGTCGCCTCCCAGGCCTCGACGCCCGGTTCGGCGGGCTTCATCGCGACGGCGGGCAGGGCTTCCGGGGCTCCGGCCGCTGCCGCGTCCATGGCGGCGCCTGCCGCGGCTTCCGCCACGGCTTCGGCCGCGGTCTGCGCCTCCGCCTCGGCGCGGATCGCCTCCAGCCGGTCCGCCGCACCGGCGAGGCTCTCCGCGGAACGGAGTACTCCGGCGCCCGCCGTCATGGTGCGCTGGATACGGAGCCGGGCCTCGGGCGGGAGGAGCGGGAGTGTGCCGGGCTCCCGCTCGCCCCGGGGTACGGCCGCCGCGGCGCGCACACCGGCGCCCGCAGTGACGATGTCGTCCGCGATGCGCTCGGCGAAGACCAGGCCCTCCAGGAGGGAGTTGGACGCGAGCCGGTTCGCGCCGTGCACGCCGGTGCAGGCGACCTCACCACAGGCGTACAGACCGGGAACGGTCGTACGGCCGTGCAGGTCGGTGCGGACACCGCCGGACGCGTAGTGCGCGGCGGGCGCGACCGGGACCGGCTCGGTCACCGGGTCGATACCGTGACTGCGGCAGGCGGCGAGGATCGTCGGGAAGCGCTGCTCCCACATCTCGGCGCCGAAGTGCCGGGCGTCGAGGTACATATGCTCGGTGCCGTGCTCCTGCATCCGGCGGGTGATGGCCTTCGCCACGATGTCGCGTGGGGCCAGCTCGGCCAGCTCGTGCTGCCCGGTCATGAAGCGGACCCCGTCGGCGTCGACGAGATGGGCGCCCTCGCCCCGTACCGCCTCCGAGACCAGCGGCTGCTGGCCCTCGGCGCCCGCGCCGAGGAAGAGCACCGTGGGGTGGAACTGGACGAACTCCAGGTCGGAGACCTCGGCGCCGGCCCGGAGCGCCAGGGCCACGCCGTCGCCGGTGGAGACGGCCGGGTTGGTGGTCGCCGAGAAGATCTGGCCCATACCGCCGGTGGCGAGCACCACAGCGGGTGCGCGGACCGCGCCGACGCCGTCGTGCTGGCCCTCCCCCATGACATGCAGGGTGACACCCGCCGTACGGCCTTCGGAGTCGGTGATCAGGTCGAGGACCAGGGCGTTCTCCACGGCGCGCAGTGCGGCCGCGCGGACCGCGTCGACCAGGGCGCGGGAGATCTCGGCGCCGGTGGCGTCGCCGCCCGCGTGCGCGATGCGGCGGCGGTGGTGGCCGCCCTCCCGGGTGAGCGCGATCCCGCCGGTCTCGTCGGTGTCGAACCGCGCGCCGGTCGCGATGAGCCTGCGTACGGCGTCGGGGCCCTCCGTGACCAGGGTGCGGACCGCCGCCTCGTCGCAGAGACCGGCCCCCGCGACCAGCGTGTCGTCGAGGTGCTGCTGGGGGGTGTCGCCCTCGCCGAGCGCCGCCGCGATGCCGCCCTGGGCCCAGCGGGTCGAGCCGTCGTCGAGGCGGGCCTTGGTCACGACGACGGTGCGCAGCCCGGCCGCGGTGCAGCGCAGCGCGGTGGTCAGTCCGGCCACTCCGGATCCGACGATCACGACGTCGGCGTCGATCTCCCAGCCGGGGGCGGGGGCTTGCAGGCGTATTCCGGTTCCGGTCACTGTGGTTCCCCGAAGGTCAGCGGGATGTTGTCGATCAGACGCGTCGTACCGACCCGGGCGGCGACCGCGAGTACGGCTTCGCCCCGGTGGCCCTCGGTGGCCTCGGTGAAGTCGGCCGGGTCGATCAGGGACAGGTAGTCCAGGGAGAGCGCCGCGCCGTCGAGGACGGCCCGCGCGGCGGCGCGCACGGCCGCGGGGGTGGCGGGGGTACTTCCGGCGAGGGCGTCACGGCCCGCGAACAGGGCGCGGGACAGGGCCAGCGCGGTGGCGCGGTCCGCGGTGGAGAGGAAGCGGTTACGGCTGGACATCGCCAGCCCGTCCGGCTCCCGGACCGTCGGTACGCCCACGATCCCGACCGGGAAGTCGAGGTCTCGCACCATCCGCCGTACCAGGGCGAGCTGTTGGGCGTCCTTCTGCCCGAACAGCGCGACATCGGGGCGGGTGAGGTGCAGCAGTTTGGCGACGACGGTGAGCATCCCGTCGAAGTGGCCGGGGCGCGCCGCGCCTTCGAAGCGCTCCCCCATCGGGCCCGCGGCGATCCGGACCCGGGGCTCACCGCCCGGATAGACCTCGTCGGCCGAGGGCGCGAAGACGGCGTCCGCACCCGCCAGTTCGGCGATGGCGAGGTCCGCTTCGAGGGTGCGCGGGTAACGGTCGAGGTCTTCACCCGCGCCGAACTGCAGCGGGTTGACGAAGACCGTCACGACGACCTGTCCGGCCTCGCCCACCTGTTCCCTGGCCGCCCGGACGAGGGTGGCGTGGCCCTCGTGCAGGGCGCCCATGGTCATGACGACGGCACGGGGGGCGCCCCCGGGGGAGGCGTGCAGTTCGGCGGCCGTGTGCAGCAGCGCGGTCGCGGTCATCGCGTCTCTCCGTCCGCGAGGACTCCCAGCAGGTCCTGGGCCAGTTCCGGCTTGAGCAGCCCGTGCGCGAGGGCGCGGTCCGCCGTCGTACGGGCCATCGCGAGATAGCCGGCGACGGCCTGCGGTGCGTGCTTGCGCAACTCCTCGACGTGCACCGCGACCGTACCCGCGTCGCCCCGGGCGACCGGCCCGGTGAGCGCGGCGTCGCCGGACCTGAGGGCGTTGTCGAGGGCGGCGCCGAGGAGCGGCCCGAGCATCCGGTCGGGGGCCGACACCCCCGCCGTACGCAGCAGCTCCATCGACTGGGCGACCAGGGTGACCAGGTGGTTCGCGCCGAGGGCGAGCGCCGCGTGGTAGAGCGGACGGGACTCCTCCGAGATCCACTCGGGCTCGCCGCCCATCTCGATGACCAGCGCCTCGGCGGCGAGCCGCAGCTCGTCGGGGGCGGTCACGCCGAAGGAGCAGCCGGCCAGTCGCTGGACGTCCACCGATGTGCCGGTGAAGGTCATCGCCGGGTGCAGCGCGAGCGGCAGGGCTCCGGCGCGCAGGGCGGGGTCGAGCACTCCGGTGCCGAACCGGCCCGACGTATGGACCAGGAGCTGTCCCGGCCGGACCGCGCCGGTCTCGGCCAGGCCCTCCACCAGCGCGGGCAGCGCGTCGTCCGGCACGGTCAGGAGGACCAGCTCGGCGCGGGCCAGCACCTCGGCCGGGGTGACCAGGGGGACGTCGGGGAGCAGGACGGCGGCCCTGCGGACTGATGCGTCGGAGACACCGGACGCGGCGACCGGGCGGTGTCCGGCGAGCTGGAGCGCGGCGGCGAGCGCCGGGCCCACCCGGCCCGCTCCGACCACGCCGACGGTGAGCCGCGCGGGGCGGGATTCTGCTGATGCGTTCACGTGGGACGGCCTTCCGTTCCAGTCCGCGAGGGGTACCGGACGATTTCCCCGTCATGCTACGCCCAGGATTCGGGGTAACTCGTTGGACTGTCCACAGGCTGCGGACGAGGATCGGCGCATGACGAACGAGGCGGACACCACCGGGGCCGACGGCACCGGGCAGCACGGCGGGACCCGGCACGACAGCGGAGAGGAGCGGGCCGGCGGGGACGGGCAGACCGAACGGAGCGAACAGCCCCAGCAGGCTCAGCAGCCCCAGGAGGACGGAACACAGCGCAGGATCGCGGCGATGCGTGGCGCGAAACGGGTGCTGTCGAGGCCGCACGCGGTCCTCACTCTGGGCGAGCAGCTGACCGCACTCGCGGCGGACGCGGGCACGGTGTACGACCTGGACGAGCCGGTGGACATATACGGCGGCGGGGTCGTCGCCGAGCTGGAGCGGCGGGTGGCCGGGCTGCTCGGGTTCCCGGCCGCCGCCTTCTTCCCCACCGGCACGATGGCGCAGCAGGTCGCGCTGCGGTGCTGGGCGGGACGTACCGGTGATCCGGTGGTCGCGCTGCATCCGATGGCCCACCCCGAGCTGCACGAGCGGGGCGCTTTCGGAGCCGTGAGCGGGCTGCGTACCGTCCATCCGACGTCCGCGCCCCGGCTCCCCACGGCCGCGGAGGTACGCGACTTCGAGGAGCCCTTCGGCACGCTGATGTTCGAACTCCCCCTGCGCGACGCCGGTTTCGTACTCCCGACGTGGGACGAGCTGGTGGCGGTCGTCGCGGCCGCCAGGGAACGTGACGCGGTGGTGCATCTCGACGGCGCGCGGCTCTGGGAGTGCGCCCCGCACTTCGGCCACGGTCTGGAGGAGATCGCGGGGCTCGCGGACAGTGTGTACGTCTCCCTCTACAAATCCCTCGACGGCCTCTCGGGCGCCGTACTCGCGGGACCGGCCTCACTGATCGACGAGGCCAGGACCTGGCGCCACCGGTACGGGGGCGCCCTCTTCCAGCAGTACCCGGCCGCACTGTCCGGCCTGCTGGGCCTGGAACGGGAGCTGCCCCGGCTGGCCTCGTACGTCGCGCACGCGAAGGTCGTCGCCGCGGGGCTCACGGACGGGTTCCGGGCGGCGGGTGTGCCCTGGTTCCGGGTCAACCCCGAGGTGCCGCACACCCATCAGTTCCAGGTGTGGCTGCCGTACGAGGCGGATGGGCTGTCGGAGGCGGCGGTCGTGCAGGCGGAGGAGACGGGGGTGGCGCTGTTCCACCAGTTCTATCCGGCGCCGGGCGGGGTGCCGGGGGTGTCGCTGACCGAGGTGACGGTGGCGGCGCCGGGGCTGTCGTGGACCGCGGCGGATGTGACGGGGGCGGTCGAGGAGTTCGTACGCCGGGTGAGCTGACGCAGGGGAGCGCGAAGCGCGGACCACCACTTCCCGGTCCGCTGCTTCCGGGACGGCTCGTTCCCGAGCCGCTCGTTCCCGGTCCGCTCGTTCCCCGACGGCCCCTTCCGGGGCCGCTGCTTCCGCCTACGTCTCGCGTCCGGCCGGTCCGTGCGCAGGTGGTCACGGATCTCGCCGATGGCTTCCCAGTCGTGCCGGCCCGGCAGGGGTGGCGCCGTCTCTCCCCGCTGGGCCGCGCGGTAGGCGTCGAGCATGTGCTGCTGGTTCGCGTTCATGGCCCCACCCTGGGCACCCGCCGGGGCCCCGGGCTCCCCATTTGACGAGCGCAGTCAATCGGCGGCCGGACTGTCGGTGGGGGCAGGCACCATGGACCCATGAGCGTGGACATCGACATCACAGGGCTGCCGCCCGGGGGGATCACTTTCGAGCTGTCTCCCCTGGCGGAGCTCGGCAATGCTCTGCATGTGCTGTCCGAACCGGGACACCATCCGGGGCTGCACGGCTGGGCCACGGCGACGGCCGCCGCGCTGGAGCCGGACCTCGCCGACCGGCTGCACGAAGCGGACTTCCTGTGGCGCTCCACGTTCTCGGACATCTTCATGCCGTTCGCGGGCGCCCAGCACGGCGGTGGCAGGCCCGGGGCGACCCTCGCCGAGGATCTGGATCTGCTCGACCTGCTGACCGACGATGAATTCGTGACGGTCGCGCTGGAGTTCACCTGCTCCGTCACCTACGACCTCGGCGGCCCCTCGCCACTCACGGACGCGGGGGTCCGCAACCGCGCGCTGGACCTCGCGGCGGCCCGCGGCCCCCGGCAGCTCGACTTCACCGGGCATCTGCTGAACGACCCGGTCACCGTGCGGGCCTGGATCCGGCGGCTCTTCAAGGACTGCGAGCAGGCGTTCTTCGGCGACACCTGGCGCCGCATACGGATCCAACTGGCCGCCGACGCCCGGCACAAGACCGAGATCCTGCGGCACAAGGGCCTGGCCGACGCGATGACCGCGGTCTCCGCCGCCCTGTCACTGGACAGCACGGGCACCAGGATCAGCGCCGACAAGCTCGCCGAGGGCCGTTCGGCCGCGGTGGGCGCGCCCGCCGGGGACGGCCTCACCTTCGTACCGACCAGCTTCGGCTGGCCCCATCTGCTGGTTCTGCACCGCCCGGGCTGGCGCCCGGCGATCCAGTACCCGGTCGCCGCACCCGAGTTGCCGTCCCCGGCGTCGGTCGAGCTGCTGAAGCTGCGGCTGGAGGCGCTGGCCCACCCGATGCGGATGCGGATGTGCCGGGGGCTGGCCCGCTCCCCGCGCACCACGGGCGAACTGGCCGACACGCACGGCATATCCGCGCCGGAGATCTCCCGCCATCTGGCGGTCCTGAAGCGGGCCGGCCTGATCACCACCAAGCGGCGCGGGCGGTATGTCCTGCACCAGCTGGACCTCACCGTGGTGGCCAGGCTCGGCAGCGACTTCCTGGAGGGGGTGCTGCGCTGACGGCCGGCTCGGCCTGGCCCCCTCTCAGCGCGCCCCGGAGCCCCCGGCCCGGACCAGACCCGTTTCGTACGCCATCACGACCACCTGGACCCGGTCCCGCAGTTCCAGCTTGGTGAGGATGCGGCCCACATGCGTCTTCACCGTGGCCTCCGACAGCACCAGCCGCGCCGCGATCTCGCCGTTCGACAGGCCCTGCGCGACCAGCAGCATCACCTCGCGCTCCCGGTCCGTCAGCCGCGCGATCTCCTTGTGCTGCGGATCCGCGACCGTGCTCGGCAGCATCGGCGAGAAGCGGTCAAGCAGCCGCCGCGTGGTCGACGGGGCGACCACCGCGTCGCCGCTGTGCACGGACCGGATCGCCCCGAGCAGCTCGGCCGGGGGCACGTCCTTGAGCATGAATCCGCTGGCGCCCGCCTTCAGCCCGGAGAAGGCGTACTCGTCCAGGTCGAACGTGGTCAGGATCAGCACCTTCGGCGCATCCGGCCGCGCACAGATCTGCCGGGTCGCCTCGACACCGTCCAGCCTGGGCATACGGACGTCCATCAGCACCACGTCGACCGCCGTCGACTTGAGCACGCCGATCGCCTCCGCCCCGTCGCCCGCCTCCGCGACGACCTCCATGTCCGGCTGGGCGGCAAGCACCATCCGGAAGCCGGTGCGCAGCAGCACCTGGTCGTCGACGAGCATCACGCGGATCGCCATCTCGTAAGAATCCCTTCGATACAGCTAGTGGGCAGGCTTGAGCGGCAGCAGCGCGCTGATCCGGAAGCCGCCGCCCGGGCGCGGGCCCGCGTCCAGCGTGCCCCCGACCATGCCGATGCGCTCCCGCATACCGATCAGACCGTGCCCCTGACCGTCCGCTCCGCCGTCCTGGTACAACTCGTGCGCCGCACCCCGGCCGTCGTCCTCGACCAGCAGGCCGAGCCCGTCGTCGAAGTAGACGAGACGCACACTGGCGCCCACGTCGGGCCCGCCGTGCTTGCGGGTGTTGGTGAGCGCCTCCTGCACAATGCGGTACGCGGTCAGCTCCACGCCACTGGGCAGCGGCCTCGGTGTCCCCTCGATACGGAAGTCCACCGTCAGCCCGGCGACCCTGACCTGCTCGACCAGGTCCTCGATCTGCCGCACATCGGGCTGCGGGACGTACTCACCGCTCTCCGGCGCGTCACCGGTCCGCAGCACCCCCAGCAGTCTGCGCATCTCGGCGAGCGCCTGGCGGCCGGTGGACGAGATCGTCTCCAGCGCCTGCTTGGCCTGGTCGGGCGAGGCGTCCAGGACATAGGCGGCGCCGTCGGCCTGGACCACCATCACCGAGACATTGTGAGCGACGACATCGTGCAGCTCGCGGGCGATCCGGGCCCGCTCGCCGGCGACCGCCACCTTCGACTGCGCCTCGCGCTCCCGCTCCAGCCGGGCGGCCCGCTCCTCCAGCTGCGCGAAGTAGGCGCGCCGGGTCCGTACCGAGTCGCCCATCACCCAGGCCAGGAGGAACGGAACCGTCGCCACGACCGCGAAGACCGCCTGCTGCACCCAGCTGGTGACAGCGGCCTCGTGCCAGCGCAGCTGCGCCAGCGTCCCCGCGCACAGGCCGCCGATCAGGCCGAGCCGGGAGGCCCAGCGCTCGCCGTCGGCGGCGACGGTGTAGATGAGCGCCAGCATGGCCAGGTCGGCCGGCCCCGTCCTGACGTCGAAGACCAGCTGCGCCACCCCCAGCACCGTCACGAGCAGCAGCATCTTCTCGGGCGCCCGGCGGCGCAGGGCGACAGCCGTGCAGAGGCCCAGGAAGACCGGGACGGACTTGTAGTCCGGCCCGTGCCCCATCCGGGACGCGTCCCACTGCATCACCGAGAGCCCGAGGAGGATGACGGCCCAGAAGCCGTCGACCAGAGTCGGGTGTCTGCGGATGAAGGCGTAGAGACGCTGCACGTAACCCAGCGTAGCTATGCCGGACAGGTGCAAGGGTCAACCGGAGGACCGATCCGGTCGCCCGGTGAGTACTCCCCAAGGTGGAGACTTGACGCCGTGACTGATGAGTGGCGCGGGTGGCGTGAGGCGGCGGAGGCCGCGCTGTACGGGGCGGACGGCTTCTATCTGCGGCCGGAGGGCCCCTCGGCCCACTTCCGCACCTCGGTGCACGCCTCTCCGCTGTTCGCATCGGCCGTCGCCCGGCTGCTGACCGGGATGGGCATCGCGGAACCGGCCATGGTCGACATGGGGGCGGGCCGCGGTGAGCTGGTGACAGGGGTTCTGGCCGCGCTGCCCGCCGACTTCCCGGTACGGGCGTACGCCGTCGAACGCGCGCCCCGTCCGGCCGGGCTCGACGAGCGCGTCGTCTGGTGCTCCGAGCCGCCGGCCGGGGTGCGCGGGCTGCTCTTCGCGAACGAGTGGCTGGACAATGTGCCGCTCGACATCGCAGAGGTGGACCATGCCGGGACGCCGCGCTATGTGCAGGTCAGGACGGAGGACGGCGCCGAGCGGCTGGGCGGGCCGGTGACCGGGGCGGACGCGGAGTGGCTGGACCGCTGGTGGCCGCCGGAGGGGCCGGGTACGCGCGCCGAGATCGGCCGCCCACGCGACGAGGCGTGGGCCGCGGCGGCCGGAACACTGGAGGTGGGCCTCGCGGTGGCCGTCGACTACGCACACGCACGCACGGCCCGCCCGCCCTTCGGCACGCTCACCGGCTTCCGGGAGGGCCGGGAGGTGCGGCCGGTACCGGACGGGAGCTGCGACATCACCGCCCATGTCGCGCTGGACGCGTGCGCGCTGCCGGGTGCGGAGCTGCGTACCCAGCGGGAGGCCCTGCGCGCCCTCGGGATCAGCGGTGAGCGCCCGCCCCTGGCGCTGGCCTCGGCGGACCCCGCGGCGTACGTCAGAGGCCTGGCGGCGGCGGGCGAGGCCGCGGAACTGGTGGCGCGGGGCGGTCTTGGGGACTTCGGGTGGCTGGCGCAGCGGGTGGGCGGGGGCCCGGGGCCCTGGTAGGGGCGCGGCGGCGCGGGCAGGTGCCGCGGGCGGGCCCCGGTGAGGTCACGGCTGCCTGCCGGGGATACTGGCCCGTATGACGGAGACGACGGTCGGCATCGGCGGCGCCGCGGAGAGCACCGACATGGTGCTCAACATCGGCCCCCAGCACCCTTCCACCCACGGAGTGCTCCGCCTCCGGCTGATCCTGGACGGCGAACGCATCCAGCAGGCCGAGCCGGTCATCGGCTATATGCACCGGGGCGCCGAGAAGCTCTTCGAGGCCCGCGACTACCGCCAGATCATCATGCTCGCCAACCGCCACGACTGGCTCTCCGCCTTCTCCAACGAGCTGGGCGTCGTAATGGCCGTCGAGCGGATGCTCGGCATGGAGGTCCCCGACCGCGCGGTCTGGACCCGTACGCTCCTCGCCGAGCTGAACCGGGTGCTCAACCATCTGATGTTCCTCGGCTCGTACCCACTCGAACTGGGCGGCATCACGCCGGTGTTCCACGCCTTCCGGGAGCGCGAGGTGATCCAGGCGGTCATGGAGGAGGTCTCCGGCGGCCGGATGCACTACATGTTCAACCGGGTCGGCGGCCTCAAGGAGGACCTTCCGGCGGGCTGGCTCGGACGGGCGCGGGACGCCGTGGCCGATGTGCGCTCACGCATGGACGTGTACGACGACCTCGTCCTCGGCAACGAGATCTTCCGGGGCCGCACCCGGGGCGTGGGGGTCCTCTCCGCCGCCGCCGTGCACGCGTACGGGGTGAGCGGACCGATCGCGCGCGGCTCGGGCGTCGACTTCGATCTGCGCCGCGACGAGCCGTATCTCGCGTACGGCGATCTGCAGGACACCCTGAAGGTCGTCACCCGCGAGGAGGGCGACTGCCTGGCGCGCTTCGAGGTGCTGCTGGGCCAGACGCACAACTCGCTGGACCTGGCCGACGCCTGCCTCGACCGGCTGGCCGCACTGGCTCCCGGACCGGTCAACCAGCGGCTCCCGAAGGTGCTGAAGGCCCCGGAGGGCGAGACGTACGCCTGGACCGAGAACCCGCTCGGCATCAACGGCTACTACCTGGTGTCCAAGGGCGAGAAGACCCCGTACCGGCTCAAGCTCCGCTCGGCGTCGTTCAACAACATCCAGGCGCTGACCGAGCTGCTGCCGGGCACTCTCGTCGCCGACATGGTGGCGATCCTGGGCTCGCTCTTCTTCGTGGTCGGCGACATCGACAAGTAGCAAGCGGCAGGTACGCGGGCGGACGCGGAGCGGCCCGGACCCCGCCGGGGGTCCGGGCCGCGGACGATCAGCCGGTCGCTCGTAGCGACCGGCCGGCCGCTACGAGATCGCGGTGCGCAGCACGCCCACGTCGATCTGCTCCGTCTCGTCGTGCTCCGTCAGGTCGATGACCTGGCCGGTCCCGCGGTCGGCCGCCAAGCTGTCGTCCGTGCTGTCCGCCGGGCCCGCCCCGGCCGTGGAGACCGCCGCCTCGGCGTGGTGGGCCGCGATGGCCTCCGCACCCACCACGTCCGCCAGGTCCTCGTTCTGCACCGAGGCCAGCTGCGCGGGCTCCAGGGCCGATGCGGACGTCTTCTCCTTCTGCGTGCTCTGCATTCCGAAGAAGTCGAAGCCGCCCACGGGCCGGGGCGCGCGGCCCTGCCGCGAGGTGTACGGGGAGATGGCGGCCGCCGGAACGCGACGCGGAGCAGGGAGAGCCGACGGCGGGCGCGTGTGCTCGGCGGCGGCCGCCGCAGGCTTCCCCTCCGGCTCGGCCGCCTCCCGCTGTTCGCTCTGCTGCCGCTGCTCGCGGTGGGCCCGCTGGTCCTGCTGCTCGCGCTGGGCCGCCGCGTTACGGCTCAGCGCGCCGAGTGCCTGGGCGGCCTTCGCGTACGCGGCCGGAGTGGGGGTGGAGCGTGCAACCGGCAGCGCGGCCCGGGCCGCGGGGGGCGCCGCGGCCTCGATCGCCAGGAGCCTGCGGCCCTCCAGCGCGCCGGCCCGGGCGGTCTCGGCGGTCGCGTACCGGCGCAGCAGCGCGGCGTGCTCCCCGCGCAGCCCGGCCAGTTCGGCCCGCTTGGCCCGCAGCTTCGCCTCCAGCTTGACGCGCAGGGCGCGCGACTCCTCCAGATCGCCTTCCAGTTCGGCGGTGCGCTCCTCGGCCCGCCACTCCTCGGCCGCCCTCGACCGGGTCAGTTCGGCGACCCTGCGGCCCGCCACCCGGTCCCAGCTGCGCATCAGGACCGCGCCGGTCACCGCGGCGGCCGCCGCGGCCGCGGCCAGACAGCGGAGCACCAGGGGATCCGCGAACAGCCAGGCGCCGACGGCGAAGAGGAGCGAAGCACCGGCTACGGCCGAAGGCTGGAGAAGCCGGTGCAGGGGTGGGGAATGGCGGTGGCGTCCACGTGGCATGACCCCAAAATTACCGTGCGTGTGAGCCGAATGGATGACCGCACCGGGATTTGTTCCCCAGCGGTTACCTCGGACGGTTACCCGGTGCGCCCCGCCATTCCCCGGGGACCGGCTAGTTGATCAAGCTCTTCGACTTCAGATAGTCCTTCGCGACATCGTCGGGCTTCGCGCGCTGGGAGTCGACCTTGCGGTTCAGCTGGACCAGATCGGCGGTCGTCAGCGCCGATGTGAGCTTGGCGAGAGCCGCCGCGATGTCGGGGCTGCCCGCGCCCTTGGCATTCACGACCGGCAGGACATTGTCCGCGTTCTGGAGCTTCTTGTCGTCCTGGAGCAGGACCAGACCGTAGGTGTCCAGCGTCGCGTCCGTCGTGGTGGTCAGCACCAGCTGGTCGGTGCCGTCCTTGACCGCCTGCTTGGCCTGCGGGGTGCCGACGCCCTTGGGGTCGATGCCGGTGACGTCAATGCCGTACTTCGACTTCAGGCCCGGTGCGCAGAACGGCCGGACCGCGCATTCGTCACCTGCGGCGATCTTGACCTTCGCCTTCGACTTCCCCAGATCCGAAAGGGACTTGAGCTTGTTCTTGGCGGCGAATTCCTTGGTCACCGCGAAGGCGTTCTGATCGACCGCCGCACCGGCCGGCAGCACCTTCAGCCCGCGCGGGCCCGCCAGCTTCTTCAGGGCCGCCACGGTCGCCGCGACATCGCCGGAGGCGACGGGCTTCTTCTCGGCCTGCTTGGCGCCGTTCGTCTTGGCGTTGAGGAATTCGGCGAGGGTGGCCGCGTATTCCGGTACGACGTCGATCTGGCCCTTCTCCAGCGAGGGTTCGTAGAGTTCGCGGTTGTTCACCGAGGTGACCGAGGTCTTGTATCCGGCGTCGGCCAGCACCTGGCTGTACAGCGCGGCGAGCACCTTCGACTCGGTGAAGCCGGCGGCGCCGATGACGAGCGAGCCTTTCTTGCCCGAACCGGCCGCGGCACCCGACCCGCCGCCGTCCTTGCTCTTCTCGAGGCTGTCGCCGCCGCCGCCGCACGCCGCGAGGGAGCCCGTCAGGGCCACCACGCCGAGCACCGCGCCCGCTATTCGCGAGGTCTTGATCATGAGGTCCACTCCAAGTGACAGGTGATTGAAGAACGTTCGGGAGATTCAGCAGAGAAAGCAGAAACGGCGGAAGCGGTGCGCAGCCGTACCTGCCGGTGCACGGGACGGATGTCCGGCGTTGCCGGTGGCGGACGCACTCAGGCCGCCTTGCGCCGCGGGTCGAGCAGCCGGTCCGCCACCACCAGCAGGCCCTCCACGACGAGGGCCAGCGCGGCGACGAGCAGCGCGCCCGCCACCACCTGCGCGGTGTCGTACGTGTTGAACCCCGCGGTGATGATCCGGCCCAGGCCGCCGCCGCCGGTCATCGCGGCCAGCGTCGCCGTGGCTATCACCTGGACCGCTGCCGACCTGAGTCCGGTCATGATCAGCGGATAGGCGAGCGGAAGCTCGACCCGCAGGAACAGCTGGCGCCCCGACATCCCCATCCCCCGGGCCGCCTCCACCACCGACCGGTCCACCTCGCGCATCCCGGTGTACGCGTTGGTCAGCAAGGGCGGCACCGCGAACAGCACCAGGGCGATCACGGTCGGCAGATCGCCGTGCGAGCGCAGCGGGGTCAGCAGCAGCAGCGCGAGCACCGCGAACGTCGGTATCGCGCGCCCCACGTTGGAGATGTTCACGGCCAGCGCGCCGCCCCGGCCGATGTGCCCCAGCCGGAGCGCGACCGGCAGCGCGATGAGGCACGCCAGCGCGAACGCGATCCCGCTGACCGTCAGATGCTCGGCGAGCCGGTGCTCCGCACCGCTCTCCCCCGACCAGTTGGACCCCGTCGTCAGCCAGCTCCAGGCATCGGTCAACTCGCCCATGGTCAGCCCGCCTCAGCCGTACGGACCGCTCGCGGCGTCCGTATCCGGGTCCAGGGCGTGAGCAGCCGCTGCACGCCGAGCAGTATCAGATCGGCCAGGACGGCCAGCAGCACGCAGAGCACGGAAGCGGTCAGCACCTGCGCCTTGAAGAGGGTCGGCAGCGCGTCCGAGATGAGATTGCCGAGCCCGCCCTTGCCCACGATCGAGCCGACCGTCGTCAGCGCGACCGTGGAGACCGTGGCGATCCGCACCCCGGCGAACAACGCGGGCAGCGCCAGCGGCAGTTCGACCTCCCAGAGCAGCCTGGCCGGCCCGTACCCCATCCCCCGCGCCGCCTCCCGGGCGTCCTCGGGGACGGAGGCGAGCCCGGCCATGATGTTCCGTACGAGAATGGTCAGCGAGTAGAGCACCAGGCCGGTGACCACCAGGGCGGCCGACAGGCCGAACCACGGCAGCAGCAGCGAGAACATCGCCAGCGACGGCACCGTGTAGAGCACGGTCGTCAGCCCGAGCACCGGCCCCGCGAACACCCGCCCACGGCGGGCGACGAGCGCCAGCGGCAAGGCCACCACCAGCCCGATGGCCACCGAAACCGCGGTGATCCAGATGTGCTGGACGGTCGCGTCGGTCAGCTCCTGGCTGCGGGAGGTGACGTAGTCCCAGCAGAGCCAGTCGTTCCTCGCCATGCAGTTCTGCCCGCTCATCGCGCCCCGCTTCCCGGCCCCCGCCGCGCTCCGGCCCCGAACGACCCGTTGTCCTGCCTCAATGAACCGTTGTCCGGTCCCCATCGGTTTGCTCAACCCAGTGGCGACCTTATCCCCGGCCACTGACAATGCCGGGATCCGTCGCACTGCAGCAACATGGCCTTCACAACCGGCCCGTCACAATGGGGAATCATGATCCGATTCGAAAACGTCACCAAGCGGTACGCCGACGGCACGACCGCCGTCGACAACCTCTCCTTCGAGGTCGCCGAAGGTGAACTGGTCACGCTCGTCGGCCCGTCCGGCTGCGGGAAGACCACCACGATGAAGATGGTCAACCGGCTCATCGAGCCGACCGGCGGCCGGATATTCGTCGGCGGGGACGACATATCCGCCACCAACCCCGTCGAACTCCGCCGCCGCATCGGCTATGTGATCCAGCAGGTCGGCCTCTTCCCGCACAAGACGGTGCTGGACAACACCGCGACGGTCCCGCACCTGCTGGGCGTCAAGCGTTCCGCCGCACGCGCCAGGGCCGCCGAACTCCTCGACCTGGTGGGTCTCGACCCGTCCGTCCACGGCGCCCGCTACCCCGAGCAGCTCTCCGGCGGCCAGCGCCAGCGGGTGGGCGTGGCAAGGGCGTTGGCGGCCGACCCGCCCGTACTGCTGATGGACGAGCCGTTCGGCGCAGTCGACCCGGTCGTGCGCGAACACCTCCAGAACGAGTTCCTCGCGCTCCAGAAGTCCGTCCGCAAGACGGTCCTCTTCGTCACCCACGACATCGAGGAGGCGGTACGGCTCGGCGACCGCATCGCGGTGTACGGGCAGGGCACGATCGAGCAGTTCGACGCCCCGGCCGCCGTGCTCGGCGCCCCCGCCACCCCTTATGTGGCGGACTTCGTCGGCGCCGACCGCGGCCTCAAGCGGCTCTCCGTCACCCCGGTCGAGCCCGGCGACCTGGAACAGCCCCCGGTGGTGCACCTCGACGACCCGCTGCCCGCCACCCTCCCGGGCTGGGCGGTCGTCCTGGACCGGGACGAGAATCTGCACGGCTGGATCTCCGCCGGACAGGCCGCCATCGCCAAGGGGACGGTGCGCGAGCACGCCCGCCGTATGGAGGCATGGCTGCCGGTCGGGGCCTCACTCAAGCAGGCGTTCGCCACCATGCTCCAGCACGACGCCGGGTGGATCGCGGTGATCGACGAGGACGGCGCCGGCCGCTTCCTGGGCGTGCTGACCCCGGCCCGGCTGCACGAGGCGCTGCGCCGCTCCACCGCGGCCGACGCCCGGGACATCCCGCGCGACGAAGTGGAGCTGGAGACCGTCAGCGGCCGGTGAGCCGCTGGCTCAGCCACACCATGCCCGCGGGGATCTCGCGGCGCCAGGTGTTGAAGTTGTGCCCACCACTGGTGAGGGTGATCGACGACAGCCGGGTGGGCGGCTTCACCTTGTCCATGAACCGCATCGTGCTGCGGTAATTCCCCTCGCCCTTTTTGCTGGTGGTCACCAGGAGCGAGGTGGCCGGAGCGGGCCGGTGCTCCAGGCTCCACGTCAGATCCGCGCGCCGCCGCTCCAGACCGTTGCCCTGGAAGAGGTCGCCCGTCGTCGGGTCCTCGGCCGCGCGGTAGTACGCGGAGAGACCGGCCCCCGCCCCGTACACACCCGGATGGTGGACCGCCAGTTTCAGCGCGCAGTATCCGCCCGTCGAGTCCCCTATGGAGCCCCAGTTCCCGGGACCGGGCCCGACGCGGTACGCGGCCCTGACGGCCCCCGGCAAGTCCTTCGCGAAGAACGTCTCGCTCTGCGGTCCGCCCTTTATGTCCACGCACTCGGTGTCCCGCGGCGGGGCGACCGTCGGCCGCAGCATCACCAGCACCATCGGCCGCATCTTCCCGGCTTTCAGCTGGTCGAACTCCGTCCTCGGGTAGTGCAGACCGTGGATCAGGTTCTCCGCGGTGCCGGGGTAGCCGGTGAGCACGACAGCTGCCGGGAAAGTTCGCTTCATATACGCCCGCTGGAAATACTGCGGCGGCAGATAAACGTACGCGGGGCTGGCTATCTTCGACGTGCGGCCCTGGATCACGACCTTCTGTATCTGCCCGGCGAGCTCCGGTTTGGTGCCGCCCGGGACGTCCAGACCCGCCCTCGATACGACCCGTACGTCATGACCGCCCGCGTTGTGGTCCACGACCACGCCCGGCGTCTGCTCCTGGCCGAAGAGATCGGCCCACGACCCGTAGAAGAGGAAGGAGTTGTTGGCCATGAGTCCGACCATGACGAAGACCGCCACCTGGGTGGCGAGGAACAGGCCGATCCGCCCGGCCACCGCGCGGCCGCTGCGCCGTGCGAGCCGCGGCCAGAGCCAGATCGTCGCGGCGAACAGGGCGATGGCCAGCAGTGCGGCGAGCGCCAGAACCTTGTGGCTGGTGAGACCCATGGGGAGCCGAGCTTTCTGCGGAGAGATTTTCCGGGTGACGGATGAACCCGCACCCCGTAATTGCCGTCCTAGAGGACACAAAATGTCCGGATGCAGCGCCGACTTCGGCGATCGGCGGACACAGAACCTCTTGTGGAGCCGTGGGAAGCGATGTCTGTGCCGGTAGATGGGGAAAAGTCGGTAATGGTTCCGAAGAATGTCCGACGGATCTTCCGGGGCCCCCGCCCCGAGACCGTCCCCTCCCTGGTCGGGACGGCCTGTGCGGTCGTCGGCCTGCTCGACATCGCCGGCGGGGCGTTCCCCCGGTTCCGGCACAGCCGGATGCATACGGTCGCCGAGGTGCTGCCCGGTGCGCTGGGGCCGTTCACCGCGGCTCTCGCACTCTGTGTGGGGGTGCTCCTGCTGCTGCTCGCCCATGGCCTCAAACGCCGTAAACGCCGGGCCTGGCGGGCCGCCGTTGTGTTGCTTCCGATCGGCGCCGTGGCGGAGTTCGGCTACCGGCACTCGGTCGTCGGGGTGTTGATCTCACTGGTGCTGCTGACCCTGGTCGTACGCCATCGCACCGAGTTCGAGGCGCTGCCCGACCCGCGCAGCCGGTGGAAGGCGCTCGCCAACTTCGTACTGCTCGGCGCGGGATCGCTGGGCCTCGGCCTGATCATCGTCAGCGTCCACCCCGGCCGGGTCGTCGGCAGCCCCAGCATCGCCGACCGCCTCCAGCACGTACTGTTCGGTCTTTTCGGTTTCGAGGGCCCGGTCGAGTACCAGGGCAACACCTCCTGGACCGTCGCCTACTCGCTCGGCTCCCTGGGGCTGCTCACCGCCGTCACCACCATCTATCTGGCCTTCCGGCCCGAACACCCGGCGGCGCGCCTCACCGACGAGGACGAGAAGCAACTGCGGTCCCTGCTGGCGAAGCACGGCGGACGCGACTCGCTCGGCCACTTCGCGCTCCGCCGCGACAAGGGCGTCGTCTTCTCCCCGAGCGGCAAGGCGGCCGTCTGCTACCGGGTCGTCTCCGGGGTGATGCTCGCCAGTGGTGACCCCATCGGGGACGTCGAGGCGTGGCCGGGTGCGATCGAGCGCTTCATGGACGAGGCCAAGCTGCACTCCTGGACCCCCGCGGTGATGGGGTGCAGCGAGACCGGCGGTGAGGTCTGGACCCGTGAGACCGGTCTTGACGCGCTGGAGCTCGGGGACGAGGCGGTGGTGGATGTCGTGGATTTCTCCCTCGCCGGGCGGGCGATGCGCAACGTACGCCAGATGGTGAAGCGCATCGAGCGCGGTGGCTACGAGACGCGGGTCCGGCGCGTCCGTGACGTGGGGGAACCCGAGCTGGAGCGGATCAGGGCGGCCGCGGCGGCCTGGCGCGGTACGGACACCGAGCGCGGCTTCTCGATGGCGCTCGGCCGGATCGGCGACCCGGGCGACGGGGACTGCGTCATCGCCACCGCCCACAAGGCCGATGGCCCGGAGTCCCCGTTCGGCGACCTGAAGGCGATCATCCACTTCGTGCCGTGGGGCAAGGACGGCATGTCGCTCGAACTGATGCGCCGCGACCGCGCCGCCGACCCCGGCATGAACGAGCTGCTGATCGTCGCGGCCCTCGAGGCGTCCCCCGGGCTCGGCGTCGAGCGCGTCTCCCTCAACTTCGCGATGTTCCGCTCGGCGCTGGCCCGCGGCGAGAAGATCGGTGCGGGTCCGGTGCTGCGGGGCTGGCGAGGACTGCTGGTCTTCCTCTCCCGCTGGTTCCAGATCGAGTCGCTGTACAAGTTCAACGCGAAGTTCCAGCCGCGCTGGGAGCCGCGCTTCGTGGTCTTCCGCAACACCGGCGACCTGCCGCGCATCGGCTTCGCGGCGATGCAGGCCGAGGGCTTCGTCAATCTGGGCCTGCCGTGGCCGTTCGCACGGCGCGAGCGGGTGGCGGACCGTCCGTGCACCCACCTCAAGGGCGCGAACGGCGAGAGCGGGGCACGGGCGGCGTAACGCACCCCCGGGGGCCGACGGCGCCCCCGACCCGCCGGCCACGGCCGCGGCCACCCCCGCGATCCCCCACCGGGAGGCCCGCGGTCCCGGCCCCGGTCCCGCGGCCCCGCGTCCCCGCCCGCACGGCATCCGCCGCCGGGCCAGGCCTGAGTCGTAAAGGCCCCAGGGCCTTCCGTTTGGATCAGGCCGGATCAGGGAGCGGGGGTCTGGTGCGTGCAGCTGCAAGGCGGAGGATTGAAGTAACGCGGTGGGGGTCCCCCCGGCCGGAGGCTGGGGGAGTTGTTGATTGACGACAACGCCGCAGATGTGCGTGCCAGACCCCGCGAGCCCGGCCTGATCCAAACGGAAGGCCCTAGGCTGGGGGTATGAGTACGTTGCACGGGCGGGGCCGGGTGGCAGGGCTGCCGGAGTGGGACCGCTGCGCGGTCATGGGCGTCGTCAATGTGACGCCCGACTCCTTCTCCGACGGTGGCCGCTGGTTCGACACCAACGCCGCCGTCAAGCATGGCCTCGACCTGGTGGCGCAGGGCGCCGACCTGGTCGACGTGGGTGGTGAGTCCACCCGCCCCGGCGCCAGCCGTGTGGACGCCGGCGAAGAGCTGCGCCGGGTCGTCCCGGTCGTACGGGGGCTGGTCTCCGAGGGCGTCACCGTCTCCGTCGACACCATGCGCGCCACCGTCGCCGAGCAGTCGGTCGAGGCCGGTGCGGTCCTGGTCAACGACGTGAGCGGCGGGCTGGCCGACCCCGCCATGGTCCCGGTGGTCGCCGCGGCCGGAGTGCCGTTCGTGGTGATGCACTGGCGCGGGTTCAGCGAGTCGATGGCCGGACGCGCGGTCTACACGGACGTGGTCGCCGAGGTCGTCGCCGAGGTGCGCGCCCGGGTGGAAGCGGCGGTCGCCGGAGGCATCGCACCCGAGCGGATCGTCGTCGACCCCGGCCTCGGCTTCGCCAAGGACGCCGAGCACGACCTGACGCTCGTCGCCCACCTGGCGGAGCTGCGCGCGCTCGGCCACCCGCTGCTGGTCGCCGCGTCCCGCAAGCGTTTCCTCGGCCGGGTGCTGGCCCGGGAGGGTGCCGCCCCGCCGCCGGCCCGCGAGCGGGACGCCGCCACCGCCGCGGTCTCCGCGCTCGCCGCCCATGCGGGCGCCTGGGCCGTCCGGGTCCATGAGGTACGGGCCACGGCCGACGCGGTCCGCGTTGCCCGCGCCGTCGAGGGCGCCGCATGACGGCGGCCACCGACGTGGAAGAGGTCGAGCTCGCCAACACGGCCTTCTACGAGACGATGGAGCGGGGCGACTTCGATGTCCTGTCCACGCTCTGGCTGGAGGACGAGATCTCCTGCGTCCACCCCGGCTGGCCGGTGCTCACCGGGCGCGGGGATGTACTCAGGTCGTACGCGCTGATCATGGCGAACACCGAGTACATCCAGTTCTTCCTGACCGATGTGGTGGTCAACGTCGCCGACGACACCGCCCTGGTCACCTGCACCGAGAACATCCTCAGCGGCGGTCCGGCCGAGGAGGCCGGCGAGCTGGGCCCTCTGGTCGGGCAGCTCGTGGTCGCCACCAACACGTTCCGCAGGACGCCCGAGGGCTGGAAGCTCTGGTCCCACCACGGCTCGCCGGTGCTCGCCGAGACGGGCGAGGGCGAAGGCGGCGAAGGTGCGGCCGAGGGCGACGAGGCACCCGCCTGAGTGGGTTGTGCCCTCCGCAGGGTTCATCTCCCCGGTCGCGGGTAGGGGCGAATATCACCCACCCGGAACCATGACCACGGCCCCCGTGACGGGGTGCTGTCGGTAGCCGCAGGTAGATTCGAATACGTGGGCAGCGCCGACCGCATTCGGCGCGAGCCCGCCTACCGACGAACAGCAGGAGTGATTCGCGTGGATCGTGTCGCGCTGCGCGGCCTCAAGGCCCGTGGGAACCATGGCGTCTTCCCGAGGGAACGCGCGGAGGGCCAGACCTTCATCGTGGATCTGGTGCTCGGCCTCGACACCCGCCCCGCGGCGGCCGACGACGACCTGACGAAGACCGTGCACTACGGCGTGGTCGCGGAGGAGGTCGTCGACGTCGTCCGGGGTGAACCGGTCGATCTGATCGAGACCCTGGCGGAGCGGATCGCCCAGCAGTGCCTCAAGCACGAAGGCGTCGAGGAGGTCGAGGTGGTCGTGCACAAGCCGGATGCCCCGATCACCGTCCCCTTCGACGACGTGACCATCACCATCATCCGGAGCCGAGTATGACCGTGTACCCCAGCGACCCGCAGAGCGACCCGACCGTACAGCCGGTGCCGGCCTCCGTGGTCGCGCAGGTCGACGCGGCCGATGTGACGCTGTCCAATCCGAAACGGGCCGTGATCTCCCTCGGCGCCAACCTCGGCAACCGTCTGGAGACCCTGCAGGGCGCCATCGACGCACTGGAGGACACCCCGGGTCTGCGGGTCAAGGCCGTCTCCCCGGTGTACGAGACGGAGCCCTGGGGCGTCGACCCCGGCTCGCAGCCCTCGTACTTCAACGCGGTGGTCGTCGTGAAGACGACGCTGCCCCCCGACTCGCTGCTGGAGCGCGGCCAGGCCATCGAGGAGGCCTTCGACCGGGTCCGCGACGAGCGCTGGGGCCCGCGCACCATCGACGTGGACATCCTGTCGTACGCGGACGTGGTCTCCGACGACCCGGTGCTGACGCTCCCGCACCCGCGCGCGCACGAGCGGGCCTTCGTCCTGGTGCCGTGGCACGACGTGGACCCGGCGGCCGAGGTGCCGGGCCGCGGTCCGGTCGCCGAACTGCTGGCGGCGGTCGGCAGCGAAGGTGTGCTGCCCCGCGCCGATCTGGAACTCTGCCTGCCCGAGTAGCCGTTAGCCTCTGGGGGACCGCTCCGGGTGTCCGGGCGCGGCAGCGGGACGGGCCCGTGGGCAGGGCAGACAAGGAACAGCAGAGTGAAGAGCAGAATCACGTGAAGCAACTACGGCTCGGGGTACTGGCAGGCCTGTTCGTCGTCGCCGGGGTGCTCTCCTGGGCGGGCGCCCGGCTCTGGAACGCGGTGGGCACCCTGCCGAGCGTGCCGCTCGCCGCGCCCATCGTGCTGGCCGCCATCGCGGTGGTCCTGCTCGCCACGGCGCTCTCGCTCCGTGCCCGGCTGCGGGCCCAGCGGGAGCGCCGCCCCGGCGCGAAGGGCGTGGACCCGCTGATGGCGGCCCGTGCGGTGGTCTTCGCGCAGGCCAGTGCGCTGGTGGCGTCGCTGGTCTGCGGGATGTACGGCGGCACTGGCGTCTATCTGCTCAGCCACCTCGACGACCCGGCCCGCCGGGACCAGGCGATCTACGCCGGGTTCTCGCTGGTGGCGGGGGCCGGGGTGGTCGCGGCGGCGTTCTTCCTGGAACGGGTGTGCAAGCTCCCGGACGACGAGGACCACAACAGCCAGGGCTCAGCCGTCTGAGCCGGAGCAGCGCTCCGGCTCAGCGGGCCATGATCAGGCTCATCGCCTCGGCCCGGGTCGCCGCGTCGCGCAGCTGGCCGCGGACCGCCGATGTGATCGTCTTCGCCCCCGGCTTCCGGACCCCGCGCATGGTCATGCACATGTGCTCGCACTCGATGACCACGATCACCCCGCGCGGCTCCAGTATCTCCATCAGCGACTCCGCCACCTGCGTGGTCAGCCGCTCCTGGACCTGGGGGCGGCGGGCGAAGACGTCGACGAGCCGGGCGAGTTTCGACAGACCGGTGATCTTCCCGTCGGATGACGGGATGTAGCCGACGTGGGCGACCCCGGTGAACGGCACCAGGTGGTGCTCGCAGTGGCTCTGCACCTCGATGTCCTTGACCAGGACCATTTCGTCGTGGCCGAGGTCGAACGTCGTCGTCAGTACGTCCTCGGGCCTCTGCCGCAGACCGGCGAAGATCTCCCGGTACGCGCGCGCCACCCGGGCCGGTGTCTCCAGCAGCCCCTCGCGGTCCGGGTCCTCCCCGACGGCGATGAGCAGTTCCCGTACGGCGTTCTCGGCCCGCTTCTCGTCGAACTCGCGGATCTGGCTCGCGCCGTCCAGCGTTATCGGGTCGGTCATTCTGTTCCTCGTTCCTCAAAGAAAACGCCGCGCCCCCCAGGCTAGAACCTGGGGGGCGCGGCATACATTCCGGGGCTCCCGGTACTGAAGGGCTCCCGGTCAGCTCTCCGGCCGGTCCTCGGGGACGGCCTCGATGCCGCCGCCTTCCGAGGGGGTCGTGCCGTTGGCACCCGCGGTGACCGCACCGACGGCGCCGTTGGTGAGCGCCAGCTCCCTCGGGGAGAGTACCGGCGGGCGCGTCGAGGGCGTACGCCGGTTGGAGCCGGTCCACGCGGGGCGGGCCGGACGCTTCACGATGCCGGAGAAGACCTCTGCGATCTGCTCCTTGTTCAGCGTCTCCTTCTCAAGGAGCTGGAGGACCAGGTTGTCGAGAACGTCGCGGTTCTCGACGAGGATCTCCCAGGCCTCGTTGTGCGCGGTCTCGATGAGCTTCTTGACCTCTTCGTCGACCAGCGCAGCGACCTCTTCCGAGTAGTCGCGCTGATGACCCATCTCCCGGCCGACGAACGGTTCGGTGTTGTCGCCACCGAACTTGATCGCGCCCAGGCGCTCGGTCATGCCGTACTGCGTGACCATCGCGCGAGCGGTGGCCGTGGCCTTCTCGATGTCGTTCGCCGCGCCCGTGGTCGGGTCGTGGAAAACGAGCTCCTCGGCCGCGCGCCCGCCCAGCATGTACGCCAGCTGGTCGAGCATCTCGTTGCGGGTGGTCGAGTACTTGTCCTCGTCGGGCAGGACCATTGTGTAGCCGAGAGCACGGCCTCTGGAGAGGATCGTGATCTTGTGGACCGGGTCCGAGTTGGGAGAAGCGGCCGCGACCAGGGCGTGTCCGCCCTCGTGGTACGCGGTGATCTTCTTCTCCTTGTCGGACATGATCCGGGTCCGCTTCTGCGGGCCCGCCACGACACGGTCGATCGCCTCGTCCAGCGCCTCGTTGTCCACGAGCTTCTGGTTGCCGCGCGCCGTGAGGAGCGCCGCTTCGTTCAGCACGTTGGCCAGGTCGGCACCGGTGAAGCCGGGCGTACGACGGGCGACGGCGCCCAGATCGACGTCCGGGGCGACCGGCTTGCCCTTCTGGTGAACCTTGAGGATCTCGAACCGGCCCTGCATGTCCGGACGGTCGACCGCGATCTGCCGGTCGAAACGGCCGGGACGCAGCAGCGCCGGGTCCAGGATGTCCGGCCGGTTGGTGGCGGCGATCAGGATGACCCCGCCCTTCACATCGAAGCCGTCCATCTCGACGAGCAGCTGGTTCAGCGTCTGCTCGCGCTCGTCGTGGCCACCGCCCAGGCCCGCACCGCGGTGCCGGCCGACGGCGTCGATCTCGTCGACGAAGACGATCGCCGGAGCGTTCGCCTTGGCCTGCTCGAAGAGGTCACGCACCCGGGAGGCACCGACACCGACGAACATCTCGACGAAGTCGGAACCGGAGATCGAGTAGAACGGCACACCCGCCTCGCCCGCGACGGCGCGCGCGAGCAGCGTCTTGCCCGTTCCGGGCGGCCCGTACAGCAGGACACCCTTGGGGATCTTGGCGCCGACGGCCTGGAACTTCGCCGGCTCCTGCAGGAACTCCTTGATCTCATGGAGCTCTTCGACAGCCTCGTCGGACCCCGCCACATCGGAGAAGGTCGTCTTGGGGGTGTCCTTGGTGATCAGCTTGGCCTTTGACTTGCCGAACTGCATGACCTTGGAGCCGCCGCCCTGCATCTGATTCATCAGAAACAGGAAGACCACGACGATGAGTACGAAGGGGAGCAGCGAGAGCAGGATCCCGACGAAGGGGTTCTGCTTCGACGGCGAGACCGTGTAGCCCTTCGCGATGTCGCCGCTGTCGACCTTGCTCTGCAGCTTGGCGGCGAGGGCAGTGCCCTGTGCGTCGCCGATGTAGTTCGCCTGGAACTTGCCGCCCGACTCGCCGCCCAGCTTCTGGCCGTTCTTCAGCTCGATCTTGATGACGTTCTCGTCACCAGTCGTGACCTTGGCCTGCTCGACCTGGTTCTTGTCGATCGCCTGGACGACCTTCGAGGTGTCCACTGACTTGTAGCCGCCCGACGAGCCGACGACCTGCATCAACACGACCACGGCGAGGACGGCCAGCACGATCCACATGACCGGCCCACGGAAGTATCGCTTCACGTCCATCCATACGGGGCGGAACTACGCCCCGTCCCTCCTGCCCGTAGGTAAATGCTGCTGTGAGTAAAGAGTGTTCTTCGGACGGTACCCCAGCATTGCCGCCCGCGACCTCACGGGAGTGCCGACGAACCTGCCTTCCCCTGCTCCAACGGCGGGAAATAGGTGAGGGTTCCCGTTCGGCTCACGGCTGAATGCCGGGCCGCCCGCAGAGCCGGACGGGGAGTCAGCCGCCGTACACGTGCGGAGCCAGCGTGCCGACAAAGGGGAGATTGCGGTACTTCTCCGCGTAGTCGAGTCCGTATCCGACGACGAACTCGTTCGGGATATCGAACCCGGCCCACTTCACATCGAGCGAGACCTTGGCCGCATCCGGCTTACGGAGCAGCGTGCAGACCTCCAGCGAGGCGGGCTCGCGGGATCCGAGGTTCGACAGCAGCCAGGAGAGAGTCAGACCCGAGTCGATGATGTCCTCGACGATCAGGACGTGCTTGCCCTTGATGTCGGTGTCCAGGTCCTTGAGGATCCGGACGACACCCGACGACTGAGTACCGGCGCCGTACGACGACACCGCCATCCAGTCCATCGTGACCGACGTGGACAGCGCACGGGCGAGGTCGGCCATCACCATCACGGCGCCCTTGAGAACACCGACGAGCAGCAGATCCTTGCCCGCGTACTCCACGTCGATCTTCGCGGCCAGCTCCGCGAGCTTGGCGTCGATCTCTTCCTTGGTGATGAGCACCGACGCGAGGTCGGTGCCCATGTCTTTCTCGTTCACCCGGGCCACTTTCAGTTGCTTGTGCTTCGGCTTGCGGCGCAGCTCTGCGTCAGCCTTGCCGGATAACCAGTCTGCCACCCTGCCGCTGAGCCTCGACGCGGCCGGGGAGGTTGATGGCACCCTGCCCGCGCCAGCCGGTGATCAGCCGGTCGATCTCCTCGATGTGGCGGGCGAAGAGGGAGCCGGCGGGCGAGCCCGCGGCGATGGCCGAGCGGCGCAGCACCCGGCTGCGGACGGCGGGCGGCAGAGCGTAGAGCTTGGCGCACTCCAGCTGCCCGGCCTCGTCCCTGGCCGCTTCCTCGGCGTTCGCGGCCCAGGCGTCCAGGGCGTCGGCGTCGTCGCGGGAGAGGCGCGCGGTACGGGCGAGCGCCTCCACGACCCCTTTGCCGAGTGACTTCTCCAGGGCGGGCAGCCCTTCGTGGCGCAGCCGGGAGCGGGTGTACGAGGGGTCCGCGTTGTGCGGGTCGTCCCAGACCGGGAGGTGCTGGACGAGACAGGCCTTGCGGGCCGTCTGCCGGTCGAGCTGGAGGAAGGGCCTGCGGTACCGGCCGGCCGCCCCCGAGACGGCCGCCATACCGGACAGGGAGCGGATGCCGGAGCCGCGGGCGAGGCCGAGGAGGACGGTCTCCGCCTGGTCGTCCCTGGTGTGGCCGAGGAGGACGGCCGCGGCGCCGTGGCGCTCCGCCACGGCGTCGAGCGCGGCGTACCGGGCGTCTCTTGCCGCGGCCTCGGGTCCGCCGGTCCGGCCGACGGTCACGGCGACGGAGTCCACGGGGTCGAGCCCGAGAGCGGTGAGCCGGGAGACGACTTCGGCGGCACGGGAGTCCGAGCCGTCCTGGAGGCCGTGGTCGATGGTGACACCGCCTGCGCGGATGTCGAGTTTGCCGGCCTCGAAGGCCAGGGCCGATGCGAGCGCCATGGAGTCGGCGCCACCGGAGCACGCGACCAGCACCAGTGGCCGGTGCCGCTCGGACGGGGCGCCTCCGGGGTGCGCACCGGGGGAGCGCGGGGCCGTCGGGTGTCCGGGCCGTTCGCCGCCGGCCGGGTGCCCGGCCGGGGTTCCGTCGGTGGCCGTCCGACCGTCGAGGTCGGTGGCCGTCTGTTCGTTGAGTACGTCGTGGAGTACGCGGCGGACCGCCAGGCGTATCGCTGCGACCGCAGGATGGGGACCCATATCCGGTGCCCTTCGGTGGAGTTGAGGGGGGATGCCTCGGAGGACGGCTGCGTCACACAGAGTGCATAGATGGTGACAGAACCAGGCCGATACCCGAGCATCGCACGCCAACTCCTCGCCGACGGTCCCTCGGATGGGTGATTACCGCGGCGTACTTCTGCCGTGGGCCGGGTCAGAGCGCCGTTTCGCCCTTACCGTGCACCCGCGTGATCCAGTCCGCCGGTTTGGCGATCTCCGCCTTGGTGGGCAGCGTGTTCGGCGAGGTCCAGACGCGGTTGAAGCCGTCCATGCCGACCGCCTCGACCACGGCCCGTACGAAGCGTTCGCCGTCGCGGTACTGGCGGAGCTTGGCGTCCAGGCCGAGCAGTTTGCGAAGGGCCTGGTCGAGGCGGCCCGCGCCCTGTGCCCTGCGCTTCTGGAACTTCTCGCGGATCTCCTCGACCGACGGCACGACCTGCGGGCCCACGCCGTCCATCACGAAGTCCGCATGTCCTTCGAGGAGCGACATCACCGCGGTGAGCCGGCCCAGGATGTCCCGCTGGGCAGGGGTCTGGACCAGCTCGACCAGTGAGCTGCCGCCGTCGTCCTCGCCGGCCGGCCGGCCACCCGCGAACGTCTGAGCGGCCTCGCGCAGCCGCTCCAGGACGGTCATCGGGTCGACCTCGGTCTCCGCGAGAAACGACTGGATTTCGCCCTCGAGGTGGTCGCGCAGCCAGGGCACACCGGTGAACTGGGTGCGGTGGGTCTCCTCGTGCAGGCAGACCCAGAGCCGGAAGTCGTGCGGGTCGACCTCCAGCTCGCGCTCCACATGGACGATGTTCGGCGCGACCAGGAGCAGCCGGCCGCCGCCACCCGCCGCCGCGGGCAGGTCACGTCCCGCGGGGGCGAAGGTCTCGTACTGCCCGAGCACCCGCGAGGAGAGGAACGACAGCAGCATGCCCAGTTCGACGCCGGTGACCTTGCCGCCCACCGCGCCGAGCACGGCCCCGCCCGGCGAGTTGCCGCGCCGGTCCTGCATCTTCTCCAGCAGGGGCTTCAGGACTTCACGGAACCCGGCGACGTTGGCCTTGACCCACCCCGCCCGGTCCACCACGAGGACCGGGGTGTCCTCCAGGTCCGTGCCCTCGGGAATCATCCGGGTGAAGGCGCGGACGTGCTCCTCGGCGGACTTGGCGTGCCTGCGCAGCTCCGCCACCACTGCTCGGGCCTCGTCCCTGCTGACGTCAGGACCCTGCTTCGCGAAGCGGGTCGCAGTCGCCGTGGCGAGGTTCCAGTCGACCATCTCGGCACCACCGATGCGCGTCATGCGTCAACCGTACGTTCTCGGATCGGCGGACGGTGAGGTGTTGCACCGGCTGCTCACGGCTCGGGGAGCACTCCGGGACGGCTCCCGGAGGGCTTTACCCCGTACAGCCGCAGGCCGCCACGGCCGTGCCCAGGCGGTCGAGCGCCGACTGGGCCGCCGTCGGGGACGCGGTGTCCGACGCCATGAACGCGAAGGCCAGCAGCCTGCCCCGGGCGTCCACCACCGTCCCGGCCAGGGTGTTCACCCCGGTCAGCGTGCCGGTCTTGGCATGGATGAGACCGCCCGCGCCGGACGGGTCCGTGTAGCGCCCGTCGAGGGTGCCGGTGAATCCGGCGACCGGCAGTCCGGTCAGGATCGGGCGCAGTTCGGGGTGGGCCGGATCGCCCGCCCGGGCGAGGAGGGTGGCGAGCAGCTTCGGCGAGACCTTGTCCTGTCTGTTCAGCCCGGAGCCGTCGGCGAAGCGGGCCCCGGCCAGCGGCAGACCGAGCTTCTTCAGCCCGTCCCGGACCGCCCGGCCGGCCCCAGCGAAGCTCGCGGGTTCGTGTGCGGCGAGCGCGGTCTGCCGGGCGACGGCCTCGGCGATGTCGTTGTCGCTGTTGGTGAGGGCCCGCTCGACCAGCGCCGAGAGCGGCGCCGAGTCCGTACGGGCCACTGTCTCCGCTCCCTTGGGGGACTTGCCGGGCGACGGCGCGCCCTGGCTGTGTACGGACCGGTCGGCCAGCATCGAGGCGAACGTACGGGCGGTGTCGCCCGCCGGGTCGCCGGTGCGCGGGGCCGGTCCGTGGTCCCCCTCCTCCGGAGAGCCGGCCGAGCCGCCGGAGTCACCGGAGCCCCCCAGCCGCCCCTCGTCCGTCATGAGGGCGCTCACCGGCGCGAGGTTGTCGTTGGGGCCGATGGGGTGCAGCACGGGACCGGAGTAGAGCGAGGTGTCGTACGAGATGCGGACGGAGCTGACGCCCCGGTCGCGCAGCGCCTTGGCCGTCGCGTCGGCGAGTGCCCGCAGGCCGTCCCGGTCCAGGGTCGGATCGCCGCCGCCCCGGAGGGTCAGCCGCTTCCCGTCGGGGGTCGCGGTGACGGTGGTGGCGATGCGGTGGCCGGGGCCGAGCGCGGAGAGCCCGGCGGCCATCGTCGCGAGCTTCACCGTGGAGGCCGGGGTCATGGCCCGGTCCGCGTCCGATCCGTACAGCGTCCGGCCGGTGGCGGCGTCGATCACCACGCCGCCCGCGGTGGGGCCGAGCGCCGGGTCGTCCATCAGGTGGCCGAGCGCCGTGCCGAGCCCCTTGCCGGTCGGTACGGCGCTGCTGCCGAGTGCGGCCAGCACGCCGGGCGCGCTGGGCGCGGGCGCCGGGCCGGCCCCGGGCGCGGGGCTCCCGTGATGTGCGCCACCTGTCCGGTCCCGGGCGGCGGCCCAGTCCCGCTCGGCCTTACGCTGACCTGAGTCCCAGGGTCCGGACGCCGCGATCAGCCCGGCCGCGAGTGCGAGACCGATCACGGCGGAGCCCGCCGAGAGTTGCCACGTCGTCACCTTCGGCACCGGCACCTCGGAGCAGCCCCTTTCGCGATCACACATCGTCGTGGGGGACACTTAACCACTGCGTTTGCCGTCCGCACGGCATCCGGCCGGTCCGGCAGGACGCAGCACCACCCGAAGTTCGTGTTGATCATGGAGGAGCCACCCGTGGAGTTCGACGTCACCATCGAGATTCCGAAGGGTTCGCGGAACAAGTACGAGGTGGACCACGAGACCGGCCGGATCCGTCTGGACCGTCGGCTCTTCACCTCGACCAGCTACCCCGCGGACTACGGATTCGTCGAGAACACCCTCGGCGAGGACGGCGACCCGCTGGACGCCCTCGTCCTGCTGGACGAGCCGACCTTCCCCGGCTGTGTCATCAAGTGCCGCGCGATCGGCATGTTCCGGATGACCGACGAGGCGGGCGGCGACGACAAGCTGCTCTGCGTCCCGGCCTCCGACCCCCGGGTGGAGCACCTGCGCGACATCCACCATGTGTCGGAGTTCGACCGCCTGGAGATCCAGCACTTCTTCGAGGTCTACAAGGACCTGGAGCCCGGCAAGTCCGTCGAGGGCGCCGACTGGGTCGGCCGTGCCGACGCCGAGGCCGAGGTCGAGAACTCGTACAAGCGCCTCCAGGCGCAGGGCGGTTCGCACTGAGCCACAGCTGATGCGGTGCCGGTCGCACTGATGGCGGCCGGCCCGTGCCGAGACTGCTCCTGCGGGCGGTGCGTCCCTCCGGGGTGCACCGCCCGCAGTGCGTCCGGAGGCGGTGCAGGCGGTATCCGTGCGCATACTGGGCAGGCGCTGATCAGGTACGGAAGAGGTGGGAGCGGAGCGAGTGGCTGAGACCGACGGTCCCGAGGACCGCAAGCCGCAGTCGGACGAGGTGCGGAGCGCGTTCGTGCCGCCGACGGGCACGGGGGCCCCGGCCCCCGAGGACTCCTCCACCACATCGGAATTCGCCGTGCCGCCCGGGCTGGCCGCCGAGACGCCTTCCGAACCCGAGGGTTCCGCCTTCACTACGCCCGAGACGTACAGCGCCCAGAACTCGCCGGCCGCCTTCACCCCGGCCCATGGCTTCCCCATGATCAGGCTGGCCAAGGAGGCGCCGTGGCAGGACCGGATGCGCACGATGCTGCGGATGCCGGTCCACGAGCGGCCGACGGTGGAAGCGGCGCAGAAGCATGACGAGGAGTCGGGACCCGCCGTACCGCGTGTGCTCGACCTGACGCTGCGTATCGGCGAGCTGCTGCTCGCGGGCGGCGAGGGCGCCGAGGACGTCGAGGCGGCGATGTTCGGCGTCACCCAGGCGTACGGGCTCGAACGCTGCGAGCCGACCGTCACGTTCACCCTGCTGTCGATCTCGCACCAGCCGTCGCTGGTGGACGACCCGGTGACCGCGAGCCGTACCGTACGCCGCCGCGGCACCGACTACACCCGTCTGGCGGCCGTCTACCACCTCATCGACGACATCACGTCCGAGGACGTCGACGTCTCGCTGGAGGAGGCGTACCGCGGCCTCGCCGGGATCCGCCGTAACCGCCACCCTTATCCGGGCTGGGCGCTGACGACCGCCAACGGGCTGCTGGCCGGTGCGGCCTCGGTGCTCGTCGGCGGTGGCGCGCTGGTCTTCGTCGCGGCGATGGTGGGCGCGATGCTCGGCGACCGGCTGGCCTGGTTCCTCGCCGGGCGCGGGCTGCCGGAGTTCTACCAGTTCTCGGTGGCCGCGATGCCGCCGGCCGCGGTGGGGGTGGCTCTCACTCTCGCGAACGTGCCCGATCTGCGCGCCTCAGCGGTGATCACCGGTGGGCTCTTCGCCCTGCTGCCGGGACGTGCGCTCGTCGCCGGCGTCCAGGACGGTCTGACCGGTTACTACATCACCGCGTCCGCGCGGCTCCTCGAAGTCGTCTACTTCTTCATCTCGATCGTCATCGGCGTGCTGATCGTGATCTCGCTGGGGCTCCAGCTCGGCGCCAACCAGCTCAACGCGGAGGCGGCGCTGCTGGGCGTCAACAGGCCCGTCGTCCAGACCCTCGCCGCGATGCTGCTGACCTTCGCCTTCGCGATCCTGCTCCAGCAGGACCGCTCGACGGTGCTGATGGTGACGCTGAACGGCGGGGTGGCCTGGGTCGTCTACGGGGCGCTGCACTACCCGGGGGGTTTCTCGGCGGTGCCCTCCACCGCCATCGCGGCCGGACTCGTGGGGCTGTTCGGGCAGTTGTTCTCGCGCTACCGGTACGCGTCGGCGCTGCCGTACGTCACGGCGGCGATCGGGCCGCTGCTGCCCGGTTCCGCGACGTACTTCGGGATGCTGTTCATCGCGCACAGCGACGTGAACAGGGGGCTGGCCTCGCTTACCAAGGCGGCCGCCCTGGCGCTGGCCATCGCGGTCGGGGTGAACCTCGGCGGTGAGATCTCCCGGCTCTTCATGCGGGCGCCGGGCGTGGTCGGCGGCCAGCGCCGGGCGGCGAAGCGGACGCGCGGGTTCTGAGCGGTCCCCAAGGGGTTTCAAGCGGATCCAAGCGGGTTCCGAGCTGTCCTGGTCCGGGCGAGAGGCCCTGATCCAGGCGGGAGGCCCTACCGCTTGGCGTGCCGGCGGCGCTGGGTGCCGGGGCCCTGGCCATCCGGTGCGTCGGCGCCCGTTGCGCTCTCCCGGCCGGCCTTTCCGCGCGAGCGCAGGTACTCGATCGCGATCGGCACCACCGACACCAGCACGATCGCGACGAGGATCAGCTCGATGTGCTTGTTGACGAACGCGACCTTGCCGAGCCCCGCGCCGAGCAGGGTGACGCCCACGCCCCAGAGCGTGCCGCCGATGACGTTGAAGATCACGAACGAGCGGTAGTTCATCCGGCTCACGCCCGCGATGATCGGCGTGAACGTCCGCACGATGGGCACGAAGCGGGCCAGCACCAGGGACTTCGGGCCGTACTTCTCGAAGAAGTCGTGCGCCTTCTCGACGTTCTCCTGCTTGAAGAGCTTGGAGTCGGGGCGCCGGAAGAGCGAGGGACCGACCTTGCGGCCGAACAGATAGCCCACCTGGTCGCCCGCGATGGCGGCGAGCGCCACCAGTACGCAGAGCAGCCAGAGCGGAGTACCGAGCTTGCCTGTGGTGACGAGCAGACCGCTGGTGAACAGCAGGGAGTCGCCCGGCAGGAAGAAGCCGATCAGCAGCCCGGACTCGGCGAAGACGACCACCAGCAGGCCGGCCACCCCGAAGGTGCTGATCAGGTAGTCCGGATCCATCCAGCTCGGTCCGAGCGCGAGAGTAGTCACGGGTTCCGGGCTCCTGGGGTCAGTCGGCATGGGCGCCATGCGGGTAATGGCTGGCCAAAGTTATCAACGCCCGCGTGGCGTTACTGGTTCCATCGCCTCGGCGCAGGTGCGATGTGCGGGTTTTCGGGCAAGGTGATCACCAGGAGGTGGTGCCGGATGGGCATCGAGGATTACGGCGGCGGCCAGTCGCCCCAGGCCGACGTACTGGTCGTCACGACCAACGACGTCCCCGGATACACGGTTCAGCAGGTGGTCGGCGAGGTGTTCGGGCTCACAGTCCGCTCCCGCCATCTGGGCAGCCAGATCGGCGCCGGTCTGAAGTCCATGATCGGCGGCGAGCTCAAGGGGCTGACGAAGACCCTGGTGGAGACCCGCAACCAGGCGATGGAGCGGCTGATCGAGCAGGCCCGTGCGCGGGGCGCCAACGGTGTGCTCGCGATGCGGTTCGACGTCACCGAGGCGGCCGACATCGGCACCGAGGTGTGCGCGTACGGCACGGCGGTCGTGATCGCCAAGCAGTGACGGCGGCGCGGTACGGATACGGCCGCCCAGCCCCGTACCCGTACCGCCCCCCGCCTGCCCCGTCCTCGCACACCGGCACGGCCCGGCGAAGCACCCGCACGTTTTGTCCGCACCGTCGCGACAGGAGAGCGCGGCTCAGAGGAAGGCGAACGCGAACCATGCCACTGCACCGAGGCGCGAACGGGTCCGACGACTCCGGGAAACCGCCCACCATCGCCGTCAACCCCTTCGTCGGCGACGCGAATCCCGTCGGCGGCATGGACACCGCCCCGCCCAAGCACCGGCTCCCCGACGGCCCGCTGCCGCCGATGAGCGCGTACCAGCTGGTCCATGACGAGCTGATGCTGGACGGCAACTCCCGGCTCAATCTGGCCACGTTCGTCACGACGTGGATGGAGCCGCAGGCCGGGGTGCTCCTGGCGGAGTGCCGCGACAAGAACATGATCGACAAGGACGAGTACCCGCGCACCGCCGAGCTGGAGCGGCGCTGTGTCGCGATGCTCGCCGACCTGTGGAACGCGCCGGATCCCACCACCGCCGTCGGCTGCTCCACGACCGGTTCCAGCGAAGCGTGCATGCTCGCGGGCATGGCGTTCAAACGGCGCTGGGCGAAGCGGAACGCGGACCGCTATCCGGCCACGGCGCGGCCGAACCTCGTCATGGGTGTCAACGTCCAGGTCTGCTGGGAGAAGTTCTGCAACTTCTGGGAGGTCGAGGCGCGCCAGGTCCCCATGGAGGGCGACCGCTACCACCTCGACCCGCAGGCCGCCGCCGACCTCTGCGACGAGAACACCATCGGGGTCGTGGGCGTGCTCGGCTCCACCTTCGACGGGTCGTACGAGCCGATCGCCGAGCTCTGCGCGGCGCTGGACGCCCTCCAGGAGCGCACCGGCCTGGACATCCCGGTCCATGTCGACGGGGCGTCGGGCGCGATGATCGCCCCCTTCCTCGACGAGGAGCTGGTCTGGGACTTCCGGCTGCCCCGTGTCGCGTCCATCAACACCTCGGGTCACAAGTACGGGCTGGTCTACCCGGGTGTCGGCTGGGCGCTGTGGCGCTCCCCCGAGGAGCTGCCCGAGGAACTGGTCTTCCGGGTCAACTACCTGGGCGGCGACATGCCGACCTTCGCCCTCAACTTCTCCCGGCCCGGCGCGCAGGTGGTGGCCCAGTACTACACGTTCCTGCGGCTGGGCAATGAGGGGTACCGCGCCGTCCAGCAGGCAACACGCGACGTAGCGCAGGGGCTTGCCGGCCGGATCGAGGCGCTGGGCGACTTCCGGCTGCTGACCCGGGGCAATGAACTGCCGGTCTTCGCCTTCACGACGGCGGAGGACACCACGAGCTTCGACGTGTTCGACGTGTCACGGCGGCTGCGCGAGCGGGGGTGGCTGGTGCCCGCGTACACCTTCCCCGAGAACCGGCAGGATCTCTCGGTGCTGCGGGTGGTCTGCCGCAACGGGTTCTCCGAGGACCTGTCCGGTCTGCTGATGGACGACCTCCAGTCGCTGCTGCCCGAACTCCGGCGCCAGTCGGGGCCGTTGGAGGGGAGCAAGGCGCAGGCCACCGGGTTCCACCACTAGGAACCACCAGGCCGGACAGGCCCTGGTACGTATCGGCCGGCCGCACCCGTCAGTCGCTGTCCCCCGGGTGCGGCCCGCCGCTCGCGTACGGGTTCTCCTCGCCCTCGGCGAGGACACCCGAGAACGGCTCGCCCTCACCGGCGAAGACATACGCGCCGCCCTCGATCCGCGCGATCAGGCCACGTGTCCACTCGGCCCCGCCGTCCGCCGTGTGGACCCAGAGGTTCATGATCTCCCCGATGTGGCCGAGCTGCTGCGGGCCGTCCTCGGGGATGTAGTGCTCGGTGACCGAGGCACGCCAGGCCTCCATCGCCCGGACGCGTTCCTTCAGGAGCGCGACGGCCTCGGCCCGCTCCAGGTCGACGACACAGCCGAGCGCGGCCGACATGACGTCCATCTTCTGGTCGTAGGTGACGAGTGCCTCGCGGAGCAGCCTGAGGTACTCCTCCCGGCCCGCCGCCGTCATCTCGTACTCGGTACGCGGCGGGCCGCCCGCCGTGCTCGGAGCGGTCTCGTGCGCCAGCAGCATGCCCTGCTTCGCCAGTTGCTTCAGGGCGTGGTAGATCGAGCCCGGCTTGGCGTTGGACCACTCATGGGCGCCCCAGTACTCCAGGTCGTTGCGGACCTGATAGCCGTGTGCACGCCCGTGCTGGCGGACCGCTCCGAGTACGAGCAGACGGATCGCTGACATGGGGCCAGCCTAGATCCTGCCCGCGGGGCCGCGGCCCCGCGGCCTCAGACCGGTCAGAACGGGAAGCGGCTGCGCCCGTGCTGGATCGAGACCCACTGCTGGGTGGTGAACGCCTCGACCATGGACTCGCCGTTCAGCCGCCCGAGCCCGGAGCGCTTCTCGCCGCCGAAGGGGACGATCGGCTCGTCGTGCACGGTGCCGTCGTTGATGTGGATCATTCCGGTACGGACCCGCCGGGCGAGGCGGACACCGCGCTCCACGTCCCCGGTGTGCACCGCGCCGCTCAGCCCGTACGGGGTGTCGTTGGCGATACGGACCGCCTCGTCCTCCCCGTCGAACGGGACGAGCAGCGCCACCGGGCCGAAGATCTCCTGCTGGAGGGCCGGCGAGTCGGGGGCCAGACCGGTCAGGACCGAGGGGGAGACCAGGCTGCCCTCGGCGCGCCCGTGCACGAGGGCCGTCGCCCCGGCGGCAACCGCCTGCTCGACGACCGAGGTGACGGCCTCGGCCTGCGAGGCGTTGATGAGCGGGCCGATGTGGGTGGCCGGGTCGGCCGGGTCGCCGGTTTTGAGTGTCCGCACCTTGGCGACGAACTTCCCGGTGAACTCCTCCTCCACGCTGCGGTCCACCAGGATGCGGTTGGCGGCCATACAGACCTGGCCCTGGTGCACGTACCGGCTGAAGACCGCCGCGTCGACCGCGTAGTCGATGTCGGCGTCATCCAGCACGATCAGCGCGCTGTTGCCGCCGAGCTCCAGTACGGCGTGCTTGAAATGGGTGGCGCAGACCGTGGCGACGTGCTGGCCGACCCTGTCGGAGCCGGTGAAGGAGATGACCTTGGGCACCGGGTGGGTGAGCAGGGCGTCGCCGATCTCGGCGATGTCGGTGACCACCACGTTCAGCAGGCCCGGGGGCAGTCCCGCCTCCTCGAACACCTTCGCCACCAGGGTGCCGCCGCAGACCGGGGTGTTCTGGTGCGGCTTGAGGACCACGGCGTTGCCGAGCGCGAGCGCCGGGGCGACCGACTTCATGGAGAGCAGGAAGGGGAAGTTGAACGGGCTGATGACACCCACGACGCCGACCGGGACGCGGTAGACGCGGTTCTCCTTGCCGTCGACCGGCGAGGCGATGATGCGGCCCTCGGGGCGCAGCGCCAGCTGCACGGCCTCGCGCAGGAACTCCTTGGTGAGGTGCAGTTCGAAGGCGGCCTTCAGCCTGGTGCCGCCGAGCTCGGTGACGATCGCGTCGGCTATCTCGTCCTCGCGCTCCTCGATGATGCGCAGGGTGCGTTCGAAGACGGTGCGGCGGGTGTAGGGATTCGTCGCGGCCCAGGTCTCCTGAGCGCGTTCGGCGGCGCGGTACGCCTGGTCCACCTCGGCGGCCGTGGCCACCGTGACGGAGGCCAGCTTCGTCTCGTCGTACGGGTTGAAGTCGATGATGTCCCAGGAGCCGCTGCCCGGCTTCCACTCACCGTCGATGTACTGAAGAGCAAGCTCGCTGAAGAAGGACATGAAATCCCTAACTGCCGCTGCCGCGCGCGCAGATGCTCATGACGCCTAAGGCCTGATGGCATCTCATCGTACGTGCGTTTCAGGCGGTGCGGAGGATGTCCCTGATGATGGACCGGGTGTCTTCCGGCGGCGGGCTGTCCCGCTGAAGCTGCGTCATCGCCCTGTCGTACTGGGCGACTTCGTCACCCTTGTCGAGGTAGAGGGAGCCGGTCAGCTGCTCCAGATAGACGAGGTCCGACAGGTCGGACTCGGGGAAGCGCAGCATCGCGAACGATCCGCTCTCGCCGGCGTGGCCGCCGAAGCTGAACGGCATCACCTGAAGCGTGACGTTCTCCATCTCGGAGATCTCGATGAGGTGCTCCAACTGGGCCCGCATCACGTCCCGTTTACCGTACGGACGGCGCAGGGCGGACTCGTCGAGTACGGCATGGAACTGCGGCGCGTGCTCGGCAACCAGGACCTTTTGGCGCTCGAGGCGCAGCGCGACCCGGCGGTCGATGTCGGCGGCCGGCGCGTCCGAGTTGCCTCGGGTGACGACCGCGTGGGCGTACGCCTCGGTCTGCAACAGGCCGTGCACGAACTGCACTTCGTACGCGCGGATCAGCGAAGCGGCACCTTCGAGGCCGATGTACGTCTGGAACCAGCCCGGCAGTACGTCGCCGTAACTGTGCCACCACCCGGCGAGGTTCGCCTCCTTGGCCAGACCCAGGAGCGCCTCGCGCTCGGTCGCGTCGAGGACTCCGTAGAGCGTGAGGAGATCCTCGACATCCCTGGACTTGAAGCTCACCCGTCCCAACTCCATGCGGCTGATCTTGGATTCCGAGGCCCGGATCGAGTATCCGGCCGCCTCCCGGGTGATCCCGAGTGAATCGCGCAGCCGTCTGAGCTGTGAGCCCAGGAGGATGCGCCGTACGACGGAGCCACCTCCGGTGCTCAGCGTCTGGGAAGACCCCCAGGACTCGCCTGCTGACACTTTCCAACCCTCCCCGGTCGTGATGTGGGGGGCAGTCTGCCACTAAAACGCTCCGCCCTGTACTCGATCGATTACAGAAAGAGCAAAGCCCGGCAGGCTACCGGCAAGAAGTGTGCGAGAAGAAATGCGCAAGAACCGTCACGGGGCCGCCCAAGTCCGGCGCGTGCACGTGCATCTGCCCTTGCATCTGCTGTGCGCATTCGGAACCATGGGCCCCGCGCACCTGCGTTCTCGTACCACCGCACGCTGGCTATACGGCCGCGAATCCGGGGAGTGCCTCGCATGGGGACGAATGGATCGACCATGCTCAAGCCGTTAAGGCAGGGGCTTCCTCCGATCGACCCCGCGACCGTGTCCAGTTCCGCCTCCTGCGCGCTGCCACCGAAGTTCGAGGCGGTACGTGGAGCACGGCACTTCACCAAGTCGACGCTCACGTCGTGGGGCCTGTGCGAGCGGTTCGACGATGTGGCACTGGTCGTATCGGAACTCGTCACCAACGCCCTGCGCCACGCCCTGCCGAACGACGCCCAGCGCGGAGAGGACGCCCCGGTGCGGCTGCACCTGATGCGGTGGACCACCCGCCTGGTGTGCGCGGTACGCGACCCGAGCGACAGCGCCCCCGCGGCCCGCCCCACGGACGACTTCGCGGCGGAGGCGGGCCGGGGCCTGTTCCTGGTGGACTCCTTCGCCGACAGCTGGGGCTGGCACCCCCTGGCGGGAACACTGCACGGGAAGGTGGTCTGGGCGCTGTTCCGGCTGCAGGGGGAGTGAGGGGGCGGGCGGTTACGCCCCGGGCGCCGGCTGTCGCCGCCGCTCCCAGTCGGCCCGGACGAGTTCGTACTCGACCTCGCCGTGCTCGGATCCCGCGATCGCCTCCGGCCAGTCGCCGGTGAACTCCCGGAGGAATGACAAGCCGGCCTTCTCCATCACACGCCGGGACCGCGTGTTCACCGCCATCGTGTTCGCGGTGACCCGCTCCACCCCGAGGTCGGTGAACCCTTTACTGATCAGGGCCCGCGACCCCTCCGTGGCATAGCCCTTGCCCCATGCGGCCTTGTTCAGCCGGTAGCCGAGTTCCACTACGGCGGGTCCGTGGTCGTCGAGGGGGCGGAACTCGAACCAGCCCAGGAAGGTCCTGGTGGCCTTCTCCTCGGCGGCCCAGTAGCCACGGGTACGGAAGCACGGATAGTCATGGAGGAGCCGTGGCAGGGCCCGCGCCCGAATCGCCTCACGGCTTGCCGGACGGCCACCGTTGATGAAGCGCATGACGTCGGGGTCGTTGTCCAGGGCGAACAGGTGGGCAGCGTCGGCGACCGTGTCGGTGAACGGGCGCAGCACGAGCTGTTCGGTTTCCAGGAAGACGCGCATCCCGCGATCTTCGCCGGCGGGTGATGTGGCCGCAACGGGATAGCGCTCGGCAAGTGCCCTGGCCGTCAGGCCTGTTCCGCGACCAGGTGGTCGAACTCCCCCGCCTTCGCGCCGTGCAGCATCGCCGCTATCTCGGCCGGGGTGTAGACGAGAGCCGGCCCATCCGGGTGGCGGGAGTTGCGTACCGCCACCTCTCCCCCGGGCAGCCTGGCGAACTCCACACACGAGCCCTGCGAATTGCTCCGTTCGCTCTTCTGCCAGATGACACCGTGAAGCGCTGTTGACGCCATGCCGTTGTACGCGTGGTGCACAGGTCGCTCCCGGATAGTGCAGAAGTACGGAGTACCGGAGTACGTAAGTACGGAATTGCAGGTCTCAACTGTCCAGAATCATAGCTGTGTTCACTTGCAGATGCATGAGCAGATGCACGTGCACGCGGGGTGGTCGGTCCACTACAGCTTTGCCGGTGAAACGTTCTTCATGCACTGGGACGCGCGCTCCCCCGATCCGGCTCCCTGGTAGCTTGGCGCGTTCCGTCATCCATACCAGGGGGAGAAGAAGTGCACAGGTTCGTACGTATCACCGGCATCGCTGCCACCGGGCTCGCGGCGGCACTCGTGATGAGCGGGTGTTCCAGCAGTGACAGCAAGAGCTCCGACGCATCGAAGGACCAGGGCAAGGGCTCGAACACCGCCGCCCCCGCGTCCAGTGGCGGCAGCGGCGCCGACGGGGCGGGCGCGAAGGCCGCCGACATCGAGGGCAGCTGGCTCGCCATGACCGGCGGCAAGTCCACCGCGCTGGTGATCCAGGGCAAGCAGGCCGCCATCGCGGGGCAGCACGTCTGCACCGGAACGGTCGCGCCCATGGGCAAGCCGATGCTGGCCCTCAAGTGCCCCGACGGCAACAACGACCGCACCATGGGGTCGATCGAGTCCGCCGACGGCAAGACCATGACGGTGTCGTGGGAGGCCGGGATCAAGGACACCTTCAAGAAGACCGACGGTGCGAAGCTCCCGGACGGGCTGAAGATGCCCAAGTAACAGAGTTCGTAGGGTTCGTAGGGTTCGTAGGGTTCCTGCGGTTCCTAGGGCTCCCCGGGCCTCTCGGGTGAGGGCCTCCCAGATGACTCAGGCCCGGTTCGCGAGGTCTGGTCCGATCCGGACCTGGGCCGGGTCGCCTCCTGGTCCAGGGCCGCGGTGAGTTCGTCGAGGGCGTCGAGCAGCAGTCCCACCCCGCTGCGTACGACCTCGTCGGGAACGCCTTCGCCGTCCCACACCGCGAGGTTCTCGCGCACCTCGTCCCAGTGCGGCACGCGCCGCTGCCGGATGTCCTTGGCGCCCCGCTCGACCGCGTGGAGCAGCGCGTCCGCGACGTCGCGCGCCGCCGGTACGGGGGTGGTGGAGCGGCTGGGCAGATGTGCCTCCATCAGCATGGCGGCCCGGCCCAGTTGCGCCATCGCCTGCTCCGCGTCGGCGGCTGCCGACCTGGACAGGCCGCGGTGGCGCACCGGTTCGTGGGTGGCCCGCTCCAGGGCCTCCTGCCACGCGATCCTGGCGGTGCGCGCGGCCAGCACCGCCTCCCGGACATCGGTCCTGCGGGCGCCGGCCGGATCGGCGTACTGCGCGACGACCGCCGCCGCGTAACGGCCGTCGGCGAGCAGCCAGTCGGCGAGCCGGTTGCGCAGCCTGGGCGTCTCCCAGGCCGGATAGACGGCGTACGCGATCATGGCGAGCAGCCCGCCGATCAGGGTGAGCAGCACCCGGTCCCGGACGGTCTGGCCGACGCCGAGTCCGCTCATGCCGAGGAGGAAGACCACGTAGGCGGAGATGCAGGCCGAACTGGCGGCGTACCCCGTGCGCATCAGGAGGAACATCAGCCCCGCGCAGACCACCGCGAGCGCCCCGGACGGGTACGGCCCGGGATGCGCCAGCTGGACAACCGTGGTGGCGACCGACACTCCGACGAGTGTGCCGCCGAAGCGTGCGACGGCGCGGCCGTACGTCTGGGCGAAGGCCGGACGCATCACCATCACGGAGGCCAGCGGCACCCAGTAGCCGTGCCCGAACGGCAGGACGAAGCCGATGAGATAGCCCACCGCGGCGACCACCGCGGTGCGGATGGCGTGGCGCAGGACCGGTGAGTCATGGCTGTGCAGTTCCTTGCGCATGGTCCGCACCACGACCGGGGCCATCCGCACCAGCGTTGGCCGTAGCAGCGGCTCGGTGTCGGTCGTGGTGCCCTCGCCCTGCGCCGTCTCGACGACGTCGCGGAGCAGGGCCGCGAGCCGGGCGGCGGCGCGGCGGGCGGGGCCCGTGAGCACGTCGGCGTTGTCGGGGGCCTCCAGTACGGAGAGGGCCGGGGCGGAGATGACCACCGGTTCGCCGTGCCGGACGGCGTGGGCCGCGGTGTCCAGTACGGAAGCGGCGGCGGCCAGCAGTTCCCGTACCCGTTGGCGCTCGGGTCCGTCCGCCGCGGCGCCGACGGCCGGGTCGGCGAGGGAGGCGAGCACGGGCCTGATCCGCTCGGCGAGGCCCCGGGTGCCGTGCAGTTCGGCGGGGCGCCTGCGGGCCTGCCGCCGGGTGACGGCGGCGGCGCTGCGGGCCCTCACGAACGGCTCCGGGTCGAAGGGGGCCACCGGATCGTGGCGCAGCCTGCGGGCGTAGTCGGCCTCGGCGGCCAGCGCGTCGGCGAGGGCGTCGCGCTGGGCTCCCCACCGGCGGATGGGGAAGAGGACGATGAGGCCGGCCTGGATGACCGCACCGCAGGCGATGATCGCGGCGTGACCGGCGGCGGCCGGCACGGAGGTGGGGAGGGTGACGGTCACCAGCATCATCGCGACGTTGGACGCGGCGATGATGCCCGCGGTGGGCCCGACGGCCCAGGCCAGCCCCGCCACGAACGCCCAGAGCGCGATCAGCGTCGTGAACAGGGCGGTGTGCACACCGGAGAGGTAGCCGAGGAAGGTCGACACGGCCAGCGTCCCGCCCGAGAGCAGGGCCAGCACCGGCCGGGCGCGCCAGCTGCGCTGGAAACTGGCGATGGCGGCCTGGTACGCGCCGAAGGCGGAGCTGGCCGCAACGGCGGGGCCGAAGATGGCGAGGCTGAGCAGGACGACCAGGGCGAGGCCGGCGGCGCCGCGTAAGGCGATGAGCGGTTCCAGGCGCCGCCGTTCGATCGTCAGCCCGGAGCGGGCGGTCGCGTACAGGGCCCGGAGCCAGGTCATGGGTCTGAGAGTAGCGGGATAGTGGATTAGCGGGGCATATCGGACGCATGGGAGTACTGGGGGCTGGGTGCGACTGGGGTGTTGGGTGCGGGCGGGGTGCCGGGCGCGGCTGGGGTGTTGGACGCGGTGGGCGGCGCGCCCGCTTCCGGACTCGGCGGGCCCGGGGCGGGCCCCGCCGTCAGGCCCCGCCGTCAGGCCCCGCCGTCAGGCCACCACCGTCGGACCCCCACCCTCAGACCCCGGGCCCCAGCCGGGCCTTCGGCCCCTCCGACCCCTCCGGCCCCAGCCCCGCCGCGTCCGCCGCCGCCGTGCCGTCCAGCCAGCCCGCCTCGTCCGTGCCGCCCCGCACCCGGCTCACGGTCGTCTCGGGGAACATCCGGTCCGCCTCGGACACCACCGCCACGTCCCGCTCCGCGAGCACCGGCAGCAGCGAGCCCGCGGCCTCCGCAGCCACCTCGTCCGCGGTGCGGGCGAGCCGGAGGCCGAGCCTGCTGGCGTACGCCGTCAGGAACGACTGCCGGAACGTCTTTGTCCGCTTGCGCCCGCCCGCCCGCTGCGCCGCCTCGGCGCGGGTCATCGCGGCCATCCCCTGGACCAGGAGTGAGGTGTGGAGCAGCTCGACGACCTCCAGGTCGGGCTCGAAGCCGACGACTGTGGAGAAGCCGAACGCGCTGTTCCAGACCGCGCGGCAGCGGTTCGCGGTGGCGACCGCGTCGAGCAGGACCGCCTTGGCCGTCTCGTACGGAGGGTCGACGCCGATACGGCAGGCAGCCGGGGTGTCCGTACGGTGTCCCTCGGCCGCGAGCCGCGCCTCGTCGATGCTGTGCCGGGCCATCAGCTCCTGCGCCTTGCCGCTGAGCGCCTCGGCCTCCGCCGCGTAGTCGGTCGCCTCGGCCTTGGCGAGCAGCGCGCGGATCCGGCCGAGCGCGCGCGGCTCGGCGTGGTGGTGGGGCGGCAGGAGCGAATCGGTGCCCGGCGCCGGGCCCACCGGTTCGATGGCCGGGAGGCGCAGGAGCAGCCGGTACAGCTCCAGGAGGGCGGTCGCGTACGAGAACCGGTCGGCTTCCCAGGGCGGTGCGGCCAGTTCGTCCAGCTGGGTCTGCCAGCGCGGCGGCAGCCGCTTGTACGCCCGTACCTCCGCCGTGATCAGCGTCGCGAGGAGCCGGACGTGACGGTCGGCCAGATCACGCCGGACGAGCCGTACGACGTCGGCGGGCTGCCACCCCCGCTGCCAGACCCTGCGCAGGAACTCCTCGCCACGCCGGCTCAGCTCCGCGTCGGCCGCCGGGTCGGCGGCGAGCAGCGAGGCTCCGGTGTCCAGGCCCGCGTCGCCCTCGCTGTAGAGGGCCGCGGCGAAAGCCCGGTCGGTCACCGATTCCATACGTCGCCCATCCGCCCAGCCTCCGTGCACCCAGTACCTATGGGCCCAGTATCTATGGGCCCGGTCTCCATCTCCGGGCCCGGTCTCCCAGTGCCCGGAGCAGGTCCGGACGCCCAGGGCAGGCCCGGCTTGCAAACCCCTTTGCCCACAGGCTGTGGACAAAGGGGTTTGCAAGCGGGGCCCGGCCGGCGGCTCCGGCCGATTGTCAGTGGTGGCTGCCACACTCGATCACATGGCCGAAAGGTGGGCTCTGGCGACGGCGGAGGGCGGCGGGGCACACCTCGCGCCACTCGGCGGCGATGGGCTGCCCGCCGGTGACGTGGTCTTCGAGCCGGACCTGGTCGAGGCGGTGCGGGCCCGGCCGGATGTCGGGCGGTGGGTGTGGCGCTCGACCGCCGAGATCTACCCGCGGCTGCTCGCCGCCGGGGTGCGGGTCGAGCGGTGTTACGACATCGAGGACGCGGAGCTGCTACTGCTCGGCCACGACGGGCGGTACGGCGAGCCGCGCTCGGCCGCGGCGGCCTGGGCGCGGCTGCACCGGGCGCCCGTGCCGCCTGATCCGCGTCCCCGGTCCGCCGAGCCCGGCGCACAGTCCTCCCTCTTCGAACCGGCCCCCGTTCCCATGGAGTTCGGCGCGCTCCTGGAGGTGTACGCGGCCCAGCTCGTCCGGTACGGGACCACCGCGCACCCGGACCGGATGCGGCTGCTGACCGCGTCGGAGTCGGCGGGGATGCTGGTGGCGGCCGAGATGCACCGGGACGGGCTGCCCTGGCGGGCCGATGTGCACCGGGCCGTCCTGGACGAGCTGCTCGGCGAGCGGTATGCGGGCGGCGGCGAGCCGCGCCGGATGGCGGAGCTGGCGGACGAGGTGTCGGCGGCCTTCGGACGCCGGGTCAGACCGGAGCTGCCCGCCGACGTCATCAAGGCGTTCGCCCAGGCCGGCATCCGGGTGAAGTCGACCCGCCGCTGGGAGATCGAGGGAATCGAGCACCCGGCGGTGCGTCCGCTGCTCCAGTACAAGAAGCTCTACCGGATCTGGACGGCCAACGGCTGGGGGTGGCTCCAGGACTGGGTGCGGGACGGGCGCTTCCGCCCGGAGTACCAGCCCGGCGGGACGGTCTCCGGGCGGTGGACCACCAATGGCGGCGGGGCGCTCCAGATCCCGAAGGTGATCCGGCGGGCGGTCGTCGCGGACGAGGGCTGGCGTCTGGTGGTGGCCGACGCCGACCAGATGGAGCCCCGGGTGCTGGCGGCGGTCTCCCGCGACCGGGGGCTGATGGAGGTGGCGGGACACGACGGGGATCTGTACGCGGCCCTCTCCGACCGGGCGTTCAGCGGCGACCGCGCCCACGCCAAGCTCGCACTGCTGGGCGCGGTGTACGGCCAGACCTCAGGGGACGGCCTGAAGAACCTCGCGGCGCTGCGGCGCCGGTTCCCGGCAGCCGTGGCCTACGTCGACGACGCGGCGAAGGCGGGCGAGGAAGGACGGCTCGTACGGACCTGGCTGGGACGGACCAGCCCACCGGCGGCCGGGGCCGAGGAAGGTGACGAGGCCGGCATCCCGCAGGAGGAATCAGCGGCGGGTCAGTCGCCGGAGTCCGGGGCATCGGGCAGACCCCGCTCGTCGGACGCCCGTGCCTGGGGCCGGTTCACCCGGAACTTCGTGGTCCAGGGCAGCGCGGCCGACTGGGCACTGCTGATGCTGGCCGCGCTGCGCCGCGCTCTGCACACCGCGGGGCTCCGCGCCGAGCTGGTCTTCTTCCAGCACGACGAGGTGATCGTGCACTGCCCGCGGGACGAGGCGCCCCAGGTGGTCGAGGCGATCCGGGCGGCCGGTGAGCTGGCCGGGCGGATCGCCTTCGGGGAGACGCCGGTGCGGTTCCCATTCACGACGGCGGTAGTGGAGTGCTACGCCGACGCGAAATGACCGGTTCGCACGGCGAGGAGTGTCCGCCGGATCCTCGGGTACGCGCATGAACAGACACACGGCACAAGCACACAGCACAAGCACACAGCACACAGCACACAGCACAGCGAAATCAGCGAAATCGACGTGAGGAGTGCACGCACTATGACTGCCACCGTGAAGAGCACCCTGCCCGACACGGCACGCGAGACCACCGGGAAGGCTCTCCAGGGCGCCTTGGTCGACCTGCTCGGCCTCTCCCTCCTCGCGAAGCAGGTGCACTGGAATGTGGTGGGGCCGCGCTTCCGCTCCATCCACCTCCAGCTCGACGAGGTGGTCACCACGGCACGTGACTACGCGGACACGGTCGCCGAGCGGTCCTCCGCCATCGGCGTACCGCCCGACGGCCGTATCGCCGCTCTGGCCAAGACCAGTGAGCTGCCGGAGCCTGCCACCGGCTGGATCTCCGACGACGACGTCGTGGAGCTCATGGTGAACGCGCTTGGTGGTGCGATCACCCGGCTGCGCGGCGCGATCGCGGCCACCGACGAGCCGGACCCGGTCTCCCAGGACCTGCTCATCGGGCTGACCGCCGAGCTGGAGAAGCAGCGCTGGATGTTCCAGGCGGAGAACGTCTGACCCGGCAGGACACCACCCGCACCTGCGGACACCGGCTACACCTGCGGCTGCCCCGAGCGGATCCGGGACGCGAGGACCGCGATGTCGTCCGTCGCGTCCCGGCCGAACCGGTCGAGCACCTCGTCGAGCAGGCCCTCCAGGGTCCCGCCGACCGGGAGCCGCAGGCTCGCCAGCCGGCCGACGGACACGTCGATGTCCTCGTCCCTCCGCTCCACCAGGCCGTCGGTGTACATGAACAGCACGGTTCCAGGACCACAGGGCAGCGAGATCGTCTCGTAGCCGCCGAGCCCTGTGCCGAGCGGCGGTCCGACCCGTATGTCGGCGATCACGGCGCCCGCTCCGCGGTCGATGAACACCGGCGGCAGATGACCGGCGCTGGCCACCTGGCACTCTCCCCGGAAGCGGTCCACGACCGCCAGCAGACAGGTGGCGGCCCGGTCGATGCCCGCCTTCTCCACCATCAGGTCGAGCCGCTCCAGGATGATGTGCGGCGGCAGGTCGTCCTGGGCGAGGAGCCGCACCATGGACCGGTAGTGGCTCATCGCCACAGCCGCGTCGACCCCGTGCCCCATCACATCGCCCATGACCTTCAGGTGGCGGTCGCCCGACAGGGGCACGACGTCGAACCAGTCGCCGCCGACCTCCGCGCCCTGGCCGACCGGCAGATAGCGGGTGGCGACCTCGATGTGCGGGTGGGGTTCGCGCGGTTCGGAGAGCAGTGCGCGCTGGAGTTCCAGGGCGATGCCGTGCTCACGTGTGTAGCGGCGGGCGTGGTCGAGGTCGACGGCGGCCCGGACCGCGAGCTCCTTTGCGACCACCACGTCCTGCTCGGTGAAGGACGGTGAGTCCCCGGCCCGTACGAGCGCCAGGCAGCCCAGCGGCCGGCCCCGGGAGGTGAGCGGCACGATGCATACGGAGTGGAAGCCGAGCGCGCGGTAGACAGCGACGCGCTCGGGGGTCGGCGCGGACGCGGTCAGCTGGGCGTCGGTGGTGATGTTCTCCAGGACCGGCTGGTTCGTCTCCAGGCAGCGCGGGATGGCTCCGCCCTCCTGGTAGTCGGCGTACTGCCCCGGTTCCCCGAACTGCCGCACCGCCTCCGCGAGACCCGGTACCGCCGTCATTCCCGCTCTGCGCAGCCGGACCACCCCGGCGGGCGGAGGCCGCACCGACTGGCCGATCTCCGGTGTGAACACCTCGACGGTCGCCACGTCGGCGAGTTCGGGGACCACGAAATCGGCCAGCTCACCGCAGGTGGTGTCCATGTCCAGGGTCGTACCGATCAGGTTCGCCGCCGTGTCGAGCATCGTCAGATGTCGGCTGACCCTTTCGTACTCCACGTGCCGGCGGCGCGGCGTCAGCACCTCCAGCATGATCAGGACGAGCCCGCGGACCTCCCCGCCCTGTTCGACGCGGTGACAGGCGCCCTGCCAGAACCGCAGCCCGGGATGGTCCGACGAGGGCGTACGGCCGTTGGACGTCACCTCACGGGCCCGGCCGTCGGCCAGTGCCCCGCGCAGCAGGTCCGTGGGCACGTTCAGCTCCGGAAGGATGTCCTCCACGGTGCGGCCGAGATGTTGGGCCGCCGGAATGCCGTTCATCTCTTCGAGGGCGGGGTTGACGTACAGATAGCGCAGCTCCGTATCGAGCACGCAGATACCCACCGGGGTTCCCCCGAACAGTGCTTCCAGGTATTCCACCCCCTCTGGGGGCAGGACAGGCGGAACATCCGGCGCATCCGGCGCATCGGCGCACACGGGACCTCCTGGGGCGGGACGGTGATCGGCGATCGCCCTGACCTCCATGGTCGGCCGCTTCGGCGCCGCACGCATCCGCCAGGGGCCCATCCGCAGGGCCCAAGCGGATGCGCGCGGCGACTCTCGGACCGGCTCCGGGGGACCCGTCGGACATGCGCTGGACCCCTCAGACAGGCTCGGCACCCGGGGACGGGGCGAGCGCGGCAGGCGCCCCGGGTGCCCGACCGCCCGGGACGGAGCGGGACGGGACGGGACGGGACGGGACGGGCCGACAGCTCCGGTACGACCTGCCTCGGCCTGCACGTGGCGGCCGGGAGGGGAAACGGGATGGGGAACGGGACGGGAGGCGAGAGCTTGCGCTGGAGCGTGCTCCAGCTCATAGCGTCGGGCCCCCCACGCCGTACGTACCACCCGACCGGAGGGAACACCGTGCGTTACACACTGTTCGGCAGGACAGGCCTGCGCGTCAGCGAGCTCAGCCTGGGCGCCATGACCATCGGCGACGACTGGGGCTGGGGCGCGACCGAGGACACGAGCGGACGCCTCCTCGACTCCTACGCCGAAGCGGGCGGCAACTTCATCGACACCGCCAACAATTACACCGAGGGCAGCTCGGAGCGCATTCTCGGGAAGCTGCTGGAAGGGCGCAGGGACCGGTTCGTCCTGGCGACCAAGTACACCTGCGCGATCGACCCCGCCGACGTCAACTCGGCGGGCAACCACCGCAAGAACCTCGTGCAGTCGGTGGAGGCCAGCCTGGGCCGGCTGCGTACCGACCGGGTCGACGTCCTGTGGGTGCACGCCCGCGACAACTTCACCCCGGTCGATGAGGTGATGCGAGCCCTGGACGATCTGGTCAGGTCCGGAAAGGTGCAGTACATCGGGGTGTCCGACTGGCCCGCGTGGGAGATCGCGCAGGCGAACACCCTGGCCGAGCTGCGCGGCTGGACCTCCTTCGCGGGCTCTCAGCTGCGCTACAACCTGCTTGAGCGCACGCCGGAGCGCGAACTCCTGCCGCAGGCCCGCGCGTTCGACCTGGCCGTGCTGGCGTGGGCGCCGCTGGCGGCGGGCAAGCTCACCGGCAAGTACCGCTGGGGCGGGACCGGCCGCCTGGACGGCGCCGACCCGGACGACCGGGACCAGAATGAGGACGCGGTGATCACCGCGGTCATCGAAGTGGCCGAACAGGGCGGCTGGACCCCGGCCCAGGTGGCTCTGGCCTGGCTGCGCAGCCGCCCCGGCAACATCATCCCCATCATCGCCGCCACCGAGGAGCGCCAGCTCGCGGACAACCTGGCCTCGGTCGACGTCCGGCTGGACGACGGAGCCCTGGCCCGTCTGAACGAGGCGAGCGCCGTCCCGCTCGGCTTCCCGCACGACTTCCTGCGGGAGCCGGGCATCACCCGGAACGTGTACGGGGACCGCTGGGCGGAGATCGACGACCGCCGCTCGACCCGTCGGCGCACCACGGGGGAAGTCCTCTGAGGGGAGGTCCGGAGCAGCCGCCCGGCGGACGGGCAGGAGCACAGGCGCCCCGCCTGCCCGCCGCCCCTCCGAGGTCCCACCCCCTGCGTAGGTCTACCGCCCGGGCCAGACCCCCGCAGAGCCTTCCGCATCCGTCGGCTTCTCCCCGCCCGCGACCCCCGTGACCCCCGTGACGATCCCGCGGATCGTCTCCAGCGGCAGTTTGGGGGTGCCGTCCGGGAAGAGCAGGCCGTTCGTCTCCTGGGCGGTGTCCATGAACTGCGTGTAGCAGAAGCCCGCGACCAGCGGGCTCTTCCGCAGTTCGCCGAAAAGTGCACCGAGCAGTTCCGCGTACTGGGTGTCGGAACTGGTCTGCGTATAGAAGAAGTCGTCGTCCCCACCCGCCAGCGAGAGCCCGCCGAACTCCGTGATCATCAGCGGCGCTTCACCCGCCTCGAAGCGCTCGTTCTGCCGCTCCGAGAGGGAGACCACTCGGCCCTGCGGGCCGCCGCCCGCCAGTACCGCCGCGAAGCCCGCCGCGTCTCCGTAGCGTTCCTTCAGCAGGCCCGCGTCGCTGGTGTAGTCGTGGACGCCCAGGATGTCGCTGTCGGTGTGCTCCCAGCCCTCGTTGGACAGCACCGGGCGCGTCGGGTCCAGGGCCCGGGTCAGGGCGGCCAGGGCCATCGAGTACTGCTGCTGCGCCGGATCGTGCGCCATGTCGGAGAGGCCCCAGCTCTCGTTGACGGGCACCCAGGTGACGATCGACGGGTGGCTGCGGTCGCGCCGTACCAGGTCCAGCCACTCACGGGTGAGCAGTTCGACGGCGTCCGTGCCGAACTCGTACGCCGCGCCGGTCTCGCCCCAGACGAGCAGGCCGAGCCGGTCGGCCCAGTACAGGAACCTCGGGTCCTCCGCCTTCTGGTGCACCCGGACCGCGTTGAAGCCCATCGCCTTGATCAGCTCGACCTCGCGGCGCAGTTCGCCGGTACCGCTGCTGGCGAGCAGGGTACGCGGGCGGTAACCCTGATTCAGTACGGAACGCACGTAGCAGGGTCGGTCGTTGAGGAGGAAGGCGCCGGCCCCTACGCCCGCGCTGCGCAGGCCCAGATAGCTGTCCACGGTGTCGGCGGCGCCTGCGGTGTCGGTGCCGGCGGTGGTGTCGGTGGCCGCGGGCGTTCCGAGGTCGCGCACGGTGACCCGGGCGTCCACCAGGGTGGGCGACTCAGGGGTCCACCACAGCGCCTCCCGGTCGATGCCGTTGCGCAGGGCGGCGATCGCGATCTCGATCCGGGTACGGCGGCCGGTGGTCACGGTGGAGGTCTCGGCCAGTACTCGGTCGCCGGCGCGGAGCACGATGTCGATCGTGAGCGGCCGGGGCAGCGGCCGGGCGAGAACGATCTCGGCCACGACTCCACGCTGCGGGTCGGGGATCCAGGCGAGGTCGGTGATGTGCTGGGCGGGGACCGTCTCGGTCCAGACGCTCTGCCAGATCCCGGTGGTCCGCTCGTACCAGACGGCGTGCGGCCGCTCCTGCCAGTCCTGCTTACCGCGCGGGACAGAGAGGTCGGCCGGGTCGTCCTCGGCACGTACGACGAGTATGTGCTCGGTGGCGTCCGGCCGCATCGCGTCGGTCACGTCGGCGGTGAACGGCGTCTGCCCGCCGACGTGTTCGGCCACCAGCCGGCCGTCCAGCCAGACCCGGGCGCGGTGGTCGACCGCACCGAAGTGGATCAGTGTCCGGCCGCCCGGGGAAGCGTCGGCGGGGACCAGCGTCCCGTGGGCGATGCTGCGGCGGTACCAGACGATCGGGTGCGGCGCGGTCTCGCCTATGCCGGAAGCGGGTGCCTCGGGCGGGAAGGGAACGGTGATCTCCCGGTCGAATCCGCCGGCGGCGTCACCGGAGAACCACGCCTCGCGCTCACCCGCGTCGGCGTCGTCGTATCCGAAGTCCCAGGTGCCGTCCAGGCTGTTCCACTGCTCACGGCACATGAGCGGCCTCGGATACGTGCCCTCCTGCTCACTCGCCCTCACGGCTCCTCCTTCTGCCTCACCGGCCATCGGGTTTCGTACAATCGAATTCCGCTCATCATGAGTGAACCTTTGCATCGATGCAAGGAACTGCGGAAAGCACGACCAACGCATGACCAACGCATGAGCACACACGAACGCCGGCCGCCGTCGGCGGTAACCGACCGAGAGGGACGCGCCGGTGGGCAGGGTACGGATGCGGGATGTGGCCGAGCATGCCGGTGTATCGGTGCGGACCGTCTCCAACGTGGTCAGCGGCTACACGCACGTCAGCCCCGAGATGCGCGCCCGGGTGCAGCACTCGCTGGACGCGCTGGGCTACAAGATGGACTACCTGGCCCGCGGCCTGCGTTCAGGCCGCACCGGGTTCGTCGCACTGGCCGTGCCCTTCCTCGCCGAGCCCTACTTCGCCGAGCTGGCCCAGGCCGTCATCCGCGCCGCCGCCCGGCGGGGCATCACGGTGCTGGTCGAGTCGACGGAGGGCGACAGCGAGACCGAACGGCGCATCCTCGCGGGCGGCCTGACCAATGTGGCCGACGGTGTCCTGTTCAGCGCCCTGACCGTGCCGGCCACCGACGTCGCGGCCACCACAGCTCCGGACTTTCCGCTGGTCATGCTCGGTGAGCACGATGTCGGGGCACGCTTCCCGCGAGTCGGGATCGACAACGTGGCCGCCGCCCGCACCGCCGTGGAGCACCTGGTCGAGCAAGGCTGCCGCCGTATCGTCGCGCTCGGCCGGAACGGCAGCGAGAACGGCCGCCAGCGCGTCGAGGGTTACCGGCAGGCCCTGTCGGCAGCGGGGGTGCGGCGGGTGAACTGGCTGGTCGAGCCGGTTAAGGACTGGAACAGGGCCCAGGGTTACGAAGCCGTGCGGCAGCTCCTTGAAGGCAGTGGCCCCCTGCCGGACGCGATCTTCGCCTTCAACGACGCGCTGGCCGTCGGCGCCCTGCACGCGCTGAACGCCTCCGGCGTCCGGGTGCCCGACGACGTCGCCCTGGCGAGCATCGACAACGTCCCGGAGTCGGCGTACACCCACCCGCCGCTCACCTCGGTCGCGCCCGACCTGGACGTGATCGCGGAGCGCGCCCTCACCCTGCTCGACGAGCAGATCAACCGGCAGCCGGACGGCGAGAACACCGGTCGGGGATCAGGTGGTGCGCCGGCCCAGCGGGAGTCGACGCCCTTCCGGCTGGTCGTCCGCGAGTCCTCGCAGCGCCGGACCGCCATCTGACCCCCGGCCACCGGCCGACCGAGAACAGCCACCACCCCATCCCCCGCACCAATCTATTGCAACGATGCAAATCGTGTGCCAAGGTCTCGCCATCGAGTTCACATCGAATTGACGAGGTGAATACCCCTATGAGCGGAGCGATGGCGCGCCGGCGCTTCCTGGCTCTCGGCGGCGGCCTGACCCTGGCCGGCGGGCTGTCCGCGTGCTCATCCCCGCTGGCCTCCGGCCTGACGGGCTCCCAGCCCAACACCGCCGACGTCATCTTCTGGAACCTGTTCACCGGCGGCGACGGCGCCAACATGACGCTGATGGAGAACGCCTTCCGCACGGCGCACCCCGGCACGACAGTGGAAGCGACCATCCTGGGCTGGGGAAACCCGTACTACACCAAGCTGGCGCTTGCGACGGCGAGCGGCACCCCGCCCGACGTCGGCATCTCCCATCTGTCCCGGCTGCCGCTGCTCGCGGCCGCGGGCCTGCTGGAGCCGGTGGCCGAGACGGGCGTCACCGAACTGGGCGTCACACCCGACCGGTTCACCCCGGCGGCCTGGAAGAAGGCCACCGTGAACGGCACGGCGTACGCGGTGCCGCTGGACACCCACCCGTTCGTGCTCTTCTACAACGTCGACCTGGCGAAGAAGGCCGGCCTGCTCAACGCAGCCGGTGACGGGCTGAAACCGATGAAGGGCCGGGCCGCCTTCACCGACGCGGTGAAAGCGATGCAGGAGGCGGGCGCGCAGTACGGCGCCGCGATGTCCATTACCGCCGACCCGTCCACCGCCTGGCGCTGGTTCAGCATGATCTACTCCGGGCTCGCGGGCCCCGTCGTCACCGGCTCCGGCACCACGATCGACATCGACACCGAGGCGATGCAGGAGACGTTCGACTTCATGCAGGGCCTGACCCGGACCGGCCTGATGCCGAAGAGCCTCAACGGGTCGGGGGCGAACGCCCTGTTCAGCACGGGCAAGGCGGGGTTCCTCTTCGACGGGGAGTGGCAGATCCCCTCGTACCGGCTCGTCAAGGGCCTTCACTTCAACGTGGTGCCGTTCCCCGCGCTGCTCGGGCCGGAGCCGGTGGCGTACGCGGACTCGCACGCGCTCGTCGTCCCGCGCAATCCGAAGCGCTCCCCCGCACGGACCGCGCACGCGGCGCAGTTCATCAAGAGCCTGCTGGACAACAGCGCCACCTGGGCACACGGCGGCCATGTGCCGGCCTGGCTGCCCAGCCAGCGCAGCAAGGCGTTTCTCGGGCAGTCGCCACAACGCAACTACGTACAGGCGGCGTTCAACGCCCGGTACGACCCTGTCGCCTGGTACACCGGCGCCGGTTCGGACTTCCAGAACACCGTGGGTGCCACCGTCATCGAGGTACTCGCGGGACGGCTCGGCCCGAAGAAGGCGGTCGGCGCCATGCGGGCGGATCTGAAGCGCTACACCACGGCCCGACCACCGGTCACGATGAAGTAGGAGGCAGTTTTATGACGACCGTCGCCTCGACGCGGCCGGCCCGGCGCCCCGCACCCGTACGGGCGGCGCGCGGCCGGCCGCCCCGCTCCGACCGGCGGGCGGGCCTGCTGCTCAGTACCCCGTTCCTGGTCGTCTACCTGCTGTTCCTGGGCGGCCCGCTGCTGATGGGCATCGTGCTGAGCTTCTTCAACACGACCACGGTGAAGGACGGCCTCGGCGACTGGGTGGGAGTGTCCAACTACTCCCAGGTGCTGCGGGACTCCCTCTTCTGGGACGCCATGTGGCACTCGGTGCTGTTCACCCTGATCACCACCCCGCTGCTGGTGGCCCTGGCGCTGCTGTTCGCCATCCTCGCGTCCCGGATCCGGCGGGGCAGGGTCTTCTACCGGCTGGCGTTCTTCGCGCCGTACGTGGTGCCGTCGTCCGTGGTCGCCCTGATCTTCCTGTGGATGTACACACCCCAGGTCGGCCTGCTCCCCAAGCTGTTCGGCGCCGTCGGCCTGCCGGTGCCCGACTTCATCGGCAGCACGTCGGGCGGCTGGACCGCGGTGATCCTCATGACGCTGTGGTGGACGTTCGGCTTCAACTTCGTGCTCTACACGGCCGCGATCCAGGACGTCCCGCCGGATGTCTACGAGGCCGCCGCGATCGACGGGGCGAGCCCCTGGCAGCAGATCCGGCTGATCACCGTGCCGCTGCTGCGCCCGACCACCGGGCTGGTGCTGATCCTCCAAGTGCTGGCCTCGCTGAAGGTCTTCGACCAGATCTATCTGCTTCTCAGCGGCGGGCCGGACCAGTCGACGCGGCCGGTCATCGAGTACATCTACGACACCGGATTCACCTCCTACCGGGGTGGTTACGGCGCCGCCGCCACCATGGTCTATTTCGTCATCATCGTCGCGATCTCGACAGCCTGGTACGCGCTGCGCCGCCGGTCCACGGCCCCGGCCGCGCCCCGCACCGCACCGCTGCCCGAGCGGAGGACCCCTTGAGCAGCCTCACCCAGCCACGGCCGGTCAGTACGGCGGGCTCGTCCGCGGCGCCCACCGTCAACGGCGCGAAGCTCTTCAACCGGCTCTGCGCCGTCTGTCTCACCCTGTTCGCGCTGATCTGGCTCGTCCCGTTCGCGTGGGCGCTCATTACCTCGCTCCGGCCGGACGGCTCGATCACCGCGAAACCGACGTCGCCCTTCGCCGGTGGCTGGTCCCTGCACGCGTACTCGTACGCCTGGGACACCTATCCGATCGGCTCCTGGTACCTGAACAGCCTGGTCATCGGGGTCCTCGCGGTGGTCTTCACCGTGGCCTTCTGCTCGATGGCGGGCTTCGCCCTGGCCTTCCTCCGCTTTCCCGGCCGCAACGTCGTCCTGGCGCTGGTCACCGCAGGTCTGATGCTGCCGACCGAGGCACTGATCCTGCCGCAGTTCATCGAGTACCGGTCGCTGCATCTGCTCGGCACCTACTGGGCGCTGGTCCTGCCGTCGGTGGCCGCGCCGGTGTCGGTCTTCATCTTCCAGGCGTTCTTCAAGGGCATCCCGGTCCCGCTGATCGAGGCCGCGCGCATCGACGGGGCGAGCTGGTGGCGGGTCTACTGGACGATCTGTATGCCGATCTGCCGCCCGGCGATCTCGACGGTGTCGATCCTGACGTTCATCAACTCGTGGAACGCCTTCCTGTGGCCGCTGCTGGTGCTGAACCAGACCAAGTCGCAGACGATCCCGGTGGGCCTGGCGTCCCTGGTGAACAACAGCAACATCCAGTACGCGGAGGTCATGGCGTCATCGGTGCTCGGATTCCTGCCGCTGATCGCGGTGTTCCTGGTCTTCCAGCGGCGGATCGCGCAGGGCGTGGCGACCACCGGGATCAAGTGACGGGCGTGATCAAGCAGCGGGCGGGATCAAGCAGCGGGTGGGGAGCCGGGCCCCGGCTCCCCGTCAGGGCCTCCGGCCCCGGGGTCCTCGGGGCCAAGGACCAGCTCCGCGAGCCGGATGTACGCGTTCACCGTGGCCGTCCGCAGCCAGTCCAGCTCCCAGCCGGGCGACTGAAGCGCCGCGTCGAAAGGGACGTGCACCACCTGGCCGGGGTCCACGCCCAGCCGCCCGGCGAAGGAGGCGGGCAGCCGCCGGCCGGACGACCCGCCGACCTCGGCGGCCACCACGACCGCCTCGCGCGCCACCCGCTCGTGCCCGGCCTCCCGTACGTCTTCGAGGGTCCGCACCGCCGCGTCGAGGAACCAGTCCGCGGTGCCGCAGCAGAGCACCAGCCGGTCCGTGTGGTCCAGGACCACCCGGGCCGAACGGTCCAGCCGCAGCCGGGACCAGTCGGTCAGTACACAGGAGTAGTGCGGCGCGGTCTGCGCCATCACCCGGGCGTACTCCTGCGCGTGCGCGGGGTTCTGGCTGAAGTGGCCGCCGCGGTGGGCCATCACTTCGAGGCCCGACGGCAGCCGGGTGGTGAGGGCACGGATCTCCGCGTACGAGGGGTTCGGGTCCAGCGCCACCAGGTCGCGTACGACGGCCTCGTTGCGCCCGGTGAGGAAGGCGTCGAGCGACCCCTCGGACGCGGCACCGTCGAGGGCCAGGACCGGCTCGGCGCGTACGGAGGCGAGCAGCGAGCCGAGCACCATCGTCGCTGTGGCCCGTCCGCTGTAGTGGTAGGCACCGGCCAGGGTCAGCCGCCTGCTGTACGTCAGTGGCCTGCGCAGCCGCTCCAGGCGTGCCAGTGTCTCGCGGCGGGCGGAGCCGAAGCGCGGCAGCCGCAGACCGCTGCCGGCCGGCCGGGGCTCGCCCCCGCCCCGGGGCGGGTCGAGCGGGACCCGCGCCGCCGGCCGGTGCCCGGTGGAGAGCGGGACCGGCTCGCCGCTCCGCTGGAGCCGCACCCTGGCGACGTACCGGGCCAGCAGCTCGGCGAGCTCGCTCGCCGCGGGACGCCGCGCCGGATCCTCGTCGAGGCAGCGCCGCACCAGGCCGCGCAGCTGGTCCCAGGCGCCGCCCTGCCACAGATGCATGCCGTCCGGCAGGCCCGGCAGCTCCAGGCCGGCCTTGCTGCTGATGAGCTGGAGCAGCTCGCCGAGTGAGCGCATGTTGTCCTCGCGGGTCGGGACCGGGCCCGGGCCCAGGTACTCCCCGTCGATCGCACAGTCCGAGAGGTCGCCGAGCACCACGGCCCGCCGCAGGACGAACACGCTGTCGGCGTCGAGGTCGGCGAGCACAATGCCGTTGACGTGGCACACGCTGAGGGCGTTCGCGAGGTAGCAGGCGACGAGCAGCCCGCGCAGGATGTCGAAGGGGGCGGAACCGCCCAGCACCGCCTGCGCGTAGATGTCCCCGAGGCGCGGTGGCTGGGCGTCCGGCGTGCCCACTTCGGCGATCGGCGTCATCGCGAGCCAGCGCGGCGAGTCCCGGAGCCCGCCGGCGAGCAGGGTGGGAGCGCACACCCCCTGGAGCCGGCGGAGCACCTCGGCCTCCACCTCGATCAACCGGTTGTTGGCCGCGGGGAGATCGGGGCGCGCGATCCGCAGCACGGCCGCCTCCCCTGCCGGGCCGGCTCCCCGGTAGACGATCGTGCGGCGCCCGCGGCGACGGCCGCGCAGCTCGTAGTCGCCGAGCTGCCGCGGGTCCTCCTCGGTGAGCGGCTCCCAGGGGTCGGCATCGGGGCCGGCCGGCTCGCGCACCGGCCCCGAGGTGGACGCCGGGCCGCCGAAGGAGACGCCGAACCGACTGAGCAGCCGGCGCTCGACGCTGGTGAACGGGTGGTGCGAGCCCGGGAGTTCGGCGGTGCCGTCCGGATGGGCCAGCCAGGCCGGGAAGTCGGGCGAGTTGCCCGCGAGTTCCCCGAGGCGGCGTCCGATCCGGCGGCTGGTGTGCAGCAGTTCGTCCTGCGGGACCGCGTCGAGCAGCACCGCCTTGGCCTCGTCGGAGAAGTCGAAGATCCGGTGCTTGGCGGGCAGCGGCCCCGGCACGGGCGCCGGATGCGGGCGTACGAGACCGCCGAGGAACACCTCTGCGAGGTCGGACGTACCGGCCTTCCACGGCACCGCGGTCTGCACCAGCCGCATCACCGGTACGGACAGCGGGGAGACCGCGGCGAGATGAGCCGCGAGGCGGTACGCCTCCGGGGTGGCCGCGTCCCGGAAGTGCTGGACGCTGCCGAGGTCACGGGAGGGCGCCACGGCCCCGAACCGGGCGGGGCCGGACAGCAGCGGCAGCTCCACGGTGGTGCCGGGCGACGCGAGCAGCCGCGCCCAGTCCCGCAGCGAGCCGGCCGTCGGCTCCAGGACGGGCACCGGCACCCCGTCGAAGTCGGCGAGCCCCCGGGGCAGTACCGGATCCGCGATCTCCCAGGAGGCGTTGGCACCGCCTATGTGCCGGGTGGTGGCCCGCCAGCTCTCGGCGGATATGCCGGACGCCGCCCACATGTCGCGCGGCAGGGTGTGCAGTACCGCGACCGGGCCGCGTGCCGCCCGCGCGGCCAGCAGCTCGTGCATCGCGCCGGCCCGCCAGGCGGCGCCCATGCCGTCGCTGACGACCAGCAGGAGGGTGCGGCCGGACGGGTCGTTGACGATGCTCAGGGGCAGCTCGGCGCTGGCCGGGTGGAACGGCCGCGCGTGCAGGCGCGGTCGGTGCGGGGCGCGGGTGTCGAGACCGAGTACCCGGATGGTGGCGAAGGCGCCGAGCCGCTCCAGCAGGGCGCGCAGCTCCGTACCGAGGCGGTGCCACAGCAGCATCGACAGGCCGTCGTCGACGAGCAGGACGAGGTTCAGCCAGCGCTCCCGCACCGGCCGCTGCACCACGTCGGCCAGCCGGGTCTCGGCGAGCCCGGCCGCTGTGCGCTCCTCGTCGATCTCGGTGCGGTGCCTGCTGTCCCGTCTGCGGCGCAACGGCCGCAGAGCCCGGCCGAGTTCGAGCTCGTCGGCGAGTGCCTTGTCCTCGGGTACCCGCAGCGGCATCGCCCTGTGCGGCTGTGGGCCCGGCTGCGGGGGCCGCGCCCCGGGGGTGGCCGCGCCCTGACGGGCCGCCGCGTAGAGGGCCGGGGTGGTGAGGTCGGGCAGATCCGGGTCGTCGGCCTCCGGTACGGGCTGCCGCGGGCCGCCCGGGTCCGGTCCGGAGTCCGGCGGTTCGGGGGGCGGCGCGGCGGCGGGCTCGTCCTGGTGGAGCGGCGCGGCCTCACCGGCGGGCAGCCTGCGGGCCAGCCAGAGCACGTCGAGGACCTGGTCGGCGTCCAGGTCGTGGCCGCAGGCGGAGAGGACCCGCAGCGCATCGGCGAGCGGCCCGCCGCCTGCTGCTCCCGGGCCCCCCGCCGCGGTCACAACGCCCCGGTGAGCTGATGCAGTACGGCGTCCAGCAGCCCTTCCGCGTCCAGGTCGATCCCGCCGGCGCGCAGGAACACGGCGTTGAGCAGCTGGTCGGTGGCGAGTTCGCCCGGGGCCCGGCGGCGCAGGAAGACCTCGATCAGGTCCTCGGCCTCCCGCAGCGCCTCCTCGCCGAGGTGCGCGGCGACGATGGCGCGCAGCCGCTCCTCGTCGGGCACCGGCAGGTCCAGCCGTACACAGCGGCGCAGGAACGCCGGCGGGAAGTCGCGCTCGCCGTTGCTGGTGATCACCACGACGGGGAACTCCGCGCACTGGACGAGCCCCTGGTGCACCCGGACGGTGCCCCGGTGGTCCAGGTTCTGCACCTCCACGTCGGCCATGTCCTCCGGGAGCCGGGTCAGCTCCGCGATGTCGAAGACGCCCTCCTCGAAGACGGTGAGCAGGTCGTTGGGCAGATCGACGTCTCCCTTGTCCATCTCGTCGATGAGCAGGGCACGCGGGGTGGCCGAGGGCACCAGGGCGGTACCGAGCGGGCCGAGCCGGATGAACGTGCCGATGGACGGCTCGCGTTCGCCGCGGTCCCGGCTCAGCGTCGTCTCGCGCAGCCGGCCGATCGCGTCGTACTGGTAGAGGGCGTCCTTGACGGTGGAGCGGCTGTTGACGGGCCAGCGCAGCAGCTCGCCCAGGTGCAGTTCGTGCGCGATGGCCCGGGCGAGCGACGACTTGCCGGTGCCGGCCGGACCGGTCACAAGCAGCGGACGGCGCAGGTGCAGCGCCGCGTTGACGACGTCGGCGTGCCGGGGCTCGATCAGATACGGCAGCTCGGGGCGCATCGACCGTACCGGCGTGAAGCGCCGCCAGGGCGGGGCCGCCGGAAGGGCGATGGCCCGGGGCACGCCGTCGCCGCGGAAGAGCCGCCAGTCGGCGTCGGCACCGGCGTCCGGAGCGGCATCGGGGGCGGATGTCATGTGCTCTCCTGTGGTTCGGTCAGATGCAGTCGGGGCACGGTGCGGTCGGCGTCGGCCCAGGCGAGGACTGGGCGGCCGGGGAACTCGGGCGGGCTGGCCATGGCGTTCGCCCGGTAGCCGCGCACCCCGTCGGGCAGCTCCCGGGTGGCGACGTCCGCCATGTGCTCGACGACATGTGAGGCTCCGTCCCGGCCGCGGTCCCACACCACCACAGGTATGCCCAGCGCGAGACAGATCTGCACGATGCCGTCACGCGGGCCGGGTGGCACATCCACGGAGACGCGTACCGTGTCGAGTTGGTTGACCAGAGTGGAGTAGACGGCGTCGCGGTCCATGGACTCCGAGACGACAACGGTCCTCCCCGAGTCGAGCCGGTTCCATCTGGTGCGCCAGTGGGACATGAAGCGGCCGTGTCTGCGCAGCAGTTCGGGGCAGTGCACGACCAGCGGATACTCCACGCCGAGCACCCCCGGCACGATCTCGTCCGGGTCCCGCGCCTCCCACTCGTCCACGGGCAGGTTCAGGCTGCCGCGGTCCACCAGCACCTCGACCAGGGGCGGCCGCTCGTCCCCGGCCGGGGGCGTGAGCGAGTCCAGCACGCGCAGCACCTCGCGCGCCGCCTCCGACGCCGAGTACGACACGGCGCTGTCCGTCGACACCTGCCGGGGCCCGGCCCCCTCGTCGCACCAGCTCCGCAGGTGGTGGCGGCCCGGCTCCGCCCGCGTCACCTGCACCAGGACGCGCACCCGTGCCGAGCGGCCCCGCACGGAGCGCACCCACTCCTGGGCGTCGGCCCGGCGCTCGCCGAGTGCCATCCGCGGGATGCCGAGTCGCTGGGCCACCCCGTCCGCCCACATCCGCAGCTCCGCCTCCCGGTGCTTGGTGCCCAGCGCACCGACGTACTCCATGACACGCAGCAGCGCCGGGACCCTGCGTTCCCGGCCGGCGGAGTGGCCGTCGCCCGGCAGCACCTCCAGGTGGTCGAGGAGCTCGTCCAGGGAGTCCCCGCCGGGCCGGGCGGCCAGATGCGGCAGCGCGGCGCGCACCGCCTCCGGGAAACGGGCCAGCACCGCCGCCCGGTCCATGTTCCGCAGGTGCTTGTGGAGCGCGGCGTACTCCTGCGGGGACAGCAGCCTGGGCGTGCGCGACAGGGCGCCCGCCGCCAGTAACCGGTCGGCGGCCTCCGGGCTTTCGCGGCGCAGGATCCCGGAGAGGGCCGCCAGGGCGCGCGGGTGGGTGAGGAGGAACTCCGCGAACTCCTCGGGGGTGGGCGGGGTGACGCCGCTGCCCTTCTCGATGCCGCACGCAGTGGCCAGCCGCTGGGCGCGGTCGATGCGCTCGCTCATCACCGGCAGGAGTTCCGCGATCGCCTCCGCCAGCAGCATGAAGGCGGGGTCCTCCGGGCCGGGGGTTGCGGGAAGTACCGCGTCGAGGACGCCCAGGGGCCGCAGTTCGGCCTCGACACGCTGCCAGGGGACGGCCCAGCTGCGCCGGACCAGATGCTGGGGGCTGTACGGGAGCGGGGCGCCGGTACGGGGGTCGCGGGGCGGCATGAAGTGCGCGACGACGAGCCCGACGACGGCCCCCTCGTGCCTGCACCAGAGCGGTCCTCCGCTGTAGCCCGCGCCGACCGCCATGCCGTTCAGCTCACCGTCCAGGTAGCCGAGCGAGCGGTGGAGCGAGGTGACGGTGAGGCGGGCGTGGGTGGCGCCCCTCCCGCCGCCGTGCCAGGCCCCGACCTCCTGGCCGACCGCCATGGCGGCCCGGCCGACGGCGGGCAGGCCCGCTGCGGGGGCGTCGACGCGCAGCACCGCGAGGTCGCCGAGCCACTCGTCTTCCCCCTTGCGGACCGCGCCGCCGTCCCGGCCGCGTGGTGGGATCCAGTGCGCCACACGTGCGGAGTACCGGTGCGTCCGCGCCGTGTCGCGAAGTTCCACCGGGATCTCGACGGCCCCCGGCGACCGGGACTCGAACATGTCGCGTGCCAGGGCGTCGTTGACGACGTGGGCGCAGGTCAGCACGGTGTCGGCGCCGAGTACGAAGCCGGCGCCTGCGGCCTTGTCTCCTTCGGCCCGCAGTACGGACACGACATGGAGGGACGGGTCGTCGTCCACGTCCCCGGCGGTACGGAACCACCCCACGCTCACTCCCCGCTGGGCGTCGGTGCGGGGGCGGGGACGGCGGGAGCCGGCTGGGTCGGCTGGGTCGGCTTCCAGCTGGCGGTGACGGTGAGGTGGGCCTGCCCGTTGGAGCCCACGATTCCGAACTTGAGGTCCTGGCCGACCTGCACGCCGAAGGTCACGCTCAGCTCCGTGGGCGGCTCGGGCGCGGAGATGACGGCGTGGTGCACCTCTTGGAGCAGCGGGCCCAGCGGCTTGAACACCCCGCGCAGCGCCCCGGCCGCGAAATCGGCGACGGCCCGGCCGCCCGAGGCCACCGGCACCGCCTGCCCCATGCCTTCCGGGAGGTCACGGTCGGGTGCGGGGGGTGCGGGGGTCGCGCCCTCAACGGGGGTGAGCAGGAAACGGACCGGCGTACCGTCGTCGAGATCGAGGTCAGGCGTAGTAGACACGTGCACATTGTCGCCAGTTGAACGCATCCGGTGTGCGAAGGTGCGCAACTCGGTTACCGGATCGGTGCATTGACCCGCGCGGACACGTCGGCCTCTGCTTCCACCGGTGGCTCCTCCGTCGGTCACCCGCCCCCGCCGGGGCGGTCCCGGTCGCGCGGGCTGGGCAGTCGCGGGATGGTGGGAACTTTGGAGCGGCGGTTCTTGGGCGCGAAAGCAGGCCCGGGCGACGGGGCGGCGGCGTCCGGGGCCGACGGCCGTGGCCCGGAGCCCCGGGGCGGCCGGGGATCGGGCGCGGCTGTCCGCGCCGTCCCGCGTGAGGCCGCCGGGTCCGTTTCCACCGGGTCGGCGGACAGCGGCGGCACCCGGCGCGCGCCACCCGTGCGGTGAGCGTCCGGACGTGGATGGTCCGTGGCCGGGTTCGTCCGCCCCTCAACGGTGGGTTCGTCGCGCCGGATGCCGACGCGGTCGCTGTACGGGTCCCGGTGCGGATCGCCGTACGGGTCGCGGTACGGGTCGGCCGGCGCCGAGCCCCCGGGGCGTGGCCGGGGTTGGGGGTACTCCGGACGGTCGTACCGCTCCCTGCGACGGAACGGGATAACCGCGGCCTGCCCGGGGACCCGGCCGCCGGGCTCTCCCGCTTCGACGCGTCCGACCAGATCGACCAGCTGGTGGTACTGCGCCGCCGCGTCACGCCAGCCCCGCCCGTACGCGGCGAACTCGCGCCGCTCCAGTTCCTCACGCAACATGACCACCAGGTCGTCCGCAGCGTGGCCCTCCAGCAGCGCGCCCACAGCGGCGAGGAGCTGGGTGAGATCGCCGGCAGGCGGCCCCGCGTCCTTCTCGGCGTCCGGTGCCGCAGACCGCCGCTGCCGCGGCGTACTCCCGGATGAGCCGTTCGCCTGCCGGGAGCCCTTCTCGCCCTCGACCATGCGTGGCTCTTCCTGACGTCCCCTTTGTCGCCGCCCCCCATGACCGGCGCCCCGAGGCCCCGCCCCCCTTCCGGCGACCGCGAAGCTCACCACCGGCGCTTACTTGCGGTGACAACCGGCAACTCCCCAAGGAACGGACCGGCCACAGTTTAGCCCGCCACGCCTGAACCCCCTCGCCCGGAGGCGCAGGGCGCACGGCCGACGACATCCGCAGGCGGGCGGGGGCAGTGCGCAACGCGGCAGCGGGACCGGCCGGGTCGGCGCGGAACGAAGTCACGGCACCCGACGGGGTCTCAGCCTCTTCGGGCCCGCCGCGCCGGGAGGTCCCGCTCCACCGGATCGCCGGGCAGGAACTGCCCCGCCACCCGCAGGAACATCTCGCGCTGCTCGGGCGGCACCCCGAGAGCGGCTGCGGCTTCCTCCAGGCTGATCCGCCTGTCGCCGGTGACCCGGCGCTCCAGATCATCACCGGCCGACGGCAACGGCAGCTCGTCCTCAGTCAGCCGCCCCGAGCGGATCAGCATCTCCCGCACGGAGATGTCCAAAGCGTGTGCGAGCCGGCGCATCGTCTCCAGGTCAGGCATACTCTGCCGCTGCAACAGCCGTGTGATGGCGGCCCGGTGGACGCCCGCCTCGTCGGCGAGGCGTGATTTGCCGCCGCCCCGCGGACTGTCGATGTCGTATCCACGCTGCCGGATCACATCCTCGATCCAGGCCGTGAACTGGTCCAGTTCGTTGGCGGTCACGTGCCCTCGCCTCCCTCCGAAGCGATCCCAAGGTTACCGCGCTTGCGCGCACGGAATTATGAGCTTTTGCGTGCGCAATGTGGAGGTCCTGTCGAGATGGGGCCATCTGCACACGCGCAGCGATCTTGAGGACACCCTCCGCGCCTGCCACGGAGAGCCTCTCTGCATTTTTGTTGCGCGCTCGCACGCAATCTGCCACTCTGCGGCGACGCCAGTTCCCCTGCGGCCATCCACCGCCCTCTGCCCCGTTCCACCCGCCTCGTCACACCAGCCCCGTCACACCAGCCCTGTCACACCAGTCCCTTCACACCTGTCTGTCCCATCAGTCCCGTTCCGTCGCTCGCGCACCAGGAGCACTCATGGATCAGTCCCTGCTAGCCCTCCCCTCCAACACCTGGACCAGCTCGGCCGCCTGCCTGGGCCTGCCGCCGGAGGCCGTCTTCGCCCGGCGCCCGGCCGAGGCTGCGCGCGCCCTCACGGCCTGCGCCCGCTGCCCGGTCGCCCAGCAGTGCGAGGAGACGGTGGCGCCGGAGTCCAGCTGGTTCGACGGGGTGTGCGCGGGGCGCCTCTGGCGCAACGGCAGGACCGTCGCCCTGGTTCGCCGACCGCGACGCCGCACCGCCTGAACCTCCGCCCGGCCCGCACCACTCACAGAACACGCACCACCCGCAGAACACACGGAGCAGAAAGGCCCCGCGATGAGTGAGACAAAGGCTTCCGGAGCCGCCGCCACGCACGGCGCTCCCCTCCGCACCCAGGACGGCCGGCCCCAGGAGGGGCGACCCCGTGGGGACGGCGCGGGCGATGCCCGGGACGCCGCGCTCTGGGCCGCCCTGCTGATCAGCCAGTTCCCCGACCTGCTGGAGGAGTTGGCGCCATCAGCCGGCAGCCGCCCGACCGCCGTACGGCATGTCCCCGGGCCGGCCGAACGCACGGCACGCGCCGCCGCGGCCGCCGCCGAACACGCCGAGGCCCTGCGCAACGAGCAGCAGCACGGACTCGCCGTGCCCGGCCACACCGCCGCCCCCGTACGGCTGCACATCTCGGACGCCCTGCGCGACATCACCGACGGTGTGATCGAGCTGGAAGAGGCCCTGTTCGACCGGCTGCGCCTGGGCCGCCCGCGCCGCGCCCCCGTACCCGAGCGGCTCGCCCGGGTCGCAGCGCTCCTCGGACGCACCGCCGCCGACCCCACCCTGGCCCGGCACACGCGCGACGAGCTGCGCCGGATGGCACGGCGCTGCTCCCGGGCACTGGGCGAGACCGAGACCATGGTCCGGCTGTCCGGGCACTGCCCGTGGTGCGACTCCGTCTCGCTGCGCGTCTTCCCCGACCGGGACGCCGTGCTCTGCGTGAACCCGGGCTGCCGCTGCGGCGACGAGAAGTGCGACTGTGCGACCGACCCGGCCTTCCGCCACCTCTGGGAGCGGGATGCCTGGGCTGCCGTCGAGCCGTCCCGTACCGGCACGGCGGACTCCGCAGCCTCGGCAGCAGGCGATCTCCGATGAGCCCTCGACCGCGCCCGTACGCCCCTCTCGCCGACGTCACCCTGGTGACCAGCGCCCTCGCCGCCCAGGAGGCCGGGGTGGTGCCGGCGACCATCAGGAAGTGGGTGCAGCTCGGCCATCTGCGGCCGTCGGGCCGGCAGGGCAGGCGCCGGCTCTACCGCCTCGAGCATGTCTTCGCCGCCGAACGCGCCACCCGGCGTGCGCAGGGGCGCCGCACGACGGCCGCCGCCCCCGCCCCGCGGGCCGGTCCCGCCACGGAGCACACCCCCGCAGAGCGCCGCTGACAGCGGAGACACCCGCAACACCCGCCCCCGCACAGCACCGCCCCCGGCCCCGCACAAGGGACCGGGGGCGTTTCGCGTGTCAGACGGACGCCTCGACGGGCCGGTGAGGACGAGGTCGAGGTCGTACGAGCGCGGGTCTCGTCGCCATCGCCTCCTGCCAGCCGCTGGAGAAGCCACGGAGTTCGGCGTCCCCGGCGATCCGGGCCCCCACCTCACCCACGACCGCGGCCAGCGTGCGGCCCACCTCTCCGGTGTAGCGGCCGGCCTGCGCCGATTCCACGGCGACCGCGACGGCGGCAGCCATCACATCGGCCAACCGCTCCTTCGGCCCTCCGGTCACCACGACTGCTCACCGTTGTACGTCGTCACGGCCCCACCGTCCTTACCCAGCGGCGATCCACGCCGCGTCGGTCTCATTCGAATCCCAGTTCGAGTTGGCGCCCAGAGTAGCGCAGCCCTCGCACGGACGTCCGGCATATGACGGCCCAACACCTCGCCGACGCCCGTCAAACCTCCACACCAGACCGATGCGGCACGAAGTTGGTTGCGCGCACGCAATCTCTCGATCACTATGGCTGCAGCGGCGGAGCTGTGCCCCTTCCCTCCAGGTGGCACGGCCCCGCCGCTCTCGTGTCCGGCGTGCGTACGGGCCGTACGTACGGACGTCCACCGCCGGCCCGCACAAAGGAGTGACCACCATGCCCTCATCCGCGCCGGGCACGTTCCCGGACGTACAGGCCATCGCCCGGGACCTGCTCAAAACCCGGCCGGAGCTGGCCGGCGCGTACGTCGACGACGCACCGCCGGCCGGCTTCGACGGGACACAGCAGGCCGTGCTGATCTCCCGGATGGGCGGGGCCTGGGTCGACGACCTGCATGTGGACCAGCCGCTGATCCAGCTGGAGGTCTACGGGCCGCAGAAGTCCGTGGCGCACACGCTGGCCAACGCGGCCCGCGCCGCCCTGCTGGCCGCGACCGGCACCGTCTTCGGCACCTCGTTCATCAGCGACGTGACCGAGGCGGACGGGCCGCGCTGGCTGCCCGACTACGTCTACGCGGGCGCCAACCGTTACGTCTGCGTCCTCCGCTTCACCGTCCGTACGGACTGACACCGCACAGCTCCTCCTCATCCGCACAGCGCCGCCACTCGCACCGGCTGAACCGGCCCCACCGGTTGAACCGATCGCGCACCACCGGCCGAGCAGGCCGCACCCCGTACGGACCAACTCCGGCGTACGCCCGCCCGCTCACCCGGGCCGTGTAACGCCTCCCCCTGAACCTGGCCCCGCCGAACCGAACGGCGGGGCCTTCGCCGTACCCACCCCGGATACGGCGGCCCCACCCGGGGCAACTCCCTGGAAAGGAAGCCACTTTCATGGCTGGTAATAACTCGTCCGAGATCCGCATCGCCGGAACGGGCCGCATCCTCGTGGCCCCGGCCGGCACCCCGGCGCCGACCCAGTTCTCCGCCGACCCGTCGGCCGACTGGGACAAGACGGTGTGGCGGGACCTCGGATACACCTCCACCGACGGCGTGACCTTCTCCAAGAAGGACAAGCTCGACCCGGTGGAGACGTGGCAGGCGGTCAGCCCGGCCCGCTTCATCTACGCGGACCGCGATCTGACGCTGAAGTTCGCCATGCTCCAGTTCAACGAGGACACCCTGCCGTTCTTCATGGGCGGTGACGCGGTGAACGCGACCACCAACCCGGGTGTCTACTCCTACAACGTGCCGGACGGCCCCCAGTTCGACGAGCGGGCCCTCGGCCTGGAGTTCCACGACGGGGCGGACGTCACGTACCGGTTCGTCATCCCGCGCGGCCAGGTCACCGCGTCGGACGACATCAAGCTGGCCCGCAAGGCCGCCGCCACGCTCGGCGTCACCTTCACGGCGCTGTCCTCGGGCGAGACCCAGCCGCTGGCGACCTTCGTCATGAAGGACCCGTCGTACCTCACGACCAGCGCCTGACCCCCTGCCCCCGGCCACGGGGGCACCTCGGGGTGCCGGGCCACCGGCCGCGTCCGGCCCCGGCACCCCTCCGTACGTGACTCCGTACGTGACTCCGTACGTGACCGGACCACCCGACCCGTACGGCCGGCCCCAACCGGCCACGACACCGCACCGCTCAGCACCCTTCCGAAACGGAGACCTCATGGCCACCTTCGACGTGAACACCGCTCGCGCCCAGCGCATGGAGGCGCTCGGCCGCACCTGGTCGTTCGAACTCGACGGCGACACCTACCAGCTGCCGACCGAGCTGACCCGCGCCACCGCCGGGGCGCTGCGCGGCCTGGACGACAACGACGTCGACGGATTGCTCGAACTCCTTCTCGGCAAAGAGCAGTTCGCCCGCTTCGCCAAGCTCGACGTCACCATGCAGGACATCGCCGCCATCCTGGAGGCGTACGGCAAGGAGACCGGGCTCGGCCTGGGGGAAGACTGAGCCTCGTCGCGTTCGCCGAAGAACACGCCGAGGCTCTGGAAGCCGACCTGCTCCGTCATTACGGGGTGGACCTGCTCGACTGGCATCGCGGCCGGCTCTCGTCCCGCCGACTGGCGATCCTGATCAAGCACCTGCCGCGGGACAGCGCCACCATCCGCGACACGGACGGCGAGACCGCCGACTGGGGAGTCACCGACTACCTGCTGGCGGCCGTCGTGGACCATCTCGCCGCGGCCAACTGGATGTTCTCCGTCGTCAACGGCGACGGAGAGTCCGACCCGCCGGAGCAGCCGGTACCGGTACCGCGTCCGGGTGACAGGGCCGACCGGGACGGAGCAGTGGCCGACGTCACCACGCCGGCCACCACCCCCCAACCCGCCCCGAGCCCGTCGGAACTGGCCCGCTTCTTCAGCTGACGCCACCGCCGGCCGCCCCGTGTCGCGGGGCGGCCGGCGGGCACGACCGGGGCTCACATCAGCGCACTCACACACCCCAGGACGAGCGACACGGCGGTGACGACGAGCACGCAGAGGAGATAGACGCGCTTCCCCTTCACGTTCCTCGGCATGTCGGAAGCGAACGCGGAGCGCTTCGGATTCTCAGGGTCGTACATGACCGGTTGCGTTCCCTGAGGCTCCATGGTGAGGCCGCGCATCCACTTGGTGCGCTGCGGTTCTCCATCGCCCCCGTCGTATGCATACTGCACGTCGATCTTGCCATCTCGGGGAACGGACCTCGCCACCTCCCAGGCGATCGTGTGCCTGCCGCGTTCGCGCAGCGGCCTCTGGAGCACGTAGGGAACCCCAGAGTAAAGAAGCATCAGGAAAGCAACGAGAAAAACTGTCGCACAGCCATCAAGCATCTGAAATCCCCCATGCTTTGCATCACCATAAATTACACGCGAGCATTTTCCTGGCCGCTCCGTTGTCTTGTGGAACTTGCAGGAGAACCACAAGGAGGGAGGGCCACCCTGTCCGTAACCATCCCACCATAGAAGAGATTGACCGGAGGATAAATCTGGACAGCGGGCCGGGACCGTTGCCTGAGCAAGGTTCACCCACCGCTATCACCAGGCCAAGAATTTCCAGGAGCACGCCGGAGCCGCCGTACATGCGGGCAACCAGTGCGGAAAGCGCGGCATACAGCCGCGCGAATAAATGCGGGCCGGAGCCGTCGGATCGAGATCCACTTCGACCATCTGACCCACTGCCCCCAGCCCTCTCCCGCACAACGTGACCGCCCACGCCACAGCCATTACCGCTGCGGCGAGAACCATGAAAAGAATGCCGCACCACGGATTATCTGTATTCAGTTTCGTGCCGCCGCGTCTGCCCGGCCCCGGACCCGTCACATCCCGAAGCCGCCTCGCCAGGCGTCACTACCACCAGGCTCACCCCGGTCAGATCACCAAACCGATGCAGAGCAGCACGAGCGCGACAACCGTCACCGATGCCAGAACCGCCAGAAAAACAATCTTTTTCCTGGGGTTCCGGGACATGAAGATCACAAATTCGGCTCGCTTGGGATTTTGCGGATCGGTAAATGACCCGCTCACCCCCCTGCGGGTACTGAGAGCAGCCGCGCTGCCACATAGTGCGCCGCTCTCGCTCCTGGGTGATGTACATGTATTCCACGTCGATCTTTCCGTCTCGCGGAACGGATCGGCGTACCACCGTCGAATCAACAACCACTCCTCTCTTCCGCAGAGGAGCCTGTGCAAGATAAGGAATTCCAGAACCCAGAAGCACCACAAGAGAAATGAAGAAAATTATGCCGACAACGACAAACATTGAGCCTCCCCTTTCGCTCTGAAGGCGGCACGCAACTTCACCAGGCCACCGCAGCGAAGACTCAGGACAAAACCGTCGGAGACAGGATCCCCACAACAGCAAAGAGGCACCAAAGAGTACTCATCATCGCAGTGAACACACCGCTGAATCCAACGTGATCATCCGCCTCCGTTCGCGGCATTGACCGCCGCTGACGCCGAGGATCATAAAGAATAGGTATCTCCGAACCCACCCGGAAACTCACATCAACGTGCTCACACAGCCGAGGACGAGCGAGGCGAGTGCCACCACCATCAGGATGAGGAGGAGATTCCGCCTCCTGCTCACGTTTTCCGGCATAAGGGAAACGAATTCGGCACGCTTCGGATTCTCGGGGTCATACACAACCTCCTGAGAACCCGAGGGCATCGCCGTAAGACCGACCCTGGCAATGCTGTGCAATCCGCCGTCGCGCCCGTCGTATCCGTACCTCACGGTTATTTTCCCGTCCTGGGGCACCGACTTGGAAGCCTCCCAAGCCCATGTTTTCACACCCCTTTTTCGCAGCGGAGCCTGCTTGAGGTAAGGGAATCCGAAACCAATAAGGCCCAGGACCGCGACAGCGAAAACAACTCCACAGACTTCGATCTCCACAGACCCTCCACATTTCCTTTCGTGGATGATGACACAGCGTCACCTCTGGTGGCAACAAGCCGAGGGCATCACAGCAATGGGACTATCCTGTGCAAATTTCTCTTATGGTGACATTCCCGACGCCACCGGAGAGCAGATGCAGTACCGATACGCGCAGAAGGGCTGACCGATGACGACGAACGAAGAATGCCTCACCAAGGACACCGAAATTCTGCAGGCCGTAAAAGGCGTCCAGGACTCGATCCCGGGGAAGGGCCCGAGTCGGCTGGCCACCGAGGAGTACATCGCCAAACAGATCAGCGAACTGAAGAAGTCCTCCGCGGTAAAGGGAACAGCGGCACCCGAAGCCGAGAAGAAAGCCGAGCCCGGAACGGTCGAGACCCTTTTGCAGGGCCTCGTCGGCAAGGACATCGTAGAGAGCGTCAAGAGCCTCGCCACATCGTCGTTCTCGATGACGACGGCCGTGACGCTGGGTCTTGCACTGGTGGGCACTCTCGGCCTGAAGCTCATCCAGTTCGATCACGCGCTGACGAAATTCTTGGAGGGCAAAGGAAAGAAGGTCGGCGTAACCAAGGCCGGGCTCCCCAAGCTCGAAAGCACCGAGGTCACGCAGATGTCGGCCCCCGACACCGAATGGACCAATCGCTCGGTCGCAAGGATCGAAGCGGCGACCCGGAAGCTCGACACCGCGATCGGCAGCCTGCACACCAAAGTCGACGGGCTACTCGCCGAGTTCGCCTGACCGCTCATCAGCGGCGCACGCCCTCACCCACCCTCCCGGCCGCCAGCCGGTCGGCTGAACAGGCCGATGAACGATCGGACATGGAATGGCGTTCACAGCCACACTCAAAAAAGCTTCCGACAGCCTCCGCGGCTTCAAGACCAACCTCGAACAGGCCGACCGGGCGGCCTCCGGCCTCAAGAAGAGCGTTCAGAGCAGCAACAGCGGAATCACCAGCATCAAGTCCTCGTCCCAGCAGTCCGCCAAGGAACTCAAGTCGCTTCAACTGGCGGCCGACAAGGCGGAGAAGTCCGTCACCAAGGCCGGCAAGTCCGGGCAGACCGGCGGGACCGGCATAGGCAAGTTCCAGACCGGCGCGGCCAAGGCCGACAAGGGCATGCAGGGGCTCAACAAGTCGATGAAGGGAAACCTCATCGGCGTCCTCATGGCGCTGCTGGCCCCGCTGATCGCCAAGATCGTGGACATGGCGATGCAGTCCAAGACCATGCAGAAGATCCTCAACACCGCCTTCAACGTCATCAAGAGCGTCATCACCAGTGTGATGAAGGCCGTCGGACCTGTCATGAAGGCCGCCGGCGCGCTGATGAAGAAGGTATGGGACGGGATCAAGACGGCGGTCTCGGTAGTCGTCAAGGCCGTCGCGACCGTCATCAAGACCTATTTCAACCTCTGGAAGACGGTCATCACCACGGCCATGAACGCCGTGAAGAAGGTCATCACCACGGTCTGGAACGGCATCAAGTCCGTCATCTCGCCGGTGGTCAACTGGATCAAGAGCGTCGTGCCGGCGGCTTTCACCGCCGTCAAGAGCAAACTGTCCAGCGCCTGGAACGGCCTGAAGTCCATCGCCGGCAGCGCGTTCGGCGCCATCAAGGGAGCCGTCACCGGCCCGATCAACGCCGTGATCGGCCTGATCAACTCGGCGATCGGCAAGCTCAACGGCATCCGGGTCTCCGTACCGGGCTGGGTGCCTGTCGTCGGCGGGAAGTCATTCGGCATCCATCTGCCGACCATCCCCCGCCTCGCCCAGGGCGGCATCGTCCAGCCGCAGAACGGCGGCGTGCACACCATCGTCGCCGAGGCCGGTGAGGCCGAAGCCGTCCTGCCGCTCTCCAAGCTGAGCCGACTGCTCGGCCACACCACCCGCGCCGGCCAGGTCGGCACCGGCGCCGCCGCCACCGACGGCGGGTTCTACATCGAGCAGTACTACGAAGCGACCAGCAGCAGCCTCCAGGACACCGCCACCGCTCTGCTGTTCCTGTCCAAGGCCCGAGGGTGACGCGTTCCCGGCGGGACCCCACGTCCGGCGGGGCACGACCCGCTGCCGCCCTGACCACCTTCCGGACCGTGGCCCTCCAGACCGGCACCGCCGTCCTGGCCATGCGGCGCGAACTCGTCGGGGTCCAGGCCCCCGTCCGTACGCTGTCCACGCGGGCAGCCACCACCGCCCCCGCGCTGCGCCAGTTGCGTACGGCAACGACGAAAGCCGGCAGTGCGGTGCGCAAGGCCGGACGTTCAGCCGCCACCGCCGCCACCCGCATCCGCGCAGGCGCCGGCCGCATCCGGGGCCCGCTCGGTGTGCTCGGGGCCCTCGCCGCCGGGGCAGGGGTCTTCGGATCCGTGACGGATCTGCTCGGCAGCTACACCCCGAAGGTCACCAAGTTCATGACCCTCTTCGGCACCGCCATGACGCTCGGCTCGATCGCCATGACCGCCATCAACACGGCCATGAAGGCGAACCCGCTCGGCTTCGTCCTCGCGATCGTCACTCCGCTGGTCGCCTGTCTCGTCGACTACGCGGTGAACTCCGAAACCGGTCAGCAGACCATCCAGCAGGTCTTCCAGGCCGCCCTGAACGGCTTCAAGGCCGCCTGGGCGTTCATGGCACCAGTCATCCGGGGCTGGGCGAAGACCATTTCCGAGGTGTTCGACGGCGTACAGAAGACCGTCGGCTCCGTACTGAAGGCCGTTGGCTCCGCGATCAGTTCGGGGTTCCAGGGCGCCGGGAACGCGATCTCCTCCGCCACCCACGCCGTCACCTCGATCGTCAGGGGCGCCTGGAACGGCTTCAAGGGCGTCATCCAGCCGGTCATGAACTGGCTGACCAGGACGCTCCCTTCGGCCTTCACCCGGGTGCGCGACGCCATGTCGAAGTCTCTGCACGGCATGGGGAACTTCCTGTCCACCGGCATCCAGACCGTCGCCGGGGTCGTCACCGGGCCCGTCAAGGGGCTGATCGCCTTCGCCAACTGGATCATCGACGGGCTCAACCACCTGAGCTTCAGCTTCTTCGGCAAGAAGTTCGGCGTGCACCTGTCGAAGATCCCGCAGCTCGCCGATGGCGGTGTCGTCCTGCCCGCCGCCGTGCCGGGCGCCTCCGCCGTCCAGCCGCTCTCCTCGCTCGCCCGCTTCCTCCCCGCGCCGTCCGGCGCCTCCGCCACCACCGGGCCCGCCTTCTTCGCCGGCCGCCCCGGGATCCGCGTCTACGAGGAGCGCGAGGGCAGCAGCCCGCTGACCGTCGCGGACGACCTGCTCTTCCTGTACCGCACCGCAGCCTGACAGTCGCGGCACCGCCGCCCGGCGCCCGACCCGCCGTGCCTCTCACCGCCGCCGGGCCCGCACCGCGCCCTGATCCACAACCGCCGTACGCCGTCGGCCGGTTCCGCGTACCCGCGCACCACCACAACCCCGCCGCGCCCAGCCCCTCCCCCGGCGGCGCCCCCGCCCGTACACCAAGCCCGAAGCGAGGTGACGGCCCGACATGGCCGATACCGTCTCCACCCTCCCGAACGCCCTGCCCAACACCACCGCAGTCACCGACGACGCCAACCCCGGCGCCCTGATCACCCTCGACGGGCAGATCCAGTGGGGCGGGCTCCTCATGGGCACCGGCACGCCCTACCCGGTGGACCGCACCGGCATCACCGGCTGGGACGACCTGCCCGAGCTGGACCTCGGCGACGTGCTCCGGCCCGACCAGCACGGCGCCTGGCCCGGCGACCGCTGGGCCCAGCCCCGGCTGATCGGCGCGACCGTCTGGCTGGCGCCCCCGGCCGGCACCGACCCGCTCGCCACCGCGGCGGCGTTCCGCTCCGCGACCGGCCCCGACGGTAAGGAACGCTGGCTCGCCGTACGGCTGCTGGGCGAGACCCTGGCAGTACGTGCCCGGGTCAGCCGCCGCGTCGTACCGCAGGACCGCTCGTACGCCCTGCAGGGGTTCGCCAAGGTCAGCGTCCAGTGGACGGCCACCGATCCGCGCCGCTACGGCACCGTGCTGCACGACGCCGTGACCGGACTGCCCGTCGGTGAGTCCGGCCTCGTCTGGGACGACACCGCCGGCTCCGGCCTGCGGTGGCCCCTGGACTGGGGCGCGGCCGGCGCCGCCGGATCGATCACCGCGGTCAACGCGGGCGGCGCCTCCGTACGGCCCGTCGTGGAGTTCCGCGGCCCAGTACAACGGCCGTCGCTGACCCGGCTCTCCGACGGCCGTCAGCTCCAGTACGACCTGGCGCTCGGCGCCGGGGACGTCCTCACGGTGGACACCGAGACGGGCACGGTGCTGCTCAACGACACCGCGTCCCGCATCTACACCGCCACCCCGGACTCCTCACCGGAGCAGTTGTTCCAGCTGGAACCGGGCACGACCGACCTGGCGTTCCGCTCGGACGACACGACCCCGTCCCCGGCCGCGTCGGTCACCGTCCGCTGGCGCGACGGGCACTGGTGACCGCCCGCCCCGCCGCTCGTCTTCCCCTTCCGCTCTCTGTCTTGTTCCGACGTATCCCGCAGCACCCGTCCAGGAGGACCTCATGCCCGTGCGCAGCGCATGGCTCGTCAACCGCACCGACGCCGAGCCCGGCCAGTCCCGTTCCGACACCCGGCTCGCCCCCACCGGCACCATGACCCCGACGAGTGGGCTCACCAGCCGCAGCGGCATCATCCCGGGCTCGCCCGACGGCAAGTCCCTGATGTCCGCTTTCTACGTCTTCAGCTCCACCGCCGGCATGACCGCGACCGTCGCCCCGGGCCGGGCCGTCGTCCAGGGCACCGCGGCGGCGGGGGCCTACCCGGTCGTCCTCACCGACTACACGCCCGTGGTGTTCGCCGACGGTGACGCCAACAACCCGCGGACCGACCTGGTGGTCCTGCGGATCTACGACGCCCAGTACGACAACGCCGGCCGCACCGAGGCGGTCCTGGAGATCATCCAGGGCGCCCCGGCCGGCACCCCGCAGGCCCCCGCGGCACCCGACGCCGCTCTGCCGCTGGCCACCGTGCAGATCCCGGCGGGCGCCTCGGTCGGCACCGGCGGCATCGCCTGGTCGAGCGCCGTGGCCAATCTCCGTACCAGCACCGTCGCGGCCGGCGGCATCCTGCCGCTGTACGGGAACACCACCGAGGCGGGCAGTTACCCGGGCCAGTACCGCGACATCAGCAACCAGCTCCAGCGCTGGGACGGCTCGCAGTGGGTGGGCTACCCGAGCCAGACCGGCGGGATCGCCCCGACCGGGCAGCTCGCCACCGGCGGTTACGTCGGCCAGTACCGGGACAACAACGGCCGGCTGGAGCGCTGGACCGGCACCACGTGGATGCTCGCCATGCCCAGCCCGGCGTTCGCGTTCCACAACGACGGCGGTTACTGCAAGACCACCACGTGGACCGAGACGGTGACCGACACCACCGGTGCGACGGTGACCGCCACCTTCACCGCGCCCGTGTCGGGGAAGGTCCTGGTCACGGTGGGCTTCCAGGGCACGCCCTCCATCGACGGCGGCTGGGGCCGGATGTCCGCGAACATCCGCAAGGACGGCGTACTGGTCACCGGTCTCGGCGCCGACGAGACCCGTTCCGCCATCGACACCGGCCGGGGCAGCCAGTCGGTGAGCACCGTATTCCCGGTCACCGGCCTGGTGGCGGGAGCCCAGTACACCGCTGTCTCGGCGTACTCCTCCAGCGCCACGACCAACAACCACTGGTTCGACAACCGGTTCGTCCGCGTCGACCCGATGCTCTGAGGAGGGCAGCGTGACGAGTTCGCCCCGTACGGCGTACACCCCCCTCACCCCCGTCTACCGGGCGGTCTTCTGCGATCTGCGCACCGACCGGGTGGTGGACGTACTGCCGCTGACGGAGACCAAGTTCGACGACTACATCGGCAAGTCGGGATCGCTGTCGGCGAAGGTGCCGCTGCCGGACGCCGCGCTGGCGAGCCGGGCCCGCGCAGCGCTCGTGCCGGGCCGCACCGCGGTCTGGCTGGAGCGCGACGGTGACATCTGGTGGGGCGGGGTGCTGTGGACCTGCACCCCGTCCAGCGACGAACGCGGGCGAGTCCAGGCGGAGTTCCAGGCCGGCACCTTCGACTCGTACCTCGACCACCGCATTCTCGCGCAGGACGTCTCCTACACGGCGCTGGACCAGTTCGAGATCGCCCGGCTGCTGGTGGCGCATGCCCAGGAGCAGCCGGGCGGTGACATCGGGATCCAGCTCGGGCACGAGATGTCCGGGGTGGCACGGGACTGCGCCCTCGCCTACTCCTCACTCACCCGGATCCGTGAGCTGCTGGACCAACAGGCTCAGCTCGCCGACGGCTTCGAGTGGCGGGTGCACTGCTACCGGGACGCCGAGGGGCGTCGCGCCAAGCGGCTCCAGCTAGGCCACCCGACCATCACCAGCAGCTCCTTCGACATCGTCCTGGGCCACCCCGGCCAGGTCATCACCTACAGCCTGCCGGCCGACTCGACCGTGCAGGCCGATGTGTGGGTGGCGCGCGGCGACTCGCCCAACACGGACCAGTCGGAGGAGTCCCGGCCGCTCACTGTCTCCGTGGAGTCGCCCGGGGACCTGGCGGACGGCTGGCCGCGTCTGGAGTCCACGTCGGACCACAGCGGGGTCACCGACGAGGCCACGCTGCGCTCCCTGGCCGGGGCGGAACTGGCCCGTCAGCGGATGCCGGAGGTGATCCCGGAGATCACCGTGCGTCTCGACGGCCGGATCAGTCCGGCGCTGCTGGGCGCGGGCATCCGGCTGCGGCTCCGCGACCTGTGGCACCAGGAGCCGCGGGACGAGCGGTACCGGATCGTCGGCATCGCGGTGGAGCCGCCGCAGCGCGCCAAGGCCGAGACGGCCACCCTCTATCTGGAAGGGGTATGAGACATGGCCACCATCCCCACCGATCTCCTGGACCGTATCCGGGACATCGAGCGCCGTATCCGCGGGCTGATGGCGAGCGCCAACAGCAGTCCGGCGATGAACCAGGTCGGCAACGGCGACATCGTGGTCGGCGACCAGGGCCGGGTCCGCGTGCGGACCTCGCTGGGCGAGGATCTGCTGCTGGCCGGCCGGGTGCAGCCGGACCGGGACAGCGAGACCCAGCAGTACCAGCAGGGGCTCGAACTGCGGCGCGACGACGGGTCGCTGGCCCTCTCCCTGGTCACGGCCGACCCGGCGAACTCCCCGGTGCAGGCGCTGCGGGTCCTCGACCACAAGGGCGACACAGTCCTGGCCACCGACTCGGCCGGCGGCCTGGCCCGCCCCTACCTGCCGTTCCCCACCCCGGTGCCGGTGGGCACGGCGGGCTGGGAGACCACCGGCGCCACCGACTGGACAACGCTCTACGCGGGCCCCGGCTTCGCGCAGCACCCCAAGGTGTACTGCGCGATCGATGTCTTCGGGACCGTGGGATCGGCTGTCCGGCTGCTGGTCAACGGTGAGGTGGTCGGGGCGGAACAGCCCCTCGCCGGGACCGCCGGGCAGGCGGTGACGCTGACCGTGACCCTGGTGGAGGACCTCCCCGCCTCCTTCGGCGACGAGCTGACCTTCGAGATCCAGGCGAAGGCGCCGGCCTCCGGCACCGTCGCCTGCCTGCCGCGCGGGCTGTACGGGGTGCAGTCCTAGGCCGAGTTGCCGTCCCTCCGTCCCGCTGCCCCATTTCCCGGGGCCGGCCGCCCCGCCCCGACGGAGACGGCCGGCCCGGCTCGTTCCCGTACACCCCGAACCCCCCACTGCGCCTGGCCCTTCCCGTACCCCCCGACCTCCCAGTCCCCCCGACCCACCGGAGTTTCCGTGCTGCCCGAATCCATCCCGACCGTCCGGCTCACCGCCCAGTACCTCTCCCTCGACGGCCACCCGCTGAGCGGCAGCGTCGAGTTCCAGCCGCCGGCGCTGCTCACCCACTCCGAGGCCGACCTCTTCGTCGGCGGCCCTGCCACCGCGAACCTCGACACCGAGGGCCGTCTCGATGTGGTGCTCCCGGCCACCGACGCCGAGGGCTGGAACCCGTTCGGCTGGACGTACACCGTCACCGAGCGGCTCAACGGGGTCGGCAGGGCCCGTACGTACCACATCGCCCTGTCGGCCACCGTGCCGGAAGTCGACCTCGCCGACATCGCCCCCGCCGACCCGGCCGGCGCCCAGTACGTCACCGTGCCGGGGCCCGCCGGGCCGCAGGGCGAGCCGGGTCCCGTGGGGCCGGCCGGCCCGGTCCGCTCGGTCAACGGCCACACCGAGGCGGACATCATCCTGACCGCCGCCGAGGTCGGTGCGCTGGCTACGTCAGCGGCCGGGCAGGCCGGCGGAGTCGCCCAACTCGACGCCGACGGAAAGGTTCCGCCGGCCCAGCTGCCGGACGGCACCGGCGATGGCGTGGCCTCCGTCAACGGGGAGACCGGCGCAGTCACCCTGACCGCCGCCGACCTGGGCGCACTGACCCAGGCCGCCGGCGACGCCCGGTACGTGGCGATCGGCGCCGCGCCCGTCCTCTCCGTCAACGGGCAGACCGGCACGGTCACCCTGACGGCCGCCGATCTGTCCGCCGTCTCCGCCGACCAGGCCGTCCTGCTCACCGGCAGCCAGACCATCGACGGCGCCAAGACGTTCTCCACGGTTCCCACGGTCACCGCCGACCCGGCCGGCGCCGACCAGCTGGTGCGCCGCTCCTACGTGGACCGCGTGGCCTCGTCCGGGACCTGGACGCCGGCCGCGCTGGGCTTCAAGTCCTGGGCGTACGACCCGGCGGCGTCCTCCGTGACCAGCCCCCAGTACTGCATCAACGGCACCGTCTACCTGGCCGGCGTACCGCTGACGACCGGCGCGACCATCACCAACGTGGTCTTCTACGTGCCCGGTTACGCGGGCGGCACCCTCGCCGCCACGTCGTACGCCGGTCTGTACAACAGCTCCGGCACCCGGGTCGGCGTCACCGGAACCCTCGACAAGCTGATCCCCACGACCGGGGGCACCACCGTCGTCCTGAAACTGACCACGGCCTACGCCGCCGCCGCGGGCAACTACTGGGTGGCGCTGCTGGTCAACGGGCCCGACCCGAAGACCAACGGCCCCGCCTTCATGGTGGGCGCCAGCGTCGGCAACTACCCGGGCGGCAGCGCACGGATGCCCGGGGCGTTCGTCCGGCACGCGCGGCTCGCCGCTACCGGACAGACCTCACTGCCCGCCTCGTTCACCCCCTCAACCATCGTCGCGGACGCCAACGCCATCTGGGCCGCCGTCTCCTGACCTGTCTCCCAATTCCTGTCCGACTCCCACCACAAGGAGCGACCGTCATGGCCACCCCGCTCACCGCCGACAGCCTGGTCGGCGCCCTGACCGCCGAAGGCGTCCGGATCGTCGAATACGGCGACTGGCGCAACCACAACCGCAACGCGATGGGCGCCTGGGGCCCCGTCAACGGCGTCATCATCCACCACACCGTCACCTCCGGCACCGACAGCTCGGTAGCCCTCTGCTACGACGGCGACTCCGAACTGCCGGGCCCGCTCTGCCACGGCGTCATCGCCAAGGACGGCACCGTCCACCTGGTCGGCAACGGCCGTGCCAACCACGCCGGTTCGGGCGATGCCGACGTACTGACCGCCGTCATCAACGAGACCGCGCTGCCGACGCCGGACGAGGACAACACCGACGGCAACGCCCGGTTCTACGGCTTCGAATGCGTCAACCTCGGGGACGGCTCCGACCCGTGGCCGGAGGCGCAGCTGGAGGCCATCGCCCGGGTGTCGGCCGCGATCTGCCGTGCGCACGGCTGGCACGCCCCCTCGGTCATCGGCCATCTGGAGTGGACCAGCCGGAAGATCGACCCGAAGGGCTTCAGCATGGCGTCGATGCGCAACCGAGTGGCCGCCCTGCTGGCCGGCTCGCCGGGTGCGGGCGCCACGCGCTATCAGCCGTTCCCGGGCAACGCCTGGTTCACCTCTGCGCCCCACTCCACGATCGTGGCCGCGATGGGCGGCCGGCTGGTCGCCGAGGGCTGCTCCGCCTACACCACCGGCCCGGGCCCGCAGTGGGGCGAGGCCGACCGCGCCTCGTACGCCAAGTGGCAGCAGAAACTCGGCTACACCGGTACCGACGCGGACGGCTGGCCGGGCGCCACCTCGTGGAACGCCCTGCAGGTCCCGTACACGGCCTGACGCCTGAAGTCCCGTACACCGCCGGGCCCTTGCAGACCCGTACATCACCTGCTCACTGCCGGGCGGGGCGCTTCTCCGTACCACCGCGCTCCGCCCGGCCGCACCAACGCGCGAAAGGCGCTCGCATGACCCAGACCACCATCCGCGCCCTGCGCACGGTCGTCCAGACCGCCGTGGGGATCGCCATCGCACTCCCCGCCCTCGTCAACAGCGGGACCCTGCCCCGCTCGCTGCCCTGGGTGGGAGCGGCCCTCACCGTCGCGGGCCTGCTGTCCCGCATGATGGCCGTTCCCTCGGTACAGTCCCTGCTCCCGGCGTGGCTGACGACGTGCGACAGCGTTCCGGTGCCCGGGGCCCGGGACACCGGAGCCCCCGACCGGCACACGCCGGGGCCGGACGCGCCGCAGCCGGACACGTTGGACACCACCGACACCACCGACACCAGCACCGCACCGGCGCCCGCACCGGCCGCTCATGTCGTCGACTGACGCGAACGACCCGGTCGCCATCGCCCGCGAACTGGAACGGCTCAGGGGAACCATGGAGGCGGGTTTCGCCCGCGCCGACGGTTCCCTGGCACTGCTGGTGCAGCGCAGCGACCAGACCGACCGGCAACTCGCCGACCACGAAAGCCGTCTCGACGCCCTGGAACGCGCCCGCTGGCCACTGGCCAGCGTCGGAGCCTTCACCGGTGTCGCGGTCGCCACCCTCACTCTGTGGGAGGTTCTGGCGCGCTGACCGGCCGCCGCCGCGGGCCGCCACCGTCCTCCAGGGCGGCGGCGGCCCCCCGCGCGCCCCCTCTTCCCGCGATACTTTCCCGCCCCTCTGGAGGATTCCCGATGGCCACTCCGCTCTCCGCCGACGCTCTCGTCGCGGCTCTGAAGAAGGAAGGCGTCACCGTCGTCGAACATGCCGGCTGGCGCACCCACAACCGCAACTCGAAGGGCCCCTGGGGCCCGGTGAACGGCGTGATGATCCACCACACCGTCACCTCGGGCACCAGCGCCACCGTGGCACTCTGCTACAACGGCCGGTCCGACCTGCCGGGACCGCTCTGCCACGGCGTCATCGCCAAGGACGGCCCCGTCCACCTGGTCGGCAACGGCCGCGCCAACCACGCGGGGCTTGGCGACAACGGCGTGCTGACCGCCGTCGTCGCCGAGAGACACACCCTGCCGGCCCCCAACCAGCAGAGCACCGACGGCAACACGCACTTCTACGGCTTCGAGTGCGAGAACCTCGGCAACGGCAAGGACCCCTGGCCGGAAGCGCAGCTCACTGCCATCACGAAGGCATCCGCAGCGATCTGCCGGGCCCACGGCTGGAGCGCCGCCTCTGTGATCGGGCACAAGGAGTGGACCAACACCAAGATCGACCCGGTCGGTTTCACGATGGCCTCCCTGCGCACCCGGATCGGCTCCCGCCTGGCGTCCGGCGCTTCCCCGGGACCCCCCACATCGGGCTCCTCCGGCCCAGGCACTGCCTACCAGCTGTTCCCGGGCGCCGACTGGTTCAAGAAGAGTCCGAAGTCAGCCATCGTGACCGCGATGGGCAGGCGTCTGGCGGCCGAGGGCTGCTCCGCCTACCGTTCGGGCCCGGGCCCCCAGTGGACCGACGCGGACCGCGCCTCGTATGCCAAGTGGCAGCGCAGGCTCGGCTACACCGGCACCGACGCGGACGGCTGGCCGGGCGCCACCTCCTGGAAGGCCCTGCGGGTCCCGGTGTCCTCGTGAGCAGCCAGCCATGAGCGGGCCGTGAGAGCCCGGGCGGAGCACGGCAGGGGCCGGGCCCTCGGTCCGGGCAGACGACCGCAGAGCCCGAAGCCACCCACCCCCGAGAAAAGCAAAAGCCCCAGGTCACGGCGAGTGAGTCCTGGGGCTTTTACAGGGCCGCCTTCGGGATTCGAACCCGAGACCTACGCATTACGAGTGCGTTGCTCTGGCCAACTGAGCTAAGGCGGCACGCCGTCCTGACCATGGTGCGGTCAGCAGCGACGCCAAGTCTACACAGTTTCCGGGGGTGCTCCGGACAGCCCCCGGGCGGGCCACTCCGTGCAGGTCAGGAGCACTCCTTGCCGTTCTTCGGCGGGGTGCCGTCCAGGAGGTACCTGTTGATCGCCGTGTCGATGCAGTCGCTGCCGCGGCCGTACGCGGTGTGGCCGTCGCCGTTGTAGGTGAGCAGCGTGCCGGAGTCGAGCTGGGCCGCCAGGGACTTCGCCCACTTGTACGGGGTCGCCGGGTCGCGGATCGTTCCGACCACCACGATCGGGGCCGCGCCCTTCGCCGTGATGCGGTGGGCAGTGCCGGTGGCGTGCAGCGGCCAGTACGAGCAGTTCAGGGCTGCCCAGGCGAAGCCCCTGCCGAAGACCGGGGACGCCTTCTCGAAGGACGGCAGCGCCTTGGTGACGGCTGTCGGGCCGTTGAAGGCGGGGGGCAGGTCCAGGCAGTTCACGGCGGAGTTGGCGAACATCAGGTTCGCGTACTTGCCCTTGCCGTCGCGCTCGTAGTACGAGTCGGACAGGGCGAGCAGGCCCGCACCGTCGCCTGCCATCGCGTGGGTGAGCGCGGTGCGCAGTTGGGGCCAGGACGTCTCGTCGTACATGGCCGAGATCACTCCGGTCGTGGCGAGTGACTCCCCCAGTTTGCGGCTCTGGCCGGTGGGCACCGGCTTGGCGTCCAGGCGGCGGAAGAAGGCCTCCAGCCGGTGTGAGGCGTCGGCGGTGGAGGTGGTGCCGAGCGGGCAGTCCTTGTGCTTGATGCAGTCGGCGGCGAAGGACTTGAAGGCGGTCTCGAAGCCTGCGGTCTGGTCGCGGTTCATCTGCAGCGACGAAAGCGACGGGTCCATCGCACCGTCCAGGACCAGCCGGCCGACCCGCTTCGGGAAGAGCCCCGCGTACGTCGCGCCGAGGAAGGTGCCGTACGAGGCGCCCACGTAGTTCAGCTTCTTGTCCGCGAGGATTCCGCGCAGGATGTCCATGTCACGGGCGGCGTCGACCGTGGACACATGCGGAAGGATCTTGGCCGAGTGCTTCTCGCAGCCCTGCGCGAAGTCCTTGAGTGATGTGGTGAGCTTCTTGGTCTCCCCCGAGTTGTCCGGGGTCTGGTCGACCTCCGTGTAGGCGTCCATCTGCTTGCCCGTAAGACATTCGACGGGCTGGCTGCGGGCCACGCCGCGCGGGTCCATGGCCACCATGTCGTAGCGGGCACGGACCGCAGCGGGGTAGCCGATTCCCGCGTACCCCTGGAGGTAGTCGATCGCCGAGCCCCCCGGCCCGCCCGGGTTGACCAGCAGGGAGCCGATCCGCTTTCCGGGGCCTGTGGCCTTCTTGCGGGAGACGGCAAGCTTGATGTCGCCGTCCGATGGCTTGGCGTAGTCGAGCGGCACCTTCATCGTGGAGCACTGGAATCCGGGGGCGCCGCAGGAGCGCCATGTCAGTTTCTGGCTGTAGTACTTGCTGAGATCCGCCGCCGGTGTGGACGTCTCAGCCCCGGCCTGGCCGGCGCCGGACGCCGATGCGCCGCCTTGCGACGCGGTGGAGGCCGAGCCCCCCGGCGAACAGCCCGAAACAAGCAGACCGGCCATGGCCAGCACGGTGACCGGAGTGGAGAGCAGACGCCTGAAGTCCATTCCCGGAGCCTAGTCCGGCCCCGGCGGAAGCCCCTCTTTTCCCGCCCGTACGAGTGAGCTGTCAATCCACGCCCACCGTCCCGGCGGGGTCGGCCCCGCTCGCCTGGCTCAGCCGTATCAGCCCGTGCCGCACCGTCCGTCAGCCCGCGCGCAGTGACACCGCCATCGCCTCGACCGCGAGCAGCGGTCCCACGTTCCGGTCGAGCGCCTGGCGGCAGGCGGTGATCGCCTCGATCCTGCGCAGGGTGCTCTCCGGGCTGGAGCTCAGCGCGATCCGGTCCAGCGAGTCCCTGACGTCCTCATTGGCGATGGCCACTCTGGAGCGCAGCTGGAGCGCCAGCACGTCCCGGTAGAAGCCGATCAGATCGGTCAGCGCGAGGTCGAGCGTGTCGCGCTGGGTACGGGTCGAGCGGCGCTTCTGCCGGTCGGCCAGCTCCTTCATCGCCCCTGCCGTGCCCCGGGGCATCCGCCCGCCGGCCGACGCACCGAGCGCCGCCTTCAGGTCCTCGGTCTCCTTGGTGTCCGTCCCCTCCGCGACCTCCTTGGCGTCCTCGGTCGCGGCGTCGATCAGCTCCTGCGCCGACTTGAGACAGCCGCCGATCTCCCCGACGCGCAGCGGCATCCTGAGCACGGCGGCGCGCCGGGCCCGGGCGCGCTCGTCGGTGGCGAGGCGGCGCGCCCTGCCGATATGACCCTGCGTCGCGCGGGCCGCGTCCATGGCCGCCTGTGGCTCGATGCCGTCCCGTCTGACCAGGATGTCGGCCACCGCCTCCACGGGTGGTGTGCGCAGGGTGAGATTGCGGCAGCGCGAGCGGATGGTCGGCAGCACGTCCTCCAGGGACGGCGCGCAGAGCAGCCACACCGTACGGGGGGCGGGCTCCTCGACGGCCTTCAGCAGTACGTTCCCCGCGCCCTCGGTGAGGCGGTCCGCGTCCTCCATGACGATGACCTGCCAGCGGCCGACCGCGGGCGAGAGCTGAGCGCGGCGGACCAGCTCGCGGGTCTCCTTCACGCCGATGGAGAGCTGGTCCGTGCGGACGACCTCGACATCCGCGTGCGTACCGACGAGGGCCGTGTGGCAGCCCTCGCAGAAGCCGCAGCCGGGGACTCCGCCGAGCGCGCGGTCCGGGCTGACGCACTGGAGAGCCGCAGCGAAGGCACGGGCCGTGGTGGACCGGCCGGATCCGGGCGGGCCCGTGAACAGCCAGGCGTGTGTCATGGCCGACTTCGACATGGCTTCGGTGGAGGTGCGCTCGGTGCTGGCGGTGACGAGCGCGTCGGCGTCACGGGCGGCGGCGGCGAGCTGCGTCTGGACGCGGTCCTGGCCGACGAGGTCGTCCCATACGGGCATGCGGTCGCCCCCCTCTTTTCTTGCTCTTACTCTTCTTGCTCTGGCTCTGCTTGGTCTGCTTTGCCGGTCCCTCTGGGCCGATTTCCGCGCCGTGGTGCCGCGGTTCCTGCCGTCGTGTTGTGCGGTTTCCATTGTGGCGCAGGGGTCTGACAGTACGGTCCCGTCCCATGGACCTCTGACTTCCCGGCGGTCGGCGACAGCACCGCGGGCCCGGAGGACAGTGATGTCCTCCGGGCCCGCGGGATCAGTCAGCTGCGGCCCTTGCCCCGGCCTCTGCCCCTGTTGTCGTAGTCGTCGCCCTCACGGTCCGAGCCCAGCAGCTCGTCCGCCAGCGAGGGCAGATCGTCCAGCGGAGTCTCCTCCGCCCAGTCCGAGCGGCGCCGCGGTCGGTCCGGATCGATCTGTGGCAGTTCGCGGGTGCGCTCGTTCGCGTTCTCCGGCGGCGTCGGGTGCGACTGCGCGGGGTGCTCGTCCCGGAAGTACCCGGGCGGCACCCGGTCCGCGGGGGTGGCGCCGTGCAGGTGCGCCTGCGGCAGAACGGTCGTCTCCTCCGAATCCCCGGTGGAACCCGCGACCCCGGAACCGGAAGTGGACCCCGCACCGGACCCGCCCGTCGGCTCCGACGGCCTCGCGGCCCACGAAGGACCGGCGGACCGGGCGGACCGCCCGGGACCCTCCGTCTGACCAGAGCCCTCCGACCGCGAAGGCTGAGAGGCCTGCGACGGCCGAGCGGACCGTTCAGCTCGCGAAGAGCCCGAGCTGCCGGAGGAACCAGATGTGCCGGACGTACCGGATGAACCAGACGTACCGGATGAACCAGATGCTCCGGATTCTCCCGGAGTCTCCGCGATCTTCGGCATGACCGTCGTCTCGTCCGAGTCGGACGACGACGGCGGCGCGGGCCGCACCTCGACCGGCTGGGTCACCTCGTTGGCGCCCACCACCCGTGTCTCGACAGTCGTCTCGTTGTCGGCCGAAGCCGCTGCCGCCTTTGCCGCCTCGGCGGCCTCCGCCTCGGCCTGCCTGCGGGCCTCCTCGGCCCGGAGCAGCGCCTGCTCGGCCTTGCGCTGCTTCTCCTTGCGGCGCTCCTCGGCCTCCGCGCGGAGCCGCGCCTCTTCTTCCTTCTGCTTGCGGAGTCGCTCCTGCTCCTGCTCCCGCGCCTGCTCCTCGGCCTCGCGGCGGGCCCGCTCCTCCTCGGCGAGCCGCCTGGCCTCCTCGGCCTGACGGCGCGCTTCCTCGGCCTGGCGCTCCTCCTCGCGCCGCCGCGCCTCTTCGAGTTCGCGGCGCTTGCGCTCCTCCTCCTCGGCCCGGAGCTTCGCGAGCTGCGCCTGGCGCTCGCGCTCCAGCCGCTCCTCCTCCGCCTTGCGGGCCGCTTCCTCCTCGGCCTTCCTGCGGGCCTCTTCCTCGGCGGCCTTCCGCGCCTCCTCCTGGGCCTTGATCTCGGCTTCGGAGAGCGGGAGCAGCTGGTCGAGACGGTGGCGTACGACCGTGGTGATCTCTTCCGGTTCCTGCGCCCCGTCCACCACCAGGTAGCGGCCGGGGTCCGCGGCGGCGAGCGTCAGGAACCCGGCCCGTACCCGCTGGTGGAACTCCGCGGGCTCCGACTCCAGCCGGTCGGGTGCCTCCGTGAAGCGCTCACGCGCGGCCTCCGGCGAGACGTCGAGCAGCACCGTCAGATGCGGTACGAGGCCGCCGGTCGCCCAGCGGTTGATACGACCGATCTCCGTGGGCGCCAGTTCGCGGCCCGCACCCTGGTAGGCCACCGACGAGTCGATGTAGCGGTCGGAGATGACGATCGCGCCGCGCTCCAGGGCGGGCAGGACGACCGAATCGACGTGCTCGGCGCGGTCGGCCGCGTACAGCAGCGCCTCCGCGCGGTTGGAGAGACCGGCCGACGCGACGTCCAGCAGGATCGAACGCAGCCGCTTGCCGACCGGCGTCGCGCCCGGTTCGCGGGTGACGACGACCTCGTGGCCCTTGGCGCGGATCCACTCCGCGAGCGCCTCGACCTGGGTGGACTTGCCGGCCCCGTCGCCGCCTTCGAGGGCGAGGAAGAAGCCGGTCGGCGCGGGGGCCTGGACCGGGTCGGCGCCGCCGCGCAGCGCGTCGCGCAGATCGTGGCGCAGCGGTACGCCCGTGCGGTCGTCCGCCTTGACCAGGACGAGCGCGGCCACCGGCAGCAGCAGCGCACCGACCAGCATCAGAGTGAAGGCGGCACCGCCGTGGGCGAAGACGAAACCGCCGTTGCCGAGGTGGTGCGGACCGATCAGGGCGGCGACCAGTGGGGCCACGATCGCGCCCAGCGCGACGGCGACCCGTACGACCGCCTGGAGGTGCTCGGTGGTCCGGGCCCGCCTGCTGTCCTCGGTCTCCTGGTCGATCAGCGTGTGCGTGGTGTTCGCCGCGACACCGGCCGACCAGCCGGCGAGTGCGGCGATCAGGACGACGGTCGCGGTGTCCGGGACCAGGCCCATCACCAGCAGCGCCGCACCGGTCAGCATGATCGCCAGGGCGAGCAGCCTGCGACGGGAAAGACCGGGAAGGGTCTTGGGGGCCGTACGGATACCGGCGGCCGTGCCCGCGGTCAGGACGAGGACGAGCAGCGCGAAGGCGACCGGCCCGCCGCCCAGGTCGGTGGCGTCCAGTACGGCGACGGCAACGGCGGAAGCGATGGCTCCGGCGACCGCGGCGGCCGCCAGGACGAGCAGCGGAACAGTGCCCGTGCGGCCCTTGTCGGGGCCATTGGCGCCCGCCGGACGGCGCAGCCCCTCCAGCGGGGAACGGGCGCGCGGCGTCTGGCCGTCGGGCAGTTCGAGGAAGTACAGCGTCGAAACGGACGCGGCGAAGAGACCGGCCGCGGCATAGGAACCGAGCGCCGCCTGGTGCAGCGAGAACCAGTCGATGCCCGATCCCAGCAGCTTGCTGATCAGCGTGGCGACCAGCAGTGCGGCGGCGGCCGCCGGAATGGCGAGGAAGGCCGTACGCAGTGAGAGCCTGCGCAGCGCTTCGAGGTGGTCGGGCAGGCCCCGCACCGCGACGCTCTCGGGCGGCGGCTTCGGCAGCAGCGCGGGCGCGGTGCTCTCCTTGGCGACCGACCAGAAACGTTCGGCGACGCCCGCCACGAAGACCGTGGCCAGGAGCGCCGCAGGCGCGTTGGCCGGAGTCCAGTTGACCCACAGCGGGGCGATGATCAGCAGCGCGACCCGCAGGCCGTCCGCACCGATCATGGTCCAGCGCCGGTCGAGCGGCCCGTTCGGCGCCGTCAGCGCGGCCACCGGACCGAGCAGTACGGCGCCGAAGAGCAAGGTGGCAAGGGCCCGTGCGCCGAATACGGCGGCTACGGCGAAGGCGGCACCGCGGTACCCGCCCCCGAAGGATTCCTGCGAGACCGCTGCCTGCAACGAGAGAAGCAGCAGCACGAGAAGGGCGAGGGCATCGCCGATATTGCCGACGAGCTGGGCGCTCCACAACCGCCGGAGCGGGGGGATGCGCAACAGGGCTCGGACGGCGCGCTCGCGTGAGTCTGCGGCTAGTTCGTCGGAGGTAGGGCTCACGACCCTTGGCTGCTCGGCTCGCGTCATCCGACCAGCCTATCCGGAAGGGTCAAATCTACGCCGGGCCCCCCGAACATTTGGGCGGCCGGTACGCCGCGCCCATTCCGCACGCGCCGTACCGGCCGTTCGGTTCACCGGGCCACCGCCCACCCGGACCGCGGTGAGCCCGGACTCCGGTGCACAGCACACCGGTTCACCGGATCAGAGGGAGGGACCACCGGAGACTCCGGCCATTCATTTCTACTCGTCGCCGGAGGGCGTGGCGCCCGTCTTCTGCGTGGCCTTCTTGGCAGGCGTCTTCTTGGCCGGAGCCTTCTTCGCCGCCGTCGTGGTCTTGCCCGCAGTGGTCTTCTTCGCTGCGGTCTTCTTCGCGGCGGTGGTGGTCTTCTTGGCCGCCGTCTTCTTCGCCGCCGTCTTCTTGGCGGGAGCCTTCTTGGCGGTCTTCTTCTTCACCGGACCCTTGGCACGCTTCTCGGCGAGCAGTTCGTAACCGCGCTCGGGAGTGATGTCCTCGACGCTGTCGCCGGTCCGCAGCGTCGCGTTCGTCTCGCCGTCCGTGACGTACGCGCCGAACCTGCCGTCCTTCACGACGACAGGACGCTCGCTGACCGGGTCCGTGCCCAGCTCCTTGAGCGGCGGCTTGGCGGCAGCACGCCCGCGCTGCTTGGGCTGGGCGTAGATCGCCAGCGCCTCGTCGAGCGTGATGTCGAAGAGCTGGTCCTCGGTCTCCAGAGAGCGCGAGTCGGTGCCCTTCTTGAGGTACGGGCCGTACCGGCCGTTCTGCGCGGTGATCTCGACGCCCTCGGCGTCCGTGCCGACCACCCGGGGCAGCGACATCAGCTTGAGGGCTTCGGCCAGCGTGACCGTGTCGAGGGACATCGACTTGAAGAGCGAGGCGGTCCGCGGCTTCACCGCGTTCTTGCCGGTCTTCGGGGTGCCCTCGGGAAGGATCTCCGTGACATACGGGCCGTAGCGGCCGTCCTTCGCGACGATCTGGTGGCCCGACTCGGGGTCGGTTCCCAGCTCGAAGTCGCCGCTCGGCTTGGCGAGCAGTTCCTCGGCGTACTCGACGGTCAGCTCGTCGGGCGCCATGTCGTCGGGGACGTCGGCGCGCTGGTGGTTCTCGGAGTCCTTCTCGCCGCGCTCGATGTACGGGCCGTACCGGCCGACCCGCAGTACGATGCCCTCGCCGACCGGGAAGGACGAGATCTCCCGGGCGTCGATGGCCCCCAAATCGGTGACGAGCTCCTTGAGCCCGCCGAGGTGGTCGCCGTCGCCGTTCCCGGCGGAGGCCGCCGGGCCGGTGCCCGCGTCACCCTCACCGAAGTAGAACCGCTTCAGCCACGGCACGGACTTGGACTCACCCCGCGCGATGCCGTCGAGGTCGTCCTCCATCCGTGCGGTGAAGTCGTAGTCGACGAGCCGCCCGAAGTGCTTCTCCAGCAGGTTGACCACGGCGAAGGAGAGGAAGGAGGGGACCAGCGCGGTGCCCTTCTTGAAGACGTAGCCGCGGTCGAGGATCGTGCCGATGATCGACGCGTAGGTCGAGGGACGGCCGATCTCGCGCTCTTCCAGCTCCTTGACCAGCGACGCCTCGGTGTAGCGGGCCGGCGGCTTGGTGGAGTGGCCGTCGACGGTCATCTCCTGGGCGGAGAGCGCGTCGCCCTCGGCCACCTGCGGCAGCCTGCGCTCGCGGTCGTCCAGCTCGGCATTCGGGTCGTCGGCACCTTCGACGTACGCCTTCATGAAGCCGTGGAAGGTGATCGTCTTGCCGGAGGCCGAGAACTCGGCGACCCGGCCGTCGGACGAGGTGCCCGCGATCTTCACGGTGACGGAGTTGCCGACCGCGTCCTTCATCTGGGAGGCGACGGTCCGCTTCCAGATGAGCTCGTACAGCCGGAACTGGTCACCGGAGAGACCGGTCTCGGCAGGCGTGCGGAACCGGTCGCCCGAGGGACGGATCGCCTCGTGCGCCTCCTGCGCGTTCTTGACCTTGCCGGCGTACGTGCGCGGCTTGTCCGGCAGATAGTCGCTGCCGTACAACTGCGTGACCTGGGCGCGGGCCGCGCCGATCGCGGTGTCCGAGAGGGTCGTGGAGTCCGTACGCATATAGGTGATGAAGCCGTTCTCATACAGCTTCTGGGCCACCTGCATGGTCGACTTCGCACCGAAGCCCAGCTTGCGGCTGGCCTCCTGCTGCAGGGTCGTCGTACGGAACGGGGCGTACGGCGAGCGGCGGTACGGCTTGGACTCGACCGAGCGCACGGCGAAGGCCGAGTCGGCCAGCGCGGCGGCGAGCGCGCGGGCATTGGCCTCGTCGAGGTGCAGGACGTCGCTCTTGAGTTGTCCCGTGGAGTTGAAGTCACGGCCCTGGGCGACCCGGCGGCCGTCCACCGAGTTCAGCCGGGCGACGAGGGTCGACGGGTCGGAGAGGTCGCCCTGTCGGCCGGTGGAGAACGTACCGGTGAGGTCCCAGTACTCAGCAGAACGAAAAGCGATGCGCTCGCGTTCCCGCTCGACCACGAGGCGGGTGGCGACGGACTGCACGCGGCCGGCCGAGAGGCGCGGCATGACCTTCTTCCACAGGACCGGGGAGACCTCGTAGCCGTAGAGACGGTCGAGGATCCGGCGGGTTTCCTGGGCGTCGACCATGCGCTTGTTGAGTTCGCGCGGGTTGGCGACGGCCGCCCTGATCGCTTCCTTGGTGATCTCGTGGAAGACCATCCGGTGGACCGGGACCTTGGGCTTCAGGACCTCCTGGAGGTGCCACGCGATGGCTTCGCCCTCGCGGTCCTCATCGGTGGCGAGGAAGAGTTCGTCGGACTCCGCGAGGAGATCCTTGAGCTTCCTGACCTGCGCCTTCTTGTCGGCATTGACGACATAGATGGGCTGGAAGTCGTTGTCGACGTCCACTCCGAGCCGGCGCACCTCACCGGTGTACTTGTCGGGTACCTCAGCGGCACCGTTCGGCAGGTCGCGGATGTGCCCGACGCTCGCCTCGACGACATAACCCGGGCCGAGGTAGCCCTTGATCGTCTTCGCCTTGGCGGGCGACTCGACAATGACGAGTCGGCGGCCGCCGTGTGCGGTCTCGCTGGTCGGGGACAACGTGGCTCTTCTCTCCGGTCGGCACTCGGTGGTCATGCTCGCTGCGGAGTGTGACGGTACATCCCGTCCCCGTGTCAAACGGCAAAAGCCCGCAACGGCCACTGGAACGGTAACCCGACTACCGGCATTTCTGCCGCCCGGATCGGCCCACTGCCCTACCCGGGGCTTCGCTCGCACCCCTCCAGGGCGCCTTTGCGGAGCTCCCACCGACGCCTGGGCGGGTGGGCCGATGAGTGCGCCCATGCATCGGTACGACCGATTCCGGAGGCGCTGCCGGGGGGCCGTTCCGGCCGCGGCCTCCGAGGCGGGTCAGAGGCGGGTGAAGCACCACACTCCCAGGCCGACGGAGACCACACCGAACGCCACCGCCAGAGCGAGGGCGTGCGTGGGATTCACCCCCGCCGCCACTGGCGCACCACGGCGGGTCCGCGCCCCGGTCCACAGCAGCAGCGCGCCCCCGAACAGTGCGAATGTCGTTCCGGCGAAGACCGCGGGCGCGCTCTCCATGTCCGTACCATCCCGTCCCCCGAGTTCCAGGACGGTGAGGCTGGCACCCCGGGACGACACCGGCGCGAACGACCGGTGAATCACGGACGACAGGTGAATGGTGAGCGCGGACGCGTGGGGAGGTGCGCGCGGACGCGCCGGAGGTGAGCTCGGGCCCGTGGGAGGTGGGCGCGGACGCGTGGGGCTCAGTGGGGCTCAGCGGGATCCGGCGGACGTCAGGCCGACGCGGGCGGGCCCACCGGGTCGAGGAAGCCCTCCTCGACCAGCGTCCTGATGGACTGCGGGGTGCGGTCCCTGAGCACCACCGGGTCCTCGCCGAGCAACTGGGCGATGGCATCCAGGATCTGCCCGGCGGAGAGCGTCCCGTCACACACTCCCGCGAAGCCCGCGCCCACTGTGTCGACCTTGGTGGCCCTGCGCATGCCGCGGTTCTGCCGGAGGATCACATGCTCGGGATCCTCGGCGCCCGGCATGCCCACCTGCTCCTGCACGACCTCGGGCGCGAGTCTGAAGTGGCCGGCCAACAGGGCGGCGTCATCGTGGTCGCGCAGATAGTCCCGGCGCTGGAAGTGCGCCCGTACGGTCTCGCCGAGCGGCTGCTCGACTGGATGCGGCCACTCCTCCACGAGGATCGACGGACGGTCGGAACCCGACTTGTACAGCGTGATCCAGCCGAAGCCGACAGCCTTGGTCCGGCGGGCGTCGAACTCGTCGAGCCACGCCTCGTACCGCTCGGTGTAGGCGTCAGGGTCCATACGGTGGTCGCCGCTGTCCCGCAGCCACAGCTCCGCGTACTGCGTGATGTCCTGCACCTCGCGCTGCACGATCCACGCGTCGCAGCCGCGCGGCACCCAGGAGCGCAGCCGGTCCTGCCACTCCTCACCCTCCACATGCTGCCAGTTGGCCAGGAACTGCGCGTACCCCCCGGCGTTCAGACGCGCGCCCGCCTCCGAGACGAGCGAGCGGCAGAGGTCGTCCCCGCCCATCCCGCCGTCGCGGTAGGTCAGCCTGGCTCCGGGCGAGATGACGAAGGGCGGGTTGGAGACGATCAGGTCGTACGTCTCGTCCGCCACCGGCTCGAAGAGCGAGCCCTCACGGAGATCCGCCGCGGGCGCCCCGGAGAGCGCGAGGGTGAGCCTGGTGAAGCCGAGGGCCCGCGGGTTGAGGTCGGTGGCCGTCACACCCGTGGCGTGCTGCGCGGCGTGCAGCGCCTGGATACCGGATCCGGTACCGAGGTCGAGCGCTCGCCCGACTGGCGTACGAACGGTGATCCCGGCGAGCGTGGTGGACGCCCCGCCGACCCCCAGCACGACGCCTTCGTCATGGCTGCCGATACCGCCTGCGCCGCCGACCCCGCACCCCGGGTCCGAGACGATGAACCAGTCCTGCCCCTCCGGGCCTCCGTACGGCCTGACGTCCACCGTCGCCCGTACGCCGTCGTCCGTACGCGCCACCCAGCCGTCGGCGACGCACTCCTCCAACGGCAGCGCGGCCGCCGCCTGCCCTGCCGGAACGGGCTGCTGCAGCAGGAAGAGTCGCACCAGCGTCTCCAGCGGTGTCCCGCCGCGCGTGGCACGCAGGGCGGGCACCGTCTCGCTGCGGGCCAGCGCGGCGTACGCGGGTGCGCCGAGCAGGTCGAGCAGGCCGTCCGCGGTGAAGGCGGCGGCGAGCAGAGCCTCGCGGATCAGGGGCGAGTGGTCGGGCGCGGGGAGACTGGTCGTACTCACCCGCCCATTGTGGCTGCTCCCACTGACAACGCCCGCACCGAGCGCCCGCGGACACGCGGACAGCCGGAAACCGCCGGTGACAGGCGCCCGACGGCAGTCGGAGTTCCCGTCATCGGCGGTTGCCGGCCGGTCGTCAGTCCCCGCTGGGTTACGCCTTGGAGGGCGCGACGGTGGGGGACGGCGAGGACGTCGCGACCTTGCACGCGTCCTGGCTGAGCAGAGCCTTGCCCGTCTCGCCGGAGAAGAGCTTCTTGTAGGCGGTCTCGTTGATCTTCTTCATGTTCTCGCCGACGCTCTTGAGGCCGTCGGAGAACTTCTGCTGGTCCTTGACGTTCAACGCGTCGACCTGCTTCTTCAGGTCCGCGTACGCCTTCGAGTTGGCGTTCAGCTCGGTGATGGCGTTCTGCTGGATCTGCTTCCCGTTGCTGACCGGCGGCGGGCCGGCCTTCTTGAGGTCGGCGGCAATGGCCGCGTCGGCCGAGGACAGATCCTGGAACGCGGCCGAGTCGGCCTTCTGGATGTCCGCGGGCTTGCCGTCCGCCGCCACGGCGGTGATCTGCTGGTTGGCCTTGTTGATCTTCGTCAGCTGAGGCCCGATGTCGCCGCAGAGCGACTTGGCCCAGTCGTTCGTCTTGTTGCTGCTGTTGTCGCTGCAGCCCGACAACGCCAGTACCAGTACCGCACCGCCGGACAGTGCGGCAGCAAGCTTCTTGTTCACCGGATTGGTCCCTTCCAAGGCTCTCGGCCCCGGAACTTACACGCCAAGTGGGCGACATTCGCGTATCGTAAGACCGTTTTTTAGCGTCTTGAGGCCATTTGCACCAAGACGAATGGGAGAGACAAGGCTCACGGGCACGGCCCTGCGACGGTCGTACGGCAGGAGGCCGACAGGCCGTCAGCGCGGCCTGCCCACCCCCCGCCTGATGGGGCATTACCGCAACGGACCGGCCTGTGACCTGTCCTACTGCGTGCCCTACGGGCCGTCCTGGGCGACCACCGCCGGGCCTGCCACTTCGCCGGCCTCTTCCGCTCCGCCCTCGCCACCCACGGAGATGCCTCGCCGCTTCGACACGTACACCGCGCCGACGATGACCAGGATGGCGACCGTCGCCACCACGGCACGCACCGGAGCGCTGGCGTTGTCGCCGTAGCTGAACCTCACCACCGCGGGCGCGATCAGCAGCGCCACCAGGTTCATCACCTTGAGCAGCGGGTTGATCGCCGGGCCCGCCGTGTCCTTGAACGGATCGCCGACCGTGTCGCCGATGACGGTCGCCGCATGAGCGTCACTGCCCTTGCCGCCGTGGTGGCCGTCCTCGACGAGCTTCTTCGCGTTGTCCCACGCGCCACCCGAGTTGGCGAGGAACACGGCCATCAGGGTGCCGGCCCCGATCGCACCCGCCAGGAACGAGCCGAGCGCCCCCACACCGAGGGTGAAACCGACCGCGATGGGCGCCATCACCGCGAGGAGACCCGGCGTGGTCAGCTCGCGCAGGGCGTCCTTGGTGCAGATGTCGACCACCCGGCCGTACTCGGGTTTCTCGGTATAGTTCATGATCCCCGGATGCTCGCGGAACTGCCGCCTGACCTCGTAGACCACGGATCCGGCCGACCGCGAGACCGCGTTGACGGCCAGTCCGGAGAAGAGGAAGACGACCGCGGCGCCGAACATCAGGCCCACCAGATTGTTGGGCTGGGAAATGTCCATGCTCAGACCGAGTTCGCCCGCCTTGGCGTGTACGTCGTCGACCGCGGTGGCAAGGGCGTCACGGTACGAACCGAAGAGCGCCGAGGCCGCGAGCACCGCCGTCGCGATGGCGATGCCCTTGGTGATCGCCTTGGTGGTGTTGCCGACCGCGTCCAGGTCGGTGAGCACCTGGGCGCCCGCGCCCTCGACATCGCCTGACATCTCCGCGATGCCCTGCGCGTTGTCGGAGACCGGGCCGAAGGTGTCCATGGCGACGATGACACCGACGGTGGTGAGCAGCCCGGTGCCCGCCAGGGCCACCGCGAAGAGCGCGAGCATGATCGACGTACCGCCGAGCAGGAACGCGCCGTACACACCGAGCCCGATGAGCAGCCCGGTGTAGACGGCGGATTCGAGCCCGATGGCGACACCTGCGAGCACCACCGTCGCGGCGCCGGTGAGCGAGGAGTTGCCGATGTCCCGGACCGGACGGCGGCTGGTCTCCGTGAAGTACCCGGTCAGCTGCTGGATGAGGGCGGCCAGGACGATACCGATTGCGACGGCCACCAGGGCGAGGGTCCTCGGGTCGCCGCTGTGCGCCCGGATGGCCGCGTCGGTGACACCGCGCAGGTCACCGTACGAACCGGGCAGATAGCTGTAGACCGCCACGGCCACCAGGACCAGGGAGATCACCGCGGAGATGAAGAATCCGCGGTTGATGGCGGACATCCCGCTTCGGTCGGAGCGTCGCGGGGCGACCGCGAAGATGCCGATCATGGCGGTGACCACGCCGATCGCCGGGACGATCAGGGGGAAGGCGAGCCCGGAATTCCCGAAGGCGGCTTTGCCGAGGATGAGGGCCGCGACAAGGGTGACGGCGTACGACTCGAAGAGGTCGGCGGCCATGCCGGCGCAGTCGCCGACGTTGTCACCCACGTTGTCCGCGATGGTCGCGGCGTTCCGCGGGTCGTCCTCCGGGATGCCCTGCTCCACCTTGCCGACCAGATCGGCGCCGACGTCGGCGGCCTTGGTGAAGATGCCGCCACCGACCCTCATGAACATGGCGATCAGCGCAGCGCCGAGACCGAATCCCTCCAGCACCTTGGGCGCGTTGGCCGCATAGACGAGGACGACGCAGGAAGCACCGAGCAGACCGAGGCCTACCGTGCACATGCCGACCACGCCGCCCGTACGGAAAGCGATCTTCATTGCTTTGTGTGAGACGGCGGTGAGATCCTTTTCCGGCTCACCTTCCCCGGGAGTTGCTTCCCGGGCCGCTGCAGCCACGCGCACATTCGCTCTTACGGCGAGCCGCATACCGATGTATCCGGTGACCGCCGAGAAAAGCGCGCCGACCAGGAAGAAGGCGGAACGCCCCGCGCGCTGGGACCAGTCGTCGGCCGGCAGCAGGAAGAGCAGGAAGAACACGACGACGGCGAAGATCCCGAGTGTGCGCAACTGCCTGCCCAGATAGGCATTCGCGCCTTCCTGCACGGCTGCCGCGATCTGTTTCATGGATTCGGTGCCCTCGCCGGCGGCCAGCACCTGACGTACCAGCAGTTGGGCGACGAGCAGGGCCGCCAGCGCCACCACGGCGATGACGATCACGATGATCCGGTTGCCGTCGGTGAGGGCCGCGGCTGCGAGGGATATGGAGTGTTCGGACTGCTGTGGGTTGAGGAGCCCCGCCATTCGTCCTCCTTGACGCTCAGAGCTCAAGATGTGGACGGATTGTAGGGAGCGGATCCTGATCAAAACAGTGCGCGGGAAACCGAATTGACCCTTGCCTGAATAAACCTGCCCACAGACGCAAAGGAAAAGTAATGGGGCAGAGGCATTCAATGGGATGCATGCTGCGGCACGCAATACGAATCAAGGATCAAGAAAACAAAAAAGGCCCTGCTCAACAGGGCCGGTAAAGGGATTCAGAGATCCGAACGGAGAAATCAGCAGTCGGGATCCGGCCGGTCAGTGATCCGGGTCGGCTCCTGACCGGAGCAGGATCCGTCGGTGTTCAGGGCAGGATCCCGGTCAGGGCAGGACGCCGGTCAGGGCAGTGCCGTTGCCGATGCCGTCGGCCACGTCATGCGGATGACTCCCCCGTACTCGCCGGAGGTGACCTCCACATCGTCTACGAGACCGCTGATGACCGCGAGGCCCATCTCGTCCTCGCCGTCACCGGACGGCTCGGCGCCCTCCACGGCCGGAGCGTCGTGCGCCCCGGAACCCGCGGAGGCCGCACCACCCGTACTGGGCACCTCATCCCCGACCTCGATCGAGAAGGACTTCTCCTCCTCGATCAGTACGACACGGACGGGGGCCGCAACGCCGTTGCCGCGGTGGAGACCCACCGCACGGGAACACGCCTCGCCGACCGCGAGTCTCACTTCGTCCAGCACAGCCTCATCGACCCCGGCCCGGCGTGCCACGGCGGCCGCCACCAGGCGAGCCGTCCTCACATGTTCGGGCTGGGCGCTGAAACGGAGTTCAACGGTGGCCATGCGATCCCCCTCAGACGTACGGGCGTGCTTCTCGGGGGGACCGGGCTGGGAGCCCGGTACCCCTGCGTTCTTCCTCCGGAGCCGTCAGTCGGTTGCCGCGACAGCTTCATCGACCGTGGTGTGGATCGGGAACACCTTGGTCAGACCGGTGATACGGAAGATCTTGAGAATGCGCTCCTGGTTGCAGACCAGGCGCAGCGAGCCCTCATGGGCACGCACGCGCTTCAGGCCGCCTACGAGCACGCCGAGTCCGGTGGAGTCGAGGAAGTCCACGCCCTCCATGTCGACGACCAAGTGGTAACTGCCGTCGTTCACCAACTCGACCAACTGCTCGCGCAGCTTGGGCGCGGTATATACATCAATCTCGCCACCGACCTCGACGACCGTACGGTCGCCACCAGGCCCGGACACATTGCGAGTCGACAGGGACAGGTCCACGGATCCTCCAGCACCTTGCTATCGAGCGGCCGCCCACGTGGTCTCCCCGGCGGAGCCAGGGAACGGATCGCCAGCCGCGATGGCATTCAATCACTTACCAGCAGGCGTGCACGACGCCTTGAGCCCATTGTCCGTCATGCCAGTGACACACTCGGTACCGATGGCCAAGAATCACCGCACCGGGCGACCCCCCGGGGACACGGGCGCACGACCCGGTCCACGGCAGATACTCGAGCGTCTCTCCGCAGGGCAGAGTCGGGCTTCGCGCATCACTCATACGGAGCACCTGCCCCCGCGCGCGGGGCGCCATGCCGTCTGGCCCGATCGCATCCGGCCTGAAGTGATTGCCGCCATTCGGGCACGTGGCATCGAACATCCATGGGCCCATCAGGCCACAGCTGCCGAGCACGCGCTCGACGGCGAGTCTGTGATCATCGCCACGGGCACCGCTTCGGGCAAGTCACTCGCCTACCTCGCGCCGGTGCTCTCGGCTCTCCTCGACGGGTCGGAGGCACCCAACGGACGGGGCGCCACAGCCCTCTACCTCGCTCCCACCAAGGCCCTGGCCGCCGACCAGCGGCGCTCCTTCCGAGAGCTCGCCGCACCGCTCGGCCACGGCATCAGACCGGCCGTGTACGACGGGGACACACCCGTCGAAGAACGCGAATGGGTACGTCAGTTCGCCAACTACGTCCTCACCAATCCGGACATGCTGCACCGCGGGATCCTGCCGTCCCACCCGCGCTGGGCATCCTTCCTGCGCGCACTGCGGTACGTGGTCATCGACGAGTGCCACACCTATCGGGGCGTCTTCGGTTCGCATGTGGCCCAAGTGGTACGCAGACTGCGCCGCCTCTGCGCCCGTTACGGCTCCGATCCCGTCTTCCTGCTCGCGTCCGCCACCGCGGCGGAGCCCGCCGTGACCGCAGGCCGCCTCACCGGCCTTCCCGTGCAGGAGGTGGCCGACGACGCCTCTCCCCGTGGCGAACTGGTCTTCGCCCTCTGGGAGCCCCCGCTCACCGAACTCCACGGCGAGCAGGGCGCCCCCGTGCGCCGTACAGCCACTGCCGAGACGGCCGACCTCCTCACCGATCTCACTGTCCAGGGTGTCCGCTCGGTCGCCTTCGTACGGTCCCGGCGCGGCGCGGAGCTCATCTCCGTCATCGCTCAGGAACGTCTCGCCGAGGTGGACCGCTCGCTGGTCTCCCGGGTCGCCGCCTACCGTGGCGGCTATCTCCCGGAGGAGCGGCGCGCCATCGAGGCCGCCCTGCACTCCGGCGAACTGCTCGGCCTCGCTGCCACCACCGCCCTGGAACTCGGCATCGACGTCTCGGGGCTGGACGCCGTCGTCATCGCCGGCTACCCGGGCACCCGGGCGTCCCTGTGGCAGCAGGCGGGGCGCGCCGGCCGCACCGGCGGCGGCGCCCTTGCCGTCCTGGTGGCCCGTGACGATCCGCTGGACACCTATCTCGTCCATCACCCCGAAGCCCTCTTCCGGCAGCCGGTGGAGTCCACCGTCCTGGACCCGGACAACCCGTACGTTCTCGCCCCCCACCTGTGCGCGGCCGCGGCGGAACTACCGCTGACCGCGTCCGATCTGGAACTCTTCGGCCCGGCGGCCGCTGGGCTGATGCCACAGCTGGAGACGGCGAAACTGCTGCGCCGCCGGGGAACGTCCTGGTACTGGACCCGGCGGGAGAGGGCAGCCGACCTCACCGACATCCGGGGCGAGGGCGGACGGCCCGTCCAGATCGTCGAGGCGGGCACCGGACGGCTGCTCGGCACCGTCGACGAAGCCTCATCGCACACCACCGTCCACGACGGCGCCGTCCACCTCCACCAGGGACGCACCTATGTGGTGAAACACCTGGATCTGGAGGATTCCGTAGCCCTGGTCGAGGAGGCCGGCCCGCCGTACTCGACCACCGCACGGGACACCACCGCCATCGCCGTCCTGGAGACCGACACCGAAATCCCCTGGGGCACCGGGCGTCTCTGCTACGGGTCCGTCGAGGTCACCAACCAGGTCGTCTCCTTTCTGCGGCGCAGGCTCATCACCGGGGAGGTGCTCGGCGAGACCAAGCTCGACCTGCCGCCCCGCACCCTGCGCACCCGAGCCGTGTGGTGGACGGTCACCGAGGACCAGCTCGATGCCGCGCGGATCAATCCGGAACAGCTGGCGGGCGCCCTGCACGCCGCCGAACACGCCTCCATCGGCTTGTTGCCCCTCTTCGCCACCTGCGACCGCTGGGACATCGGAGGCGTCTCCATCCCGTTGCACCCGGACACCCTGCTGCCGACGGTCTTTGTGTACGACGGCCACCCCGGCGGGGCCGGCTTCGCCGAACGGGCTTTCCACACGGCTCGCGCATGGCTCACCGCGACCCGGGAAGCGATCGCCTCCTGCGAGTGCGAGGCGGGCTGCCCCTCCTGCATCCAGTCCCCGAAATGCGGCAACGGCAACGACCCGCTCCACAAACGAGGCGCCGTACGCCTCCTCACGGAACTTCTCCGGGAAGCTCCTGCCAGCGATTCACCCGAACGGGGGAGCCATCCGGAGGCGGAGGAGGGAGGGGACCGCCCGACGGCGGAGTTCTAGGCGACGGAGGCATAGGCGACGGAGGTGGAAGCTGCGGACGCCGAGGCGGAGGCTGAGGCGTAGATGCCGGGTCTGGAAGCGCGCCGGCCTGACCCGGCGCGTCCGGTGGACCGGCCCGTGCTCTGACCTTCGGCGCATACGGCCCGAACCGCGCCTCGGCCGTCACATCGGCGATCTCACCCCTCACCGCGCACCTCACCACCCGGGCCCCCTGTGCCCCGGTCACCCTCACCGCCGCAGCGCACGCCGTTCCCTGCCCCTGCAGCGCCCGGTCCGCGGCTGCGAGGGCTGCCAGATCGGCGGCACCACCAGCACGATGACGGGCCGCCACGCCCTGGCCCATCGCGAGCAGGGCCGCGAAGACCACGCAGAGGGAGGTCATCGCTATGGCAACCCACACCGTCGCCGAGCCGCGGTCGTTGAGACGTCCCCCGAACCTCCTCATGCCCGCACCGCCGAGCCGTCTGGCGGCGCCCGCGTTTCGCCGTTCGCCGTCCCGGCGTTGCCGGGGCCGCTGGGGCCGCTGGGGCCGCTGGGGCCGTTGGGACCGTTGGGGCCGTTGGGGCCGCTGGGGACATCGGAGTCGCTGGGGCCGCTCACCTCACCCTCGTCGAGCGCTGCCGCCTCCGCGTTGAGCGTCAGCGTCAGTGGGCCTGGTCCCGGCGTCGGCGCCTCCACCCGGACCCGCCACAGCTCCCCCGCACGGCCCACTGTGACGCGTGCACCGCGCGGGGCTGCCGAACGGGCAGCGGCGAGCGCAGCCGCCCTCGGCTCCGACCGGGCAGCCGCCCGAGCACCGATCCGCGCCGCATCTACGCACTGGATCTGGGCGGCTGCTGCGGTCAGAGCCCAGACCAACGCCATCGTGAACAGCACCAGCGCCGGAATCACCACCGCAGCCTCGGCCGAGACGGAACCCCGGTCGTCGTCCGGGCCCTTACAAGCCGACCTCCTCATGACCGGCCCCCTGCCGGCCCCCTTCTCACCAGTGTCAGAACGTCGCATGGAGCGCCTTCTCAACCACGGATTGAAGCGCCGCAGCAACAGGCCCGCTGGTGACCACCTTGTAGAGCACCGCCGCGAAGGCGCACGCCGCGATGGTGCCCATCGCGTACTCGGACGTGGACATCCCCACGTCCCTGCCGGCCCCGAACCTCAGCAGATGCCACCGGGCCCGCATCCACCTCCACGCTCCTGAATCACCCGGACCGCCGTGCTCCCCCGGCCCGCCCGCACCGCTCGACTTATTCGTCCCGGTCGCTAGATTCCGTTCGTTCACCATGTCAACCCCCGTGCTTTCCGATGCTGTTCGCGCGGCCGGCATTGGCTCACCCGGCTCGCACGCCTCTTTCGCGATTTGTGCCACTCGGACGATTCAGCCCATGGATCGATTCGGCTGAATCGCTTCATTCCAGTCATCCCGCTTGTTTGAGTTGATCGAGTGAACCGAGTTGATCGAGTTGTTCCAGCGACTGCCCCCTGTTCTCGGCTGAGTTCGTCAGCTGGCCTTCAGGAGGTGGCCCGCCAGGCTGATCACCACGGGCACCACCCCGACTGCCAGGAACGCGGGCAGGAAGCAGAGGCCAACCGGCCCGGTGATCAGAACGCCCGCCCGGCCTGCCCTGTCCTTGGCGGCTCTGGCCCGGCCCGCTCTGAGACCTGCCGCGAGCCGGGCAACCGAATCGGCAGCCGGGGCCCCGGTCGACGCGGCCCGCTCCAGGCAGCGGGCCAGGGCCGTAGCCCCCGGTATCGCGCCGAACCGCCCCCAGGCCTCGGCGGGTTCACTGCCGAGCCGCAGCTCCGCCGCCGCGCGGGCCAGGGCGTCACCCACCGGTCCGCCCAGCGATTCCCCTACCGCCTCGGCCGCCTCACGGGGTCCTGCGCCGGCCGCGATACACGCCGCCAGGAGTTCGGAGGCGAGCGGCAGTTCATGTGCGGCGGACTTCGCCAGGGCCTCGTCGGCCCCGGACGACGAACGCCCTCGCTGCCAGCGCCGCACCCCGTACCCGGCCGCAAGCCCGAGCGCGCATCCGGCCCACCCACCCACCAGGACGCAACCAGTGGCCACAGCGGCCAGCGGAGCGCCCCACCGGGCGGCCCACGCCCGGTACTCGGGGCGCCGAACCGCCCTCCCCGGTGCCGCGGCCAGCAGGGCGGCGGCCCGCTTGCGTGACAGCCGGTCGTGTCGTCGCCCGGTCCAGGCAAGGGCCAGCCGGGCTACTGCCGCCACGGCGCACAGCACCGCCCCCAGCCTGTGGACAACCTCGCCCGTCATGACGCCACCTCCCGCGCCTCCGGTCATACGTCCTCACCGGCCCGTACGATCCGCCCTGCCCAGAAGAACCCCGCGCTCTCCAGCACCCCGCCCGCGAACAGGCAGCACAGCCCCGCCGGAGTGTGCAGCAGGGTCCACAGCGGATCGGCCCCGAGGGCAGTGCCCAGCAGCAGGCCGCCTGCCGGAAGCAACGCGAGGACCAGCACCGTCGACCGCGCGCCTGCCAGTTCCGCCCGGAGACCGGCTCGTTGGTCGCGCTCGGCGCGCAGCGCGCCCTCCAGCCCTTCGAGGCCGGCCGCGAGGCCGGCGCCCCCGTCCACCGACACCCGCCAACAAGCGGCCGCACCGCGCAGGCCACCCGCTCCTGGCTCCCGCGCCGCACGCCGCAGCGCCTCGGGCACGTCCCCGCCGAACCGCGCCGCCGCCAGTACCGCGGCCTCGGCCGCACCCAGGGCCCCCGACCCCCGCCCGGCAGCCAGCAACGCCTCTCCTGGCTGCTTCCCGGCCCGCAGTTCGGCAGCCACCGCTCCGCACAGCGCGATCACCGCGTCGGTTCGCGCCAGCCGGTCCCGCGCCGCAGCCACGGCCCGCAACCGCCGGCCGAGGAACGGCACGGCAAGTACCCCCAGCAGGAGCGGCAGCACCGATCCGCCCAGTACCGCCACAGCTCCGGCCGCCACCGGACAGAGCCACTCCGGCCGCAGACGCTCACGCACCCGGTCGCGGAGCGCATCGCCCCACGGTGTAACGCTCTTCCCCGAACCGCCCGCGAACAGCAGCCGCCCCCTGCGCAGTCCCCGCTCCCGCTCGCCCAGCATCCACAAGGCCGTACCCGCACAGAGCACGGCCAGAAAGACCAGAGCCGTCACGACGCGCCCCCGATCATGGTCCGCAGCCTGGGCCATCCGGGCCCCTCGGTGAAGCCCTCCGGGCCCCAGCGCAGCGCGGGCACCGTCACCACCAGCCCCGTCGCGTCCCGCTCCAGCGCATGAACCTCGGCGACCCTGCGCCGTCCGCTCCGATCCCGTACGAGATGCACCACAACCGCAAGCGCCGCCGCCAACTGACTGTGCAGGGCGGCCCGGTCGAGCCCGGCGGCCGTCCCGAGTGCCTCAAGGCGGGCCGGAACGTCGCACGCGGCATTCGCGTGTACAGTCCCGCAGCCTCCTTCGTGTCCGGTGTTCAGCGCGGCCAGCAGCTCGGTGACCTCGGCCCCGCGCACCTCCCCCACCACCAAACGGTCGGGCCGCATCCGCAGGGCCTGGCGCACCAGATCCCGCAAGGTCACCCGGCCCGCGCCCTCCTGGTTCGGCGGACGCGACTCCAGCCGGACCACATGCGGGTGCTCCGGGCGCAGTTCGGAGGAGTCCTCTGCCAGCACAATCCGCTCGGCAGGCCCCACCATGCTCAGCAGAGACGACAGGAGCGTGGTCTTGCCCGAGCCGGTGCCACCGCTGACCAGGAAGGACAGCCGGGCGTCGATCAACGCCCGCAGCACCTGGCCGCCGCCCGGCGGGACCGTGCCCGCCGCCACCAGCTCCTCCAGGGAGAAAGCCTTCGGCCGCACCACCCGCAGCGAGAGGCACGTCGACCCGACGGCCACTGGTTCGAGCACCGCATGCATCCGTGTCCCGTCCGGCAGGCGTGCGTCCACCCAGGGCCTGGCATCGTCGAGCCGCCGCCCGGCCACGGCGGCGAGCCGCTGTGCCAGGCGGCGCACCGCAGCCGTGTCCGGGAAGGCCACATCGGTCAGTTCCAGTCCAGCCCCCCGGTCCACCCAGACCCGGTCGGGCGCGGCCACCAGCACATCGGTCACCGCCGGATCGGCGAGCAGAGCCTCCAGCCTTCCCGAGCCCACGAGTTCGGACCGCAGTTCCTCGGCATGTCCCAGCACTTCCGCGTCCCCCAGCAGCCGCCCCTGGGCGCGCAGTGCGGCTGCCACCCGTGCCGGTGTGGGCTCGGCCCCGCTCTCCGCGAGCCGCTGGCGTACGGCCTCGAGCAGCGGCGGCGTACCGGCGGGAGACGGTGACCCGACGGACACGGGTGTCGTGATCACGAGACACCCCGGCCCGACAGTGCCTGCGCCCAGAAGGCCGTACAGAACCTGGCCAGTGGCCCCCGGGCCCGGCTGCCCGGCGGAGCGCCGCCGCTCTCCGCCGCGAGCAGCCCTTCCTCGGAGGGCAGTTCACCCGCGAGGGGCAGCTCCAGTGCCCGAGCCACCCACTCCTCGTCCAGCCCTGGCGCGTAGGGCCCGCGAACCACCGCCCGCAGGTCCTGGAGGACCATGCCGGCCATGGAGGCCACCCTGGCTGCGGCAGCGACCGCCCGGAGTTCCCCCGGGACCACCAGGAGCCCGAGATCGAGCTGGGCGAGCGCCTCCGCGACGCCCTCGTCGACCCGCCGGGGCAGATCCACGACGACCACTCCGCCGCCCCTGCGCGCGGCCGCCAGAACGGCGCGCATGGCCTCCGGCGCGATCATCACGGAGTCCGTCCGGTCCCAGCTGAGGACACGGAGCCCGTGCATCTCCGGCAGGGACTCCTCCAGCGCGCTGCCGGCCACCCGCCCCTTGGAACGGGCGAAATCCGGCCACCGTCTGCCCTGCGCATGTTCGCCTCCGAGCAGCACATCGAGGCCTCCGCCCAGTGGGTCCCCGTCGATGAGCACGGTGCGCTGCCCGCTCCGGGCCGCGGTGACCGCCAGCGCGCACGCCAGCGTGGATGCCCCGGCCCCGCCCCGGCCGCCGATCACCCCGACGGTGAGCGCCTGGTCCCCCGCCCCTTCGGCCACGTCCGCGATCCGCTCGACGAGCCAGCTCTCGGCGTCCGGCAGCCGCAGCACGTACTCCGCTCCGATCTCGACGGCCCGCTGCCAGACATCGGGGTCGTCCTGGTCCTTTCCCACGAGGTACACCCCTGGCCTGCGGGCGCCCCCGCGCACCCTGGCCGCCGCGTCGTCCCCGACGAGGATCAGCGGCGCGCTCTCCCAGCCGCCCTTGTGCTCGGGCACGCCGTGATGGACCTCCGGCTCGGCGCCGGCCGCGGCGCACAGCCGCAGCAGGTCGTCGAGGAGCACGGCGTCCTCGGTGACGATGAGCGGTCCGCCCCGCCGCTTCCCGGCCGTCGGCAGCCGATCAGGTGTGATGGATCCAGCCAAGATCCCGCCTCCCTCTGACAGTGATTCCTTCGTTGCCTCGAAGTCGCGGCGAACGGCCGCTGACTTCGCGATGGGAATCACCGTGCGGGGATCCGGGAAATTAAGTGGATCTTGCTCGAAAACTGTGGACAACTCACCGGTTGTGAATATCTCCCCCACTCTTTTCGGTGACTTCCGGAGAGGAGTGCAACGACTACAGAGCGTCACGCGTATTCAGTGTTGAGGACCCTCGCAGCCGACCGGAGGAGAGTGCCGCAGATGACTGAAGAGCCGCTGCTGACGCGGAGGGGACACCCGAAAACGTGTCCGGACATGCGACGACCCCAGCCGGGGGGGAGAGCTGGGGTCGTCCCCACGTCCGACTCGGGGGGGGGAGGAGCCGGACGGGGATAACACGGTCGCGAACGATCCGTGACTTCCATGGTGTACCCGAGAGCCTTCTCAGGCAAACCCACGCGCCGCCGCGTAAGCCGAATGGCGGGCACCTATGCTCAGAGCTGTGGAAAACCACTCGTCGCCCCGTACCGCCGCCTTCTTTGACCTCGACAAGACGGTCATCGCCAAGTCGTCGACACTGACCTTCAGCAAGTCCTTCTATCAAGGCGGCCTGATCAACCGCAGGGCTGTACTGCGTACGGCGTACGCTCAGTTCGTATTCCTGGCAGGTGGCGCGGACCACGACCAGATGGAGCGGATGCGCGAGTATCTCTCCGCCCTCTGCAAGGGCTGGAACGTCCGACAGGTCAAGCAGATCGTCGCCGAGACCCTGCACGATCTGATCGACCCGATCATTTACGACGAGGCCGCTTCTCTCATCGAGGAGCACCACACCGCCGGGCGCGATGTGGTGATCGTCTCCACCTCGGGCGCCGAGGTGGTCGAGCCGATCGGTGAGCTTCTCGGCGCCGACCGGGTCGTCGCCACCCGCATGGTGGTGGGCGCCGACGGGTGCTTCACCGGCGAGGTGGAGTACTACGCCTACGGCCCCACCAAGGCCGAAGCCGTAAAGGAACTCGCCGCCTCCGAGGGATACGACCTGGCGCGCTGCTACGCGTACAGCGACTCGGTGACCGACGTGCCCATGCTGGAGTCGGTCGGCCACCCCCACGCGGTCAACCCCGACCGGGCGCTGCGCCGCGAAGCAGGCGCCCGCGAGTGGCCGATTCTCGTCTTCAACCGGCCGGTGCGACTGAAGCAGCGGCTGCCCGCCCTGCGGATGCCGCCGCGGCCCGCACTGGTCGCCGCAGCAGCGGTCGGCGCCGCGGCAGCCACGGCCGGTCTCGTCTGGTACGTGAACAGGGGCGGCCGGAGCAGTGTCCGGCGCGGACCCTTTGCCCGAGTTTGAGCCCAAAAGTAAAGAAGTGGAGCAGAGGGTTCCCCTCGCCCCGCGAAGAGGAGTACAAAGGAGTCGACGGCCCGCGAGACCAAGGACATCCGAGAGGAAGACCTGAAAGCGCAGAAGGCCCCACGGACCGAGCGCGAAAACTGAGTACCCACGCGACGTCGACCCGTCGATTACGGGCCAGCCGCACCAGGTGACGGGCGAAGCTCCCGGCCTGATGGGCAAATATTCGAGGACGCTTGGTAACCCGGTGGACGTGCCAGCGGCGGCACCTTTCGGTGCCGCCGCATTTTCGTGGAACGAGTCAGGACCGTCAGCAGTCGGCCGGTCCCAGCCCGACCCGGCCGGCCAGACCTCGGCCCGGACCCTGCCGCGGATGACCAGACAAAATGGTCCTGCTACGCCGCCCCGCGCTGTAGCGCCTCACATACGGCTGTCGACTCCCGGACGCCCAGCTCGACCGCGCGACCGCAGTGCACGATCCACGCCGCCATACCCTCCGGGGTCCCCGACGCATAGCCGTCCAGCGCCGCCACGTACGCCGCGCGCCCCAGCTCCGCGTGACCGACCTCCGCCGGGCAGATGGACTTGGGGTCGAGACCGCTGTTGATCAGCACGACGCGCTCGGCAGCCCGCGCGACCAGGCCGTTGTACGAAGTGAAGGGACGCAGCGCGAGCAGCTCGCCGTGCACCACGGCCGCCGTCACCAGCGCCGGAGCCGCACTCCCCGCGATGACCAGCTGCGAAAGGCCCTCAAGCCGGGCGGACACCTCATCGGCCCCCGGCAGTGGGAGCTCGATCAGCGGCTCGTCGGCCTTCTCTCCCGCCAGCCGCGGACGGCCGACCGTGTCACCGGAGTCCGCAGCCGCCACCAGATGCAGCCGGGCCAGCACACGCAGCGGTGACTGCCGCCAGATCGACAGCAGTTGACCCGCCTCAGCGGACAGCCGGAGGGCGGCGCCGACAGTGAGGGCCTCCGGGTCGCCGCCGAAGTCGGTCCGCCGGCGCACCTCCTCCAGCGCCCAGTCCGCACCCGACAGGGCAGCCGACCCGCGCGAGGCACGCAGCGCGGCTTCGCCCGTGATCTCAGTGCTGCGACGTCTCATGACACGGTGCCCGTAGACCCGGTCGACGGCTTTGCGTACGGAGTCGACAGCGGCGCCGACACCCGGCAGCTGGCCCAGTGCGGCGAGAGGATCTGAGTGATCTGGAGGAGTCACCGGGGCTCCGGCGGCCGCCTTCCGGGAGAACGCAGTCATAGGAAGCGAGGCTACGCGTCCATAGCAGCCGCCCCACCTTGGAGTGGTCTTCTTCACTCACCGCGCCCACGCACCGCATTCGCACCGCTACCCTTTGTGAACATGAAGATCGCTTTCGTAGGGAAGGGCGGCAGCGGCAAGACCACGCTGTCCTCTCTCTTCATCCGCCACCTGACCGCCAACGAGGCACCCGTCCTCGCTGTGGACGCCGACATCAACCAGCACCTCGGTGCCGCGCTCGGTCTCGACGACACGGAGTCCGCCGCGCTGCCCGCGATGGGCGCGCACCTTCCGCTGATCAAGGAGTATCTGCGCGGCTCCAACCCCCGGATCGCCTCCGCCGAGACGATGATCAAGACGACTCCGCCGGGCGCCGGCTCACGGCTGCTCCGGATCCGCGAGGACAATCCGGTGTACGACGCGTGCGCCCGGCCCGTCGCACTGGACGATGGCGAAATCAGGCTGATGGCGACGGGGCCGTTCACCGAGTCGGATCTCGGCGTCGCCTGCTACCACTCCAAGGTCGGCGCAGTCGAGCTCTGCCTGAATCATCTGGTCGACGAGCCCGAGGAGTTCGTCGTCGTCGACATGACAGCCGGCTCGGACTCCTTCGCCTCCGGTATGTTCACCCGCTTCGACATGACATTCGTGGTGGCCGAGCCGACTCGCAAGGGAGTCTCCGTCTACCGCCAGTACAAGGACTACGCACGGGACTTCGGCGTCGCACTGAAGGTCGTCGGCAACAAGGTGCGCGACGCGGACGATCTGGAGTTCCTGCGTGCCGAGACTGGCGACGATCTGCTCGTCACCGTCGGAAACTCCGACTGGGTCCGCGCGATGGAGAAGGGCCGCCCGCCGCGCTTCGACATGCTGGAAGCGGAAAACCGGCTGGCACTACAGACCCTTCAGAACGCCGCGGAGGACAGCTACGCACACCGCGACTGGGAGCGCTACACCCGTCAGATGGTGCACTTCCATCTGAAGAACGCCGAGAGCTGGGGGAACGAGAGGACGGGCACCGATCTGGCATCCCAGGTCGACCCCGCCTTCATCCTCAGCGAGCAGCACGCCGAGGTCAGCGCCGCTTCCTGAAACTCCCGGGGATAGCTCCCACCGCGGATGAACCGGAGACGACCGGACGGACCAGGGAGGGGTCGGGGCGGGCGAACAGCTCGGCCCGATCCCTCCCTGACCCATGCCCGGCGCCTTCCCGGCGCCTCGTGGGTTCGGGCTTGTTCGCTCTGACACTCCGGCAGTTCTCCGAACTGACGTACGGCCAAGCTGCCACATCACCGGATCGAGTGAATCAATCGACCATTTGCACCGAATGTCCGTTCGTGGCCTTTACTCTGAATTACGATCTATTTACCGAGAGTTGGTAATCCCACCGCTGCACACCGCACACCGTGACCCACGGCCGCATCCCCCTTGTCCCGTGACCACGCCACCCCGGAGGAGACGGGAACCATGCCTGCCTGCGTCCCCACCCGTACTGAGATCCCTTCCGACTCCTCATCCACTCGCACTCGCGTCCGCCCATCGCACGGGCCATCCCCGAGTGGAGACGGCGCCCGCTTCCGGATCTCGGGTGCCGATCTGTCCGCCTCGATCACCGTCTTCCTGATCGCGGTGCCCATGTCCCTGGGGCTCGCCGTCGCCATTGGCGCCCCCCTCGAAGCCGGACTGCTCGCAGCAGCCGTCGGCGGCATCGTCGCCGGAGTGCTCGGGGGCTCCGCGCTCCAGGTCAGCGGCCCCTCAGCCGGGCTGACCGTAGTGACGGCCGGGCTCATCCAGGACTACGGCTGGCGCACGACCTGCGCCATCACCGTCGGCGCGGGCCTGCTCCAGCTGATCCTGGGCTCGCTGCGCACCGCCCGCAGCGCACTCGCCGTCTCCCCCGCCATCGTGCACGGCACTCTCGCCGGCATCGGTGTAGCCATCGCGCTCGCCCAACTCCATATTGTGCTCGGCGGCACTCCCCAGAGCTCGGCCGTCGCCAATGCCCTTGCCCTGCCCGGGCAATTCGCCCGCGTCGCACCGGCCGCACCGCTGATCGGCCTGCTCACCATCGCCGTGCTGGTGCTGTGGCCGCGGATCCCCGGTCGTACGGGACACGCGCTGCGCAGAATCCCCGCCGCCCTTGCCTCGGTCGCGGCGGCCACCGCGCTGGCTGCCGTCGCCGCCCCCGGGATCGCGCGCGTCGATCTTCCGTCCTGGGGGGCACACGCCCTGCCCGAACCGCCGCACGGTCCGGTGCTCGGTCTGCTCGGCGCCGTGTTCACCGTGATGCTGGTTGCGAGTCTCGAGTCGCTGCTTTCGGCGGTGGCCGTGGACAAACTGGCCGCTGACCGCCCCGGGGCCACCGTCAGACGTGCCGACCTCGACCGTGAACTGCGCGGTCAGGGCATCGCCAACACCGTGTCCGGGCTGCTCGGTGGCCTGCCGGTTTCCGGCGGAGCGGTGCGCGGCACCGCGAATGTCCGGGCGGGAGCCACTGGCCGCGCCTCCACCGTGCTGCACGGCGTGTGGATACTGCTCGCCGCAGGACTGCTGGTCGGTGTCCTGGAGTGGATGCCGCTGGCCGCGCTGGCCGCTCTCGTGATGGTGGTCGGCCTCAAGATGGTGAGTTACGCGCACATCCGCAACGTCCACCGGCACCGGGAGTTCCTGGCGTACGGGGCCACGGTCGCCGGTGTCGTGGGCTTTGGTGTACTTGAGGGGGTCACGGTCGGAATCGCCGTCGCGGTCGGAGTGGCCCTGCACCGGCTGGCCAGGACCCGGATTACTCTCCACGAGGACAGTGGTACCCACCGGCTGCGGGCACGAGGGCAGTTGACATTTCTGGCCGTGCCCCGCCTGAGCCGGACACTCGGGCAGATCCCGTCCGGGGCGAACGCGGTGGTGGAGCTGGACGGCTCATTCATGGACCACGCGGCTTACGAGACGCTCCAGCACTGGCAGGAAGCGCATGTCGTCCAGGGCGGCACGGTCGACGTCACAGGCCGGGCAGGCGGCCGGATCGTCGAGCCCGCATCCACAGCCCCCACCTGCTGCCGCCCCTGGACACCCTGGCGCAACCACCACTGTGACGACCGCGCGCTCAGCTCGGCGGGCACCGGCGGCCCAGCCCCCGTGACCGGCTCGCCCGGCCACGGCCCCGGCCCCGTGGCCATCCTTCCCGGTACAATGTCCTGCTCGGCGGCGCCGCGTACCGCAGTACATCCAGCCAGCACGCCGGAGAAGACGACGCCCCACGCCAGCACCGCCCGCGCTCATGAACTCCACTTCCCCGCAGTCCGTTACGGTTCATCCGCCGCCGCGCCCGATGTCTCCGCCACGCCGGTCCCGCCGGCCGCGCCCGCTGTATCTGCCGCGTCCGCCGTGTCCCAGCGCCCGGGGAGCCGTCAACTGGCCAGAGGCCTGAGCTCGTTCCAGCGTGACACCGCTCCCCTGGTGCGGGACGAACTGGCACGTCTCGCCCGCGAGGGCCAGCAGCCTTCGCAGCTCTTTCTCACCTGCGCCGATTCCCGGCTGGTGACCAGCATGATCACGTCGAGCGGACCCGGGGATCTGTTCACGGTACGGAACGTGGGCAATTTCGTACCACTGCCCGGCGCGGAGGCCGCCGACGACTCGGTGGCGGCTGCGATCGAGTACGCGGTCGAGATCCTGAGGGTCGAGTCGATCACCGTCTGCGGGCACTCCGGCTGCGGGGCCATGACCGCTCTCCTGAACGATGCGAACGACGCAGGCAATACGGGCGTCACAGACCCTGCACGCATCACAGACGCCACAGCCGCCACAGACACGGCAGATGTCACAGACATCACAGCCGCCACAGATAACGCACCAGATGTCGGCGCCACCGCGGCGAGCACGCCCCTGCGGCGTTGGTTGCGGCATGGGCAGCCCAGCCTGGACCGGATACTGAGCCGCCATCACCCCTGGGCGCGGATCTCCGGGAGGATGCCGGCCGACGCGGTGGAGCAGCTCTGCCTGACCAACGTGATCCAGCAACTGGAGCATTTGAGGGCTCATGAATCGGTGGCGCGCCGGCTCGCGGAAGGCACGCTGGAGCTGCACGGCATGTACTTCCACGTCGGCGAGGCTCAGGCGTATCTGCTCACCGACTCGCATGAGCTGGACGGCGTCTTCGCCCCGGTGGGTCCCGCCTGACGGGTTTCTGTGTGTGATGGGCCACTGGTTCTCCTCCCAATCCATGCGGCCCACAGACACGCGTAATCCCCGCATCCGGGGAAGTGGGCGCCGCGGTCAGGCTCCTCGGGCGTCTCGTCCGTCCCGGCGAGCCGGGCGGTCACGGCCAGTTGATCCCGCGACGAGGCGTCAGCCTTTCAACGCCACCGGATGCAAGACCCGGGGGCGCTGCATGTTGTCGTGGTTGGCTGTGGGCTGCATAGGATCGATGGGGGTTGACCCGTTCCGGGGGGCGCCGGGACAATCGAATCTGCGAATTGGTCTACACCACGGATGGGTGTCTCATGGCGGATAACGAACGCTCCTCGCTCTCCAACCTGCTCAAGGAGGAGCGACGCTTCGCGCCGCCCACCGAGCTGGCCGCGAACGCCAACGTCACAGCGGCGGCGTACGAACAGGCGGCAGCGGACCGGCTGGGATTCTGGGCCGAGCAGGCCCGGCGGCTGACCTGGGCCACCGAGCCCACCGAGACCCTCGACTGGTCGAATCCGCCGTTCGCGAAGTGGTTCGCCGACGGTGAACTCAACGTCGCGTACAACTGCGTGGACCGGCACGTCGAGGCCGGCAACGGCGACCGCGTCGCCATCCACTTCGAAGGTGAGCCCGGCGACAGCCGGTCGATCACCTACGCGCAGCTCAAGGACGAGGTGTCGCAGGCCGCGAACGCCCTCGCCGAGCTGGGTGTCGTGAAGGGCGACCGGGTCGCCGTCTACCTGCCGATGGTCGCCGAAGCGGTGGTGGCGATGCTCGCCTGCGCCCGGGTCGGTGCCGCGCACTCGGTGGTGTTCGGCGGCTTCTCCGCGGACGCCGTCGCCTCCCGTATCCAGGACGCCGACGCCAAGCTCGTCATCACCGCAGACGGCGGTTACCGGCGCGGCAAGCCGTCCGCGCTCAAGCCCGCGATCGACGAGGCCGTGGCGAAGTGCCCGCAGGTCGAGCACGTGCTCGTCGTGCGGCGTACGGGCCAGGACACTGCGTGGACCGAGGGCCGGGACCTCTGGTGGGACGAGTTCGTGGGGCGCCAGTCCACCGAGCACACCCCCGAGCCGTTCGACGCCGAGCACCCGCTGTTCATCCTCTACACCTCGGGCACGACGGGTAAGCCGAAGGGCATCCTGCACACGTCCGGCGGCTATCTCACCCAGGCGGCGTACACCCACCACGCGGTCTTCGACCTGAAGCCGGAGACGGACGTCTACTGGTGCACGGCCGACATCGGCTGGGTGACCGGCCACTCGTACATCGTGTACGGGCCGCTGGCCAACGGCGCGACCCAGGTGATCTACGAGGGCACCCCGGACACCCCGCACCAGGGCCGGTTCTGGGAGATCGTCCAGAAGTACGGCGTCTCGATCCTCTACACGGCGCCGACCGCGATCCGTACGTTCATGAAGTGGGGGGACGACATCCCCGCCAAGTTCGACCTGTCGTCGCTGCGGGTCCTCGGGTCGGTCGGTGAGCCGATCAACCCCGAGGCCTGGATGTGGTACCGGAAGAACATCGGCGCCGACAAGTGCCCGATCGTGGACACCTGGTGGCAGACCGAGACCGGCGCGATGATGATCTCGCCACTGCCCGGAGTGACGGCGACCAAGCCGGGGTCCGCGCAGCGCGCGCTGCCGGGCATCTCCGCGACGGTCGTCGACGACGAGGCGCGCGAGGTGCCGGACGGAGGCGGCGGCTATCTGGTCATCACCGAGCCGTGGCCCTCGATGCTCCGCACCGTCTGGGGCGACGACCAGCGCTTCATCGACACGTACTGGTCACGTTTTGAGGGCAAGTACTTCGCGGGTGACGGTGCGAAGAAGGACACGGACGGCGATCTCTGGCTGCTCGGCCGGGTCGACGACGTGATGCTGGTGTCCGGGCACAACATCTCGACCACCGAGGTCGAGTCGGCCCTCGTCTCGCACCCGGCCGTCGCCGAGGCGGCGGTCGTGGGCGCTGCCGACGAGACGACGGGTCAGTCGATCGTCGCCTTCGTGATCCTGCGGGGCACGGTGGAGGAGTCGGCGGACCTCTCGACGGAGCTGCGCAACCACGTGGGCGCGGTGCTCGGGCCGATCGCCAAGCCGAAGCGGGTCCTGCCGGTGGCCGAGCTGCCCAAGACCCGGTCCGGGAAGATCATGCGGCGTCTGCTGCGTGACATCGCGGAGGACCGCGAGCTGGGTGACGTCTCCACGCTCACCGACGCCTCGGTGATGGGTCTGATCCAGACGAAGCTGCCGAGCGCCTCCAGCGAGGACTGACTGGGCCCGGGTTCGGAGTTCAACTCAACGGATACGGCCCGGGAGCAGGACAGCAGCACAGCAGCAGGACCCGCGTGGTGCGGGGCGGCGGAACGCCGGACGGGCTTGATATGCCTGTCCGGCGTTCTGTCCGTAAGGTGGCGGAGAGACGATCACCGGTGCGCCCTGCCAACCCGCTGAGCCGCGCCGCAGCTGGAAACAGGCCCGCCTCCGGGCCCGCCCCGCCTCGGATAACGTAGAGGCATACGAAGTAGGTAAACGGGTGCGCCGGGAAGTCTGGTCGGCATGTGTTCTGTGCTGTCCATCTGACCGGAGGTCCCCCGCGTGGCCGCGCCCACCCCTAAGCCCCAGCCCCAGCCCGAGTCGCAGCCTCAGCACGAGTCGCAGGAGCCCGCCGAGTCGCAGCGCTCGTGGCCCACGTCGTTCCTGGGGCGGCTTCCGCTCCCCGAACGGACCTATCTCACTGACGCGCTGCGCGCCGAGACGGTCGGGGGCCTGCTCCTCCTCGTCGCCGCCATTGCCGCACTCGTCTGGGCGAACACCCCGATGAGCAGCAGTTACGACACTGTGAGCCACTTCCATCTGGGGCCCGGCGCCGTCGGTCTGCATCTCTCGGTCCAGCACTGGGCGGCCGACGGGCTGATCGCGGTTTTCTTCTTCGTCGCCGGGATCGAGCTGAAACGCGAGATGGTCGCGGGCGAGCTGCGCGATCCGAAGGCCGCCGCCCTGCCGGTCATCGCGGCGGTGTGCGGGATGGCGGTACCGGCCCTGGTGTACACGCTGGTCAACGTCGTCGGCGGCGGTTCGCTGGGCGGCTGGGCGGTACCGACCGCCACCGACATCGCCTTCGCGCTCGCCGTCCTCGCGGTCATCGGGACCTCGCTCCCCTCCGCTCTGCGCGCCTTCCTGCTCACACTGGCCGTCGTCGACGACCTCTTCGCGATCCTGATCATCGCGGTGTTCTTCACCAGCGACATCAACCTCGCGGCGCTCGGCGGCGCGGTGGCCGGCCTGGCCGTCTTCTGGCTGCTGCTGCGCTTCGACGTACACGGCTGGTACATCTACGTCCCGCTCGGTCTGGTCATCTGGGGGCTGATGTACAACAGCGGCGTACACGCCACCATCGCCGGTGTCGCCATGGGTCTGATGCTCCGTTGCACCCGCCGCGAGGGTGAGCGGCACTCTCCTGGAGAGCACATCGAGCACTTGGTGCGGCCGTTCTCGGCGGGCCTCGCCGTACCGCTGTTCGCGCTGTTCTCCGCCGGGGTCTCGGTGTCCGGCGGGGCGATCGCCGACGTGTTCAGCAGGCCGGAGACGCTGGGGGTTGTCCTGGGTCTGGTGGTCGGCAAGGCGATCGGCATCTTCGGCGGTACGCGGCTGACCGCCCGCTTCACCAAGGCCGAGCTGAACAAGGACCTGGCCTGGGCCGATGTGTTCGCGGTGGCCTGCCTCGCCGGGATCGGCTTCACCGTCTCGCTCCTCATCGGGGAGCTGGCATTCGGCGGGGACCCGACGACGACCGCCGAGATCAAGGCATCGGTGCTGCTGGGCTCGGTGATCGCCGCCGCGCTCTCGTCCGTACTGCTCAGACTGCGCGACCGCCGGTACCGGGCCCTGTGCGAGGAGGAGGAGCGCGACGAGGACCACGACGGGATCCCCGACATCTACGAGGAGGACGAACCCGCGCATCATCTGCGCATGGCTGAGATTCTTGAGGGGAAGGCGGCCGAGCACCGCCGTCTCGCCGAACGGGCGGGGGCAGCAAGCAAGGACGAGGACGGTCCGGCATGATCTGAAGTCAGATCGTTCCGGACAGACCGTTCGTGACGACGCCCACCGCGACGCCCACGAGGGATGTCCACGAGAGATGTCCACGACGGATGCCCACGACGTTGACATGACGATGACCATGACGATGCCCGCGCGGATGACCGCTCGTACAGGCGAACGCTCGCGCAAGAGAAGAGGGATTCAGCGATGAGCCACCCCAGCAGCCCGGCCGGCACCGCCGACCGCAGTCTCGGTCAGCTGGTCGCCTCGGCGACCGCCGAGATGTCCGCACTGGTGCACGACGAAATCGCCCTGGCCAAGGCCGAGCTCCGCCAGGACGTCAAGCGGGGCGCCGTCGGCAGCGCCGCGTTCTCGGCGGCCGGGATCGTGCTCCTCTTCTCCCTGCCGATGCTGAGCTTCGCTCTCGCCTACGGCATCCGGACCTGGAGCCACTGGAACCTGGCAATCTGCTTCGTGTTGTCCTTCGCTGCGAATGTGCTGGTGGCCGGGGCCCTCGCGCTGATCGGGATGGTCTTCTTCAAGAAGGCCAAGAAGGGCAAGGGCCCGCAGAAGGTCGTCGCGTCCGCCAAGGAGACGGCGGCTGTCATCCAGGGCGTCAGGCCGCACCCCCGCCCGTCCCTCGGCAAGGCGGCCGTGCTGGTGCCCGCGGATGCCGCCGTCACGGTCAACGGCGAGCCGCCGGCTGTGGGACGCTCGTCGGCATGACCGCTTCTGCCGAAATGGGCTCCGCTGTACGGATCGACGGGCCCTGGACCCACCGCGACGTCGCCGCCAACGGCGCGCGTTTCCACATCGCGGAGGCCGGTGACGGACCACTGGTGCTGCTGTTGCACGGCTTTCCGCAGTTCTGGTGGACCTGGCGTCATCAGCTGACCGCGCTCGCCGACGCCGGGTTCCGGGCTGTCGCGATGGATCTGCGTGGCGTGGGTGGCAGCGACCGGACGCCCAGGGGGTACGACCCCGCCAACCTGGCCCTCGACGTCACCGGAGTGATCCGCTCCCTCGGGGAGCCCGACGCCGCGCTCGTCGGACACGATCTGGGCGGATATCTGGCGTGGACGGCGGCCGTGATGCGGCCCAAGCTGGTGCGCAGGCTCGCCGTGTCCTCGATGCCGCACCCGCGCCGCTGGCGCTCGGCGATGCTCTCCGACTTCTCGCAGTCCCGTGCCGGTTCGTACGTCTGGGGCTTCCAGCGGCCGTGGCTGCCGGAGCGGCAGCTCGTCGCCGACGACGCGGCGCTGGTCGGTGAGCTGGTACGCGACTGGTCCGGGCCCGTCCGGCCGGATGACGACGCCGTGGAGATGTACCGGCGTGCGATGTCGATCCCGTCCACGGCTCACTGCTCCGTCGAGCCGTACCGCTGGATGGTGCGGTCACTGGCGCGGCCCGACGGCATTCAGTTCAATCGTCGGATGAAGCGTCCGGTGCGGGTGCCGACGCTGCATCTGCACGGGTCACTCGACCCGGTGATGCGTACCCGCAGCGCGGCGGGGTCGGGGCAGTACGTCGAAGCCCCGTACCGCTGGCGGCTGTTCGACGGGCTGGGGCACTTCCCCCAGGAGGAGGACCCGGAGGCGTTCTCGGCGGAGCTCATCAACTGGCTGAAGGACCCCGAGCCCGACCGCTGACCGCCGGGGCCTCAACGGCTGTCAGGGGGCGTGCTGCCAAGAAGGGCGCGTACTGCCAAGAGGCGTTCCGGCGCGGTTCACTGGGCCGGCCGCGCATGTCCCGCGACCGGACGGGAACGCTTGTCCTACGAACAGCCAAATGCCTGACGCATAGGCCAATTGGCCCCGTGGGACGCGATTACCGACCATGAGGCACGGGCAAACACGGTGGTATGGGCTGGACGCACGACTACGGTGACGCAGCACGCAACCGCCGCTCGGCCACGGGCCTGAGCACGTACGAGAGGGGCGGATCACACGACCGGGAGGACGACGATCCACGTCTCGGTATTCCGCGTATCATCCGCCGCCGGGCCCGCTGGGTATCGGCGCGGTTACGCCACTCCAGGCCGTGAGAAGTCAGGCCGTGAGAAGTCCCGGAGCAGGCATGGAGAAAGCACTGTCGCTCAGCTCTTCGTGAGGTAGCGGAGGCCCGGATGCACCTCCCGGTAGCCGTCGAGCAGCCTTCCCGCCACATTCACGGAGTCGACCAGCGGATGCAGGGCGAATGCCCGCACCGCGGCCCGCGCCGATCCGCTCTCCGCCGCCTCCAGTACGGAGCGCTCCACCGCCTTCACCGCTGACACAAGGGCAGCCTCATGGCCCGTCAGCTGCGAAACCGGCAGCGGGCGCGGTCCGTTGGCGTCGACCCGGCACGGGACTTCGATGACGGCGGCCTCGTCGAGCACGGCGAGGGTACGACCGTCGGCGGAGGCGTTCCCATGGAGGGCGCTCCCATCGGGGGCGTCGCCATCGGGTGCGCTGCTGTCAAGTGCAGTGCCGCCGAGTGCGACGCTGCCGCCAACTGCGTTGCCATTGGGGACGTTGAGGATCAGTGTGGCGCTCTCGTCACGCGCGATGGCCCGCATCAGGGCCAGTGCGACGTTCTCGTACCCGCCCGACTCCAGGTCGTCGGCTTCCCGTTCGCCCGCCCCCGCGGCCTCGCGGTTCTCCGCCATGTACGTCGCCTCGCGCTCGGCACGCGTGCGGTCCCAGGCCGCGAGCGCGGGCGTCGAGGGGTGCGCCATCTCGTCGTAGAACCGCGCCTGCTGGTCGTGCAGGAAGGCACCGCGTGTCTGCCCCGCCTGCTGGTAGGCGGCGACCGTCTCGCGGTTGAAGTAGTAGTAGTGCAGATACTCGTTGGGGACCGAGCGGATCGAACGCAGCCACTCCGCCCCGAAGAGCCTGCCCTCCTCGAAGGAGGTCAGCAGCCGCTCGTCGTCGAACAGCCGGGGCAGCACGTCCTGTTCGTCGACGTACAGACCGCGCAGCCAGCCCAGGTGGTTCAGCCCCACGTAGTCGAGCCGCGCCGACCCGGGGTCCGCGCCGAGGGCCCGGGCGACCCTGCGGCCGAGACCGACCGGCGAGTCGCAGATCCCGACGACCCGGCGGCCGAGGTGGGCAGTCATCGCCTCGGTGACGAGACCCGCCGGGTTGGTGAAGTTGATGACCCAGGCGTCCGGGGCGAGCCGGGCGACCCTGCGGGCGATGTCGACGGCCACCGGGACCGTACGGAGTCCGTACGCGATACCGCCCGCGCCCACGGTCTCCTGGCCGAGGACGCCCTCAGCCAGCGCCACCCGCTCGTCGGCCGCGCGGCCCGCGAGCCCGCCGACCCGGATCGCGGAGAAGACGAAGTCGGCGCCGCGGATGGCGTCGTCGAGGTCAGTGGTGGTACGGACCTCGGGCGCATCCGGTACGTCCGCCGCCTGGTCGGCGAGGACACGTGCCACGGCCGCCAGCCTGGCGGCGTCGAGGTCGTGGAGCGTGAGGTGGGTGACGCGTCCCGCCGCGTGGTCGCGCAGCAGCGCCCCGTACACCAGTGGCACCCGGAATCCACCGCCGCCGAGAATCGTGAGCCTCACCGTGCGCCTCCCGCCGTCCTCACCGTGTACGCCTTTCCCGCTGTGTACGTCGCTGTGTGCGGCTCTGGGTACGGCCATGGGTACGGCGGCCCTGGGTACGGCGCCGTACCCAGCCGGCCACATGACCGGCCCGTGTCCTGGTCCGTGTCCAGCCCCGCATCCGGCCCCCCGGCTCTCGTCACAACGCGCACCCCTGGGTGTCCACCTGCTGGCTCGCGGTGCGGCCCTTGGCGATGTCCTGGCGGATCTCGTCGGCCGAGAGCGCGTACCCGGTCTTGCTGTCGTCGAGCGATTTGGCGAAGACCACCCCGTACACCTTGCCGTTGGGGGTCAGCAGGGGGCCGCCGGAGTTGCCCTGGCGGACGGTCGTGTAGAGGGAGTAGACGTCGCGGGTGACCGTCCCGCGGTGGTAGATGTCCGGGCCGCTGGCGTTGATGCGGGCGCGGACGCGGGCGGAGCGGACGTCGTACCCGCCGTTCTCGGGGAAGCCGGCGACGATCGCGCTGTCGTTGCTGTGGGCGCCATGGTGGGTGTCGGTGAACTTCAGCGCGGGCGCGTGCAAGGCAGGCACGTCCAGGACGGCGATGTCGCGCGACCAGTCGTAGAGCACGACCTTCGCGTCGTACAGCTTGCCCTCGCCGCCGATCTGCACGGTCGGTTCGCTGACGCCGCCGACGACGTGGGCGTTGGTCATCACCCTGTGGTCACCGAAGACGAAACCGGAACCCTCCAGGACCTTGCTGCACCCGGTCGCCGTGCCCACGACCTTGACGATGGACTTCCTGACGCTCGTCACGACGGGACTGCTGGCCAGCGCCGGGTCGGGCGCCTTGACGTTGTTGATCGGTTCATTGGCGAACGGGCTGAAGACCTGGGGGAAGCCGTTCTGCGCGAGGACGGATGTGAAGTCCGTGAACCAGGTGCCGGCCTGGGACGGCACCACGCGGGAGACCCCGATGAGCACCTTGGAGGTGCGGACCTCCTTGCCGAGGGTGGGCAGCGTCGTACCGGCCAGTGCGGATCCGATCAGCCAGGCGACCAGCAGCATGGCCACCACGTTCACCAGGGCGCCGCCGGTGGCATCGAGGGCGCGCGCGGGTGACCAGGTGATGAAGCGGCGCAGTTTGTTGCCCAGGTGAGTGGTGAGGGCCTGGCCTACCGAGGCGCACACGATCACGATGATGACCGCCACGACTGTGGCCGTCGTGGAGACTTCGGACTTCTCCGTGAGCTCGTCCCAGATGATGGGCAGTACGTAGACGGCGACGATGCCGCCCCCGAGGAAGCCGATCACCGACAGGATGCCGACGACGAAACCCTGGCGGTAGCCGATGACCGCGAACCACACAGCGGCCAGCAGCAGCAGGATGTCCAGCACGTTCACCGTCGGGAGCCTCGCTTTTCGTCGCCGGGCACGGTCCGCCGGCCAGTGGTGCGGCCCGTCGGGGAGCCGCATTGGTTCGCGGCGTCGCCCGAGTGGCCCAGTACGTCGGCCACCCTGTCATGCGCGCCAGTCGAGCGGGACCTGTCTGGAGCGGTCCCATGGGCGTTCCCAGCCCGCGAAGTGCAGAATCCGGTCGATCACTCCGGCCGTGAAACCCCAGACCAGGGCGGATTCGACCAGAAAAGCGGGGCCCTGGTGACCGCGCGGGTGGACAGTCGTCACCCGGTTGGCGGGATCCGTGAGATCCGCCACGGGAACCGTGAAGACCCGGGCCGTCTCACCGCTGTCCACGGCCCGTACGGGAGTGGGCTCGCGCCACCAGCCGAGCACCGGCGTCACGACGAAGCCGCTCACCGGGATGTAGAGCCGGGGCAGCACACCGAAGAGCTGCACGCCCGAGGGTTCGAGGCCGGTCTCCTCCTGGGCCTCCCGCAGCGCCGCCCGCAGCGGACCGGTGGTCTGCGGATCTCCGTCACCGGGGTCGAGGGAGCCGCCGGGGAAGGAGGGCTGTCCCGCGTGGGAGCGCAGGCTGGAGGCCCGCTCCATCAGCAGCAGCTCGGGCCCGGCCGGGCCCTCGCCGAAGAGGATCAGCACGGCGGACTGCCGTCCGCTGCCGCTCTCTGGCGGCAGGAACCGGCTGAGCTGCTCGGGGCGCACCGTATCGGCCGCGCGCGCCACGGGCGCCAGCCATCCGGGCAGCCCGGACTGCGTCACGGTGACCGGACTCTCCTGAGTCCGGTCCGTGTGTGTCTCTCCAGCGCGCGTCATCGGCACCCCCGCCCCTTCCAACGCCTGCGGCCGGCCTGATCGTTCCGCACCAACGGGTGGTTCCGCACTTCGGGTGCTGTCCCGCACGCGGACGGCGGGGTGGTCCTGGCCCTGCGGGCCGGTACGGGCTCGGCCCTGCGGGCCGGTGCGGGCCGCCGTCACCCGGCCGCCAACGGCGGGGCCGGCTGCCCGGGATAGTCCGCCGGGGGCTTCAGCCGCTGGCCGGGCTGCCCGCCCTTCTCGTACTTCAGCAGCTTCCGCGCCTTCTCCGGGTCCGTCTCGCCCTCACCGTACGAAGGACAGAGCGGGGCGATCGGGCAGGCGCCGCAGGCCGGTTTACGGGCGTGGCAGATCCGGCGGCCGTGGAAGACAACCCGGTGCGAGAGCATCGTCCAGTCGCTCTTGGGGAAGAGCGCGCAGATCTCCGCCTCGACCTTCTCCGGGTCCTGCTGCTCGGTCCACTTCCAGCGGCGCACCAGCCGCCCGAAATGGGTGTCCACGGTAATTCCAGGGACTCCGAAAGCATTACCAAGTACGACATTTGCCGTTTTCCGCCCGACTCCGGGCAGCGACACCAGGTCATCGAGCCGGCCCGGCACCTCGCCCCCGAAGTTGTCCCTGATGGCGGTGGACAGCCCCAGGACCGACCGCGCCTTCGCCCGGAAGAACCCGGTCGGCCGCAGGATCTGCTCAAGCTCCTCGGGGTCCGCCGCCGCCATGTCCTCCGGCGTCGGGAACTTCGCGAAGAGCGCGGGCGTCGTCTGGTTGACCCGGAGGTCGGTGGTCTGGGCGGAGAGGACCGTCGCGATCAGCAGCTCGAAGGGGTTCTCGAAGTCGAGCTCGGGATGGGCGTACGGGTAGACCTCGGCCAGCTCACTGTTGATCCGGCGCGCCCGGCGGACCAGGGCGGCGTGGGACTCGGACCTGGGAATCCTGACAGCCTCCGGCGCGGGCCCGGCCTTCTTGGCGGCCGCGGCCTTGGCCTTCTTGGCGGGCGCAGCTTTCTTCACCGCCGCAGCCTTCTTGGCGGGCGCAGCCTTCTTCGCTGGCGCAGCCTCGGGCGCAGGCTTCGTCACGGCCGCAGCCTTCTTGGCGGGCGCAGGCTTCTTCACCGCCGCGGCCTTCGTCACCGCCGACGTCTTTTTCACTGGCGCCGTCCTTTTCGCTGGCGCAGCCTTCTTCGCGGCCGTTCTCGCAACCTGCTTCGCGGCTTCCTCCGCCGGTCCAGCCGCCTCTGCCATCTCGGCCCCCTTCACCGGTTCACCGGTTTCGTCACGTTTGCGGCCTTTTTCGCCCGGCTGGGCGACTGTTCGCCCACAGCAGAATTACGGCTCGGCGACACCCGTTCAGCCCCCTGCCCCTCTGCTCTCACCGGCGTTTTGGACACCCGGCCAGCCTAGAGCCAGGCACCGACATCCGCCCCGGTCACAGCCAATTCCCAACCCAATCGGCCCCCTCCCGCACAAGGCGCAGCGCCGGTGCGTCAAACTTGTGACTGATCACACTGATTGACCCGTCCGGCATGATGGGAACCAGCCGGTTCCCTGAGCAGGTCGACAAGGAGAGAACTCGTGGACGACGTTCTGCGGCGCGCCCCGCTCTTCGCGGCGCTCGATGATGAGCAGGCCGCTGAGCTGCGCGCCTCGATGAGTGAGGTGACGCTCGCCCGTGGCGACGCCCTCTTCCACGAGGGCGACCCCGGCGACCGCCTCTATGTGGTCACCGAGGGCAAGGTGAAGCTGCACCGCACTTCCCCCGACGGCCGCGAGAACATGCTGGCGGTCCTCGGCCCCGGCGAGCTGATCGGCGAGCTGTCCCTCTTCGACCCGGGCCCGCGTACCGCCACGGCGTCGGCGCTGACCGAGGTCAAGCTGCTCGGCCTGGGCCACGGCGACCTCCAGCCCTGGCTGAATGTCCGCCCCGAGGTGGCCACCGCGCTGCTGCGCGCGGTCGCCCGCCGCCTGCGCAAGACCAACGACCAGATGTCCGACCTGGTCTTCTCGGACGTCCCCGGCCGGGTCGCCCGCGCGCTCCTCGACCTCTCGCGCCGCTTCGGTGTGCAGTCGGAGGAGGGCATCCACGTGGTCCACGACCTCACCCAGGAAGAGCTGGCCCAGCTGGTCGGCGCCTCCCGTGAGACGGTCAACAAGGCCCTCGCGGACTTCGCGGGCCGCGGCTGGCTGCGGCTGGAGGCCCGTGCGGTGATCCTGCTGGACGTGGAACGCCTCGCGAAGCGGTCCCGCTAGCCGGGCGCCCGTTCCTGCCTGCCTGTACGTACGTGAAGGGGCGCCCCACCGCGAGTGGGGCGTCCCTTCACGTACGTCAGCCGGCCTCGGACCACCCGCTCAGATCAGCCCGTGCTCCCGCAGATACTCCAGCTGCGCCCGCACCGACAGCTCGGCCGCGGGCCAGAGCGACCGGTCAACGTCCGCGTACACCTGCGCGACGACCTCCGAAGCCGTCGTGAAGCCGTTCTCGGCGGCCGTCTCCACCTGGGCGAGCCGGTGGGCGCGGTGCGCGAGGTAGAAGTCGACGGCCCCCTGCGCGTCCTCCAGTACCGGCCCGTGCCCCGGAAGCACCGTCCGCACCCCGTCGTCCACCGTCAGCGAGCGCAGCCGCCGCAGCGAGTCCAGGTAGTCGCCGAGCCTGCCGTCCGGATGCGCGACCACCGTCGTGCCGCGGCCCAGAACCGTGTCGCCCGTCAGCACCGCCCGGTCGGCCGGCAGATGGAAGCAGAGCGAGTCCGCGGTATGGCCCGGCGCCGGTACGACCCGCAGCTCCAGGCCGCCGGTGGTGATGACGTCCCCCGCGCCGAGTCCCTCGTCACCGAGGCGCAGCGCGGGGTCCAGTGCCCGTACGGACGTACGCGTCAGCTCGGCGAACCGCGCAGCGCCCTCCGCGTGGTCCGGGTGGCCGTGCGTCAGGAGCGTCAGCGCGACGCGCTTGCCCGCGCCCGCCGCCGTCGCGACGACGGCCTTCAGATGGCTTTCGTCGAGCGGTCCCGGGTCGATGACGACGGCCAGGTCGGAGTCGGGCTCGGCGATGATCCAGGTGTTGGTGCCGTCGAGCGTCATCGCGGAGGCGTTCGGCGCCAGGACATTGACCGCCCGTGCGGTGGCGGGCCCGGACAGGACCCCGCCCCTGGGCTGACCGGGGAGGGCTGCGGCATCACTCACGCGGGGTCTCCTGTCGTCCGGGCCGTCACTGGGGCCGCCACTCCGGCCATCACTCGGATCTTCGCTCCGGCTGTCGTTCCGGCCATCACTCGGATCTTCGCTCCGGCTGTCGTTCCGGCCGTCGCCCGGGCTGTCATTTCGGGGGCCAGGCCGGTCATTCCGGCGTCCCGGTCGCCGGAAGCCGCCGGGTGAACTCATCATGACCCGGCCAGCTCAGCACCAGCTCACCGGCCTCCAGCCGGGCCCGCGCCAGCACCGGGGTGAGCTCCCGCGCGGCCGCGCCCGCCAGGGTGTCGGCCACCGTCGCGTACGGCTGGAGCGAGCGGAGCGTCGAGATCGTCGGGGGCATCATCAGCAGCTCCCCCTTGTCGTACCCGGTGGCCGCCTCCTCGGGCCGTACCCAGACCGTGTGGTCCGCCTCGGTCGAGGCGTTGCGGGTCCGCTGACCGTCGGGCAGCGCGGCCACGAAGAACCAGGTGTCATACCGCTTCGGTTCGAACTCCGGGGTGATCCAGCGGGCCCACGCGCCCAGCAGGTCGGAGCGGAGGACGAGCCCCCGCCGGTCCAGGAAGTCGGCGAAGGAGAGATCGCGGCCGACGAGCGCGGCGCGGTCCGCCTCCCAGTCGTCGCCCGAGAGGTCACCGACGACGGTGGACGCGGTCTCACCCGCGAGCAGTACCCCTGCCTCCTCGTACGTCTCCCGGACCGCGGCGCAGACGATGGCCTGGGCGGATGTCGCGTCGACGCCGAGCCGCGCGGCCCATACGTCGCGCGGCGGACCCGCCCAGCCGACCGGACGGTCGTCGTCGCGAGGGTCGACACCGCCACCCGGATACGCGTACGCGCCTCCGGCGAAGGCCATGGAGGCGCGTCTGCGCAGCATGTGGACGGTGGGACCGGCCGCGGTGTCGCGCAGCAGCATGACGGTCGCGGCTCTGCGCGGAGCGACGGCGGTGAGCTCGCCGGCCGCCAGGGCGCGGATACGGTCGGGCCATTCCGGCGGGTACCACTGACCTTGGGACATGGCCGGAGGCTAACCGCTCTCGCGCCGATGTTCGAGGGGGTGGGCGGGTTCGCCCGCAAGCCCGCCCGCACGCCCCTAAGCCCACAAGCCCGCGCGTCCACAAGCCCCGAGCCGAACCGTCAGACCGTCAGCCGCCGCTCACCCCGTCGGGCCTCAGCCCCTCAAGCCTTCAGCTCGACCTGGATCTCCACCTCGACCGGTGCGTCCAGCGGCAGCACCGCGACGCCCACCGCGCTGCGCGCATGGACACCGCGGTCGCCCAGGACCGCGCCCAGCAGCTCGCTGGCACCGTTGAGCACGCCCGGCTGACCGGTGAAGTCCGGGGCCGACGCCACGAATCCCACGACCTTCACGACCCGCTCGATACGGTCCAGATCACCGGCGACCGACTTCACGGCCGCCAGCGCGTTCAGCGCGCACGTACGAGCCAGATCCCTCGCGTCCTCGGCGGTGACCTCCGCGCCGACCTTCCCGACCAGCGGAAGCTTGCCCTCCACCATCGGCAGCTGGCCCGCCGTGTACACGTACACACCGGACTGCACGGCCGGCTGGTACGCGGCCAGCGGCGGTACCACATCCGGAAGCGTCAGCCCCAGCTCGGTCAGGCGGGCTTCGACGGCCCCGCTCATGCGGACTTCTCCCGCTTGAGGTACGCCACGAGCTGCTCGGGGTTGTTCGGTCCGGGCACGACCTGGACGAGCTCCCAGCCGTCCTCGCCCCAGGTGTCCAGAATCTGCTTCGTCGCGTGCACCAGCAGCGGCACAGTCGCGTATTCCCATTTGGCCATACGGCGACTGTAGCCGCTGTCACCGACAGCCTCGGGCGTACCACCGTGCCCGACTGGTTAGGCTCGAATACGTGAGCAGGCTTCAGGTCGTGAGTGGCAAGGGCGGGACCGGAAAGACCACGGTCGCCGCCGCGCTGGCGCTTGCCCTCGCGACGGAGGGCAAGCGCACTCTGCTCGTCGAGGTGGAGGGCCGGCAGGGCATCGCCCAGCTCTTCGAGACGGAGGCGTTCCCGTACGAGGAACGGAAGATCGCCGTGGCACCCGGTGGCGGGGAGGTGTACGCCCTCGCGATCGACGCCGAACGCGCCCTGCTCGACTACCTCCAGATGTTCTACAAGCTGGGCAGCGCGGGCCGGGCCCTGAAGAAACTCGGCGCGATCGACTTCGCCACGACCATCGCGCCCGGCGTCCGGGACGTGCTCCTCACCGGCAAGGCGTGCGAGGCCGTACGCCGCAAGAACAAGCAGGGGCGTTTCGCCTACGACCACATCATCATGGACGCGCCGCCGACGGGCCGCATCACCCGCTTCCTCAACGTCAACGACGAGGTGGCCGGTCTCGCGAAGATCGGGCCCATACACAACCAGGCCCAGGCCGTGATGCGCGTCCTCAAGTCACCGGAGACGGCAGTGCACTTGGTGACGCTGCTCGAAGAGATGCCGGTGCAGGAGACCGTGGACGGCATCGCCGAACTGCGCGCGGCCGACCTCCCGGTGGGCAACGTCATCGTGAACATGGTCCGCCCCACGCTCCTGGACGAGCAGACCGTACGGACCGTGTCGGGCGACCGCCGCAAGGAGGTGGCCAAGGCGCTGACCCGCGCGGGCGTCAGCGGCGCGGCGAAGCTGGTGACCCCGCTGCTCGCCGAGGCCGTCGACCACGCGGAACGGGTGGAGCTGGAGCGCGAACAGCGTGCCGTACTGGCGGGCCTGGAGCTGCCCGCCTACGAACTCCCGCTGCTCGGCGACGGAATGGACCTGGCCGGGCTCTATCAGCTGGCGACGGAACTGCGGAGGCACACCACCTCATGACCCTGGACAGCGTTCCCCTGCTCGACATCGATCCGCTGCTGGACGACCCCGCCACCCGCATCATCGTGTGCTGCGGCTCAGGCGGCGTGGGCAAGACCACGACCGCGGCCGCGCTGGGCGTACGGGCGGCCGAGCGAGGCCGCCGGGCTGTGGTGCTGACCATCGATCCGGCGCGCAGGCTCGCCCAGTCCATGGGCATCGACTCGCTCGACAACATCCCGCGCCGGGTGGCGGGCATCAAGGCCACCGGCGACGGTGAACTGCACGCCATGATGCTGGACATGAAGCGGACCTTCGACGAGATCGTCGAGGCGCACGCGGACCGCGAGCGGGCCAGCGCCATCCTCAACAACCCCTTCTACCAGTCGCTCTCCGCGGGCTTCGCCGGTACGCAGGAGTACATGGCGATGGAGAAGCTGGGCCAGCTGCGGGCCCGCGACGAGTGGGACCTGATCGTCGTGGACACCCCTCCGTCGCGGTCGGCGCTCGACTTCCTGGACGCGCCGAAGCGGCTCGGGTCGTTCCTCGACGGCAAGTTCATCCGGCTGCTGATGGCCCCGGCGAAGGTCGGCGGCCGGGCCGGGATGAAGTTCCTCAACGTCGGGATGTCGATGATGACCGGCACCCTCGGCAAGGTGCTCGGAGGTCAGTTCCTGCGCGATGTGCAGACCTTCGTCACGGCGATGGACACCATGTTCGGCGGCTTCCGCACCCGCGCCGACGCCACGTACCGGCTGCTCCAGGCGCCCGGCACCGCATTCCTCGTGGTCGCGGCGCCTGAGCGGGATGCGCTGCGGGAGGCCGCGTACTTCGTGGAGCGGCTGGCCGCGGACGGGATGCCGCTGGCCGGTCTCGTACTCAACAGGGTGCACGGCAGCGGGGCCGCGCGGCTCACGGCGGAGCGGGCGCTGGCCGCCGCGGAAAATCTTGACGACAGCGGCATTGTGGATCAGGAGGCCGGGAATGAAGCAGTTCGTGACTCCACGGGCCCCTCCCCCGAGCCCGGAACCGCGGAGCACCCGGAGCTTCCTGAAACCTCTGAGACATTCACGGCGACATTTACGGCGGCCTCCACAGCGCCATCCGCAGAGACATCCCTGGAACCATCGACCGAGGCGCCCCACGAGCCTGCTGAGACATCCGCGGAGGCCGACACACCAGAAGCCACGTCCGAGCCGGCGGAACCCATGCCGGAGCCGACGGTCGATGCGCTGACCGTCGGCCTGCTCCGACTGCACGCCGAACGCATGCAGGTGCTCGCCCGTGAGCGGCGCACCCGCGACCGTTTCACGGCGCTCCACCCCGAGGTGGCCGTGGCCGAGGTGGCCGCGCTGCCCGGCGACGTCCATGACCTGGCAGGGCTCCGGGCCATCGGTGATCGCCTCGCGACCGGTCGTACTCCGGCCTGAGTCCACCACCCTGCGAGTCCACCCTGGGTGTCCACCCTGGGAGTCCGCCCTGCACACCCGGGGCACTCGGCGTCTCACGACGCGCTGCACCCACAGGCATTTGTCCCACGGGCATCCGCCCACAGGGGCCCGCCCACGGGGTCCTATCCCACAGCGGCGTACGTCTCCTCGAACGCTTCGTCGTCCACGACGATCGCGGGCAGGATGCCCGTGCTGCGCTCGTACTCGGTGCGCGCGGTCTCCAGCAATCGACGCCACGAGGTGACGGTGGGGCGCCGACGCAACAGTGCGCGCCGCTCCCGCTCGGTCATGCCACCCCACACGCCGAATTCGACGCGGTTGTCGAGCGCGTCGGCCAGGCACTCCGTACGCACCGGGCATCCGGTGCACACCGCCTTGGCCCTGTTCTGCGCTGCCCCTTGTACAAACAGTTCGTCCGGATCCGTAGTGCGGCAGGCTGCCTGCGCACTCCAGTCAGTTACCCAGCCCATCCCGGCGCCGTCCTCTCCCGAATTCGAGGCTCCCCCACGGCGGCAGCGGCATATTCACCGCTGCCAGTTGAGGACGTTACGGAAGGTGGGCACAGCGCAACACCCCCTTCGGGCCCAATCTTGAATGGCCCGAACGGACTATGCGTACGCGGCAGATCACCCAACGGAGTGAGCGGGGGACATTCCCGACGAGCCCGGCAAACCAGGACCGTTCATGCAGGCCACATCGGACACCGGGTTACACATGGGGCATATTCCGACGCGCCTTCGCCCTATTCGGGAAGGGGGACATCGCGCCGGGGGGCTTGATACGGGAGGGCACTGCTGTGACAGTTAGGTGCAGCTTAGGCCAAGGCATGTCCGCGTGTCCGGCGAATGAAAGTGCTCCTTCTGCACAACGTAGGCTGCCCTCATGCCAAAGAAGCGCTCCGGCGGGGGTCTCACCAAGACCCAGCAGGCCGCCAAATTCCTCGGTGTCGCCGCGCTCTCCGGAGCTGTACTGGCGGGCATCGCGCTGCCGGCAGCCGGAGCGCTGGGGCTCGCGGCCAAGGGCACCGTCAACGGATTCGACGAGATCCCCGCCAGCCTCAAGACGCCGCCTCTCAGCCAGCGGACCACGATTCTGGACGCCGACAACAACCAGATCGCGTCGGTCTACGAGCGTGACCGCACGGTGGTCAAACTCCAGGACATCTCCCCGTACATGCAGAAGGCGCTCGTCGCGATCGAGGACGCGCGCTTCTACCAGCACGGCGCGATCGACGTCAAAGGCGTGGCGCGCGCGCTCAACCGCAACGCGCAGGAGGGCGGCGCGGCCCAGGGCGCGTCGACCCTCACCCAGCAGTACGTCAAGAACGTCTTCGTAGAGGAGGCGGGCGACGACCCGACCAAGGTCGCCGAGGCCCAGCAGAAGAGCCTCGGCCGCAAGGTCCGCGAGCTCAAGTACGCGATCCAGGTCGAGAAGTCGCTCGGCAAGAAGAAGATCCTGGAGAACTACCTCAACATCACCTTCTTCGGTGAGCAGGCGTACGGCGTCGAGGCGGCGTCCCAGCGGTACTTCTCCAAGTCCGCGAAAGACCTGACGATCGGTGAGTCCGCGCTGCTGGCCGGTCTTGTGCAGTCGCCGACCCGCTACGACCCGATCAATGACATGGAGGAGGCCACCAAGCGGCGCAACACCGTGCTGCAGCGGATGGCCGACGTCCATGCCATCTCGCAGCCCCAGGCCGACAAGGCGATGGGCGAGCCGATCAAGCTGAAGGTGACCAAGCCCAAGAGCGGGTGCATCACCGCGGTCAAGGGCGCGGGCTTCTTCTGCGACTACGTCCGCAAGGTGTTCCTGACGGACCCGGCCTTCGGCAAGACCAAGGAGGAGCGCCAGAAGCTCTGGTCGGTCGGCGGTCTGACCGTCAAGACCACCCTGGACCCCAAGGCCCAGGCGTCCTCCAATGCCGCGGCCACCTCCCGGGTCAACAAGGACGACAAGATCGCGGACGCGGTGGTGCAGGTCCAGCCCGGCACCGGGAAGATCCTGGCGATGGCCCAGTCCCGCCCCTACGGCCTGGACCCCTCGAAGCACGAGACGGTGCTGAACCTCTCCGTCGACAACAAGATGGGCGGTACGTACGCGGGCTTCCAGGTGGGCTCGACGTTCAAGCCCATCACCGCGGCCGCCGCACTGGAGAAGGGCATCAGCCCGGCGCAGAGTTTCACGACGGGCTCGCACATCTCGCTGCCCGGTTCGAGCTTCCGCAACTGCCAGAACCAGCCGGCCGACAGCAGCGCCTGGTCCGTGGGGAACGAGCTCACCTCGGAGAAGGGCACCTTCGACATGACCAGCGCGCTGGGCAAGTCGATCAACACGTACTTCGCGAAGCTGGAACAGAAGACCGGCCTCTGCGAGACGATCAACATGGCCAACAAGGTCGGTTACATCCGCGGCAACAACAAGCCACTCCAGGCGGTGCCCTCCACCACCCTCGGTGGCCAGGAGTCGACCCCGCTGGCGATGGCCTCGGTGTACGCCACCTTCGCCAACCGCGGGACGTACTGCTCCCCGATCGCCGTCGAGTCGGTGACCGCGCCGGGCGGCAAGCAGCTCCCGGTGCCGAAGTCGACCTGCGCGTCGGCGATGAGCCAGCACACGGCCGACACCATCAACCAGATGCTGAAGGGCGTGGTCGCGGACGGCACCGGTAAGCAGGCCGGGCTGAACGACCGCGACAACGCGGGCAAGACGGGTACCACCGACGAGCGCAAGAACGCGTGGTTCGTCGGCTACACGCCCAACCTGGCCACGGCGGTCTGGGTCGGCAGCGACGGAGCGCGGCAGATCCCGATGTCCAACATCAACATCGGCGGCCACTACTACGACGAGGTCTGCGGTGGCTGTCTCCCCGGCCCCATCTGGAAAACGGCGATGACCGGCGCGCTGTCACCCTCCGAGACGCCCTCCTTCAACAAGGTCGACGTCCCGCGCGGGCAGGGGGGCGGCGGCAAGAGCCACGACCACCACCAGAGCGGCGGCGACCAGGGCACCGGCGGTACGGACAACGGCGGAACCGACGGCAGCACGAACGGCGGCGACCAGGGCAACGGCGGCCAGCCCGGAGGCGGCGGCATCTCGTTCCCGCCGGGCTTCATCGGCGGCAACAACGGCAACGGCCACCACCACAGATAGCGGGTAGCGGGCCGGCGCGGCGGACTCGGTACGCAGCAGAAGGCGCGACAGACGCGATGCGCGCAGAAGGGCGGGGCGCCCGGTGGGAATCCACCGGCGCCCCGCCCTTCTGCGACTTTTCCGACCGCCAGGCAGGCTCAGCCCGCGAGGCGCTTCTTCACCTCGGCGGCCACCCGGCCGCCGTCGGCGAGCCCGGCCACCTTCGGGTTCACGATCTTCATGACGGCGCCCATGGCACGCGGCCCCTCGGCCCCCGCGGCCTTCGCCTCGTCGACGGCCTGCGTGACGATGGCGCCCAGCTCGTCGTCGCTCAGCTGCTTCGGCAGATATGTGGCGAGCAGCTCGCCCTCCGCCTTCTCCCGCGCGGCGCTCTCGGTACGGCCGCCCTGCTCGAAGGCCTCGGCCGCCTCGCGGCGCTTCTTCGCCTCCTTGGCGATCACCTTCAGCACCTCGTCGTCGGTCAGCTCGCGAGCCGACGTACCCGAGACCTCTTCCTTCGTGATCGCGGAGAGGGTCAGCCGGAGCGTCGAGGAGCGCAGCTCGTCACGCGCCCTGATGGCCTCGGTGAGTTCTGCGTGCAGCTTGGACTTGAGCGTGGTCATAGGGCCAAGTGTCGCAGGTACGGTCCCCACGCCGCCCGCGGATTTCGCGGTGACCCGCTGTCTGCGACGATGGAGGTATGCGCGCACGCTATGGGATCCCCCTCAAAGTCACCGCAGGAATCACGGCCGTTGGTGCGGCAGGCATCGCCTATGCCGCCGGATTCGAGGCGCGCTCGTTCCGCCTCCGGCGGGTGACCGTGCCGGTGCTGCCGCCGGGTGCCCGGCCCGTACGCGTACTCCAGGTCTCGGACATCCACATGGTCGGCGGCCAGCGCAAGAAACAGCGCTGGCTCCAGTCGCTGGCCGGACTGCGGCCGGACTTCGTGGTCAACACCGGGGACAACCTCTCGGACCCGGAGGGCGTACCGGAGGTCCTGGACGCGCTGGGGCCGCTGATGGAGTTCCCAGGGGTGTACGTGTTCGGGTCGAACGACTACTACGGCCCGAAGTTCCGTAACCCGGCCCGCTACCTCTTCGAGAAGGCGCAGGGCAAGCACGGCCTCAACGGCAAGGCGCCGGCGGTGGGCGTGGTGCACAACCCATGGGAGGGCCTGCGGGACGGCTTCGACGCGGCGGGCTGGGTGAACCTCACCAACACTCGCGGCCGGCTGAAGGTGGACGGCATGGAGATCGCCTTCACCGGTCTGGACGACCCGCACATCAAGCGGGACAGGTACGCGGAAGTGGCGGGCGGCCCGGAAGCGGGCGCAGACCTCTCGGTCGCGGTGGTGCACGCGCCGTACCTGCGCACCCTGGACGCGTTCACGACGGACGGCTACCCCCTGATCCTCGCGGGTCACACCCACGGCGGCCAGCTGTGCATCCCGTTCTACGGAGCACTGGTCACCAACTGCGACCTGGACACGGCCCGGGTCAAGGGCCTCTCGGCCCACGAGTCGGGCGGCAACCGCTCCTACCTGCACGTTTCAGCAGGCTGCGGCACGAACCGCTACACCCCGGTGCGCTTCGCGTGCGCCCCGGAGGCCACGCTGCTGACGCTCACGGCGAGGCGGTAGGAACCGCCCCCGGGACGGAATCCGGCCCGGCCCGCCCGCCAGGGGAAACCGGATTTCGTCTCAGGCCCCGGGTCGGCTAAAGTAAACGATGTCGCCGCCACGCGAGCGACAATCGGGGTGTAGCGCAGCTTGGCAGCGCGCTTCGTTCGGGACGAAGAGGTCGTGGGTTCAAATCCCGCCACCCCGACAGCTAAGTAGCAGGTCAGAGGGCCCTTACCGATTCGGTAAGGGCCCTCTGGCGTTGATGCGTGTCTATCTGCGTGACTAGCGGTCCTGATCGCGCCTGAAGATACCGTCCATGGCAATGGCCCCGGTCTGGATGACGGGCCGGATCTGCTTCCGGTAGACCTCTTCGGTCACGGCCGTCCCGGAGTGGCCGACGAGGCGGGAGATCTCCTCCAGCGGAATGCCCCGGTCCGAGAGCAAGGACACGAAGCTGTGGCGGAGCTCGCGAGGCGTCCAGTCGTCGGCGTCGATCCCTTCGGCCTTCTTGAGCGCCTGTCGGAAGGCCCGCCGGACGTTGGTCGCGTCGAGAGGCTTACCCACGGCCGACGAGAAGACGAGTCCGTGTTCTTCCCAGCTGTCGTCAGCGGCGAGCCGCTCCCAGCCCTGCTCTTCGAACTGCTGCCAGAGGGCCTCGACGCAACGTGCCGGCAGTGCGAGCGTGCGCCGCGACTTCCGAGTCTTGGTGTCTCCGCCACGACGGACCGAGCGCCACACCGCGATGTGCGGAGGCTGCGGCGGATCGGAAAACGGCTGCCCCTTCAGGAACACGTGGTCCCAGGACAGAGCTCGCAGTTCCTCGGTACGGGCACCGGTCAGCAAGGCGACGACGATGTACGTGTGCATCGAAGTCCCCTCAGCGGCCTTCAGCACGGACTCGGCCTGGGCGAACGTGAGTGCCTTGGACGGACGACCCGCCTGCCCCTGCGGCACGGAGCACAGCTCGACGACGTTGCGCTTGACCTTGTCCCGGGCCATGGCTCGCTTGACCGAACGGTTCAGGCAGGAGTGGACGGCTTGAAGCGTGCGCGTGCTGAGGATCTTGGCCTTGACCGCTAACCAGCGGTCGACGTCCTCTGCGCTCAGATCGCGCAGCTTCCGGGCGCCGAGCGCAGGGATGACGTGCTTCTGGCTCAGATTGGTGCAGTTCTCGACTGTGCGCTGATCGCGGCCCGCCAGACCGTAAGCAAGCCAGTCATTCACGGCGTCGGCGACGGTGTAGTTCGTGGGCGCGATGGCGAGACCGTCCTCAAAGTCCCGCAACACCTCCTTGAGCTTGTTCTTCGCCTCCGTCTTGGTCTTGCCACTCCCCCGCCGGACGATCCGCTTACCGCTCGGATCAAAGCCGAGGTTCGCCGTGGCGATCCAACGCTGTCTCTTCTCGTCCCAGTGCAGCCCACCGTCACCGCGGCTCCGACGCAGGGGCATCAGGCGGCCTCTGCCATCTGGTTCTGGATGAAGTCGCGCACGGCGTCAGCAGGTACGCGGCGAGCGCCGTCGATCTTGATGGACGCAAGTCGGTGTGTGCGCATCAAGTCGTAGACCTTGGAGCGGCCGAGCTTGAGTCGCCCCATCACGTCGGTCACCGTCAACAGTTCAGGCGCGGTGGTGGTCATGCGGCCCTGCCTTCCAGAGGGAGTTGATCGCGTAGGGCTTCGCGGGCTGTCTCGCGGTTGAGCTGGAGGTCGCGGGCGATGGTGGCGGCGAGGGCAGTTTCGCCGGGGCTGTGGCCGTGCCCCGCGTACTGCCAGTCGGCCAGGACGAGCACGGTGTCCGGTTGGCGGTCGTCTAGGCCGAGGGCCTGGCGCTCCTGGGCCGAGCGGAAGTCGGCGCGGGCTTGGCGGAGTTCGCCGAGGGTCGTGGAGTACCGGCGGGACTTGGAGGAGAAGTGGCCGCGGAAGCCGAGCATGTGCGCCCAGGCCCAGAGGCGGCGGTCCGGGTAGAGCGGATCGAGGGTCTTGCATGCGTTGATGAGACGGCGAGCATGGTCGGGTACGCCGTGGCGGTCCAGTTCGGAGAGTTCCCCGATGCGGCGGTCGAGGGTGCCGGTGTTCTCGGCGGCCTTGGTGGCGTACTTGGCGACGTAGGACGCCACGGCCTGCTCGGTGAGGTCGGAGCCGTCGCCAAAGGCGATGACGGGGCGGACATCGAGCTGTGCACCCCAGCGAAAGGTACGGGCTGACTGGTCATCGGCCGCGGGGACGGATACGGACGTGTAGTTGTGCTGGGAGGCGGCGTGGATCGCGTCGGTGAGGAGGTCGACGGTGGCCCAGGACGGGGGCGGGCTGTCTGGTCCGTCGGGGCCGTCGATGCGCATCACGGCGTGGAAGTGGATCGCTCCTCGCTTCTGGAATTCTGCGACCTTGCCGTACGAGAGCCGTGCCGATTCTTTGAGTTCGGCTTGGGTGAGTCCGGCGCGGGCGGCGATCTCGCGGCGGAGGCGGGTCGTGAAGCGCATCCAGAGGTCGCCTGCGTGGTTGTTGAAGAGGACTGATGCGGCGTAGTCGTACGTCTCGGGGTTGAGCGCGGTGCCGAGTTCCGGTGCGTTCTCGGGGTGCCGGCTGCCGCAGCGGCAGGTGCCACGGTCGGGCCGGTTGTGGACCGGGCCGAAGGACGGAGCGGTGAGGGTGGCGAAGACGCGGGGGTGGTCGCGGACGGTGGAGGGGATGTCGCGACGGTCGTCTCCGGCCAGGCCCGCGCGGATGAGGTGGTAGGTGTCTCCGGCGTACGTCCAGGCGCAGGACGGGCAGCGGGAGGCCCGGCGGTTGCCGCAGGCGAGGCGGAGGCGTCCGCCGGGCTCGGTACCGGTGGAGTACTCGTGCAGGGTCTCGCCGGTGATCTTGTCCTTGGTGCGGGTCCAGCCGGTCAGGTGGATCGGGTCGGAGCAGCCGCCGGTGCGGCGGATCTGGTCTTCCCAGCGATCGAAGTCGGGGGCCGAGGCCACCCTCAGCAGGTCGTTGAGGGTGATCCGGTCGCGCAGTGCGTCAGGCACGGACGCCTTTCCGGCGACGGTCCGGACGGCTCGTTCCGGCGCCGGTGGGCGGGTGCGGTCGGTCATGATGGTGCTTCCTTCCGGATCTGTGGTTCGGAGAGGGGCACGGCTTCCGGGCGGCGGATGCTTGGCGGTATCGAGGCCGCCCGGAGGCCGGTCAGCGGCGGTTCTGCGAGGCGATCAGCGAGCGGATGACCAGCGCGCACACGGCGAGCGAGGCGGCGGTGACCGCGACCGCGAGGAGCATGGAAACGAGTACGGCACCGACGACCAGGACCACGGCCGTACCGCCACCGACGAGGGCGACGACAGCGCCGGGCGTGAGCTGGACCGTGGGACGGGCCAGAGCCGGAGTCGTAGGTACCGGGGCCGGGGCGTGATGGATCACGGCGGGCCGCTCGGCGGTGACGGATGCCGCGACGATGCCGGTCGGCGCGGGGTTGGCCGGGATCTTCGGACGGAACATGGCGGTTGTCCTTTCTGCGGGGGTCACTTGACGGCGGTGTTGATCACGGGGGCCAGCAGGCTGTCGGCGAGGAGGTAGCCACCGAGCAGCAGCACGAGCACGAGCCACCACGGCGGGCGGATGAGCTTCAGGCCGAGCCAGCCGACGACGATCAGGGAGAGCCAGAGAGGGACGTGCACGGTGGCCTCCTTCAGCGGGGGTCGCAGCGGTGGGTGCGGGCGGCGAGCTGGGCGGCGGACTGGCTGGTGAAGTCGGACGACCAGCCGCAGCGGTCGGCGGTGCAGACGGCGGCGTGCTTGGTGCGGCCGTGCCGGTCGCGGTGGGTGCCGATCTGCACGGGGCCGATCCGCATGACGGAGTGGAAGTGATCTCGGGCGGGCATGTGGGTCTCCTTGCGGGTCAGGTGAGTTGGGCGGCGATGGCCTCGGCGAGCTGGGGCGGGACGCCGAGGCGTGCGCGGAGGGTGTCGGTGTCGATCTGGGATCCGGTGCGGGCGTGGTGGTCTGCGGCGACCTTCCGGGCGTGGTCGACCAGGGCGGCCGGGACGTTGGGGGCTGGGTCGGCGACGGGGAGCGCGGGAACGTCCTCGTTCTCCGGAGCCGCGACCGGTGCGAGTGCCGGGGCGCTCGGTTCTTCGGCGGGCACCGGCTCTTGCACGGGGGCATCGGGCGCAGGGGCGTCGACAGGGTCGGCCGCGTGCGCGGTGTGGGCGAGGAGCGTGCCGCCGAGGAAGGCGAGCGCGGGCCACCCGGCGACGCCGAAGCGCAGCCAGCCCGGCGGGTGTTGCAGATCGAGGAACCCCGCTGTGGCGACGTTGGCTCCAAGGGAGGCGATGAGCGCGACCACGAACCAGCACCAGGCGAGCCGGGAGGGCCCGTCGTTCCGGAGTCGGCGCCAGGCGGCGACCAGGAGCAGGTCGACGCTGATCGGGTAGGCCCACGCCTTCCATCCGTCCTGTCCGGCGGCGGATGCGAGGTCGTGAAGGTGAGCGAAGGACAGCGCGCCTGCAATCACGGCTTGGACGAGTACGGCGTCCACGCGGACGGTGGGACGGGCCATCGCGGGCTTCTCCTTTCGGCATGGGGCGGGTAAGGACCTGGCGCGATGAGGTCGCGCCGACCGGAGTGCGGGGAGATCAGGCGGTGGCTGTCGCGGCTTTGGAGAGCGACACGGAGGCCGGGGCCAGTGGGGCGACGTCGGGCCGGAAGGCCGCGAGCGCGGGCAGGGCCGGGGTGCGGTCGGCGTGCCGGTTGCAGATGTTCACGGCCTGGCGCAGTGAGGTGTGCGGCGCACGGATACGAGTCCATCCGCCGGTGGAGTCGCCGGATACGGCGATGCCGGGAACGTCGGTGGGGATCTGGATCGCGGCGATGACCGCGTCCGGGGCGATGTCGCCGAAGGCCATGTTGGCGCTGGACTCGTCGTTGACGCGGTGAGCGGTCCGGCCGGTGAGCTGGGCCCTGAGCATCGTGATGCCCTTGCCGAGTTCCGAGCCGAAGCGCTGTCCGCAGATCTCCAGGTAGATCCCTGCGGCACGGCCGAGTTGGGCGAGACGGACCAGGTCAGTGATGATCCGGTCCCGACGCTTCTCCTGGTCCTTGGTGGCGTAGAGAGCGAGCTCAGCGACCTCGTCGACCAGGACCACGACTGGGGTGGGGCGCATGTCCTCGGGCAGGTCCCAGATGTCAGCGGCTATCTCGGCATCGGGGAGGTCGACCGTGATGCGCTGGGCGGTACGGATCAGTTGGTAGACATCCTCCATGTGTCCCACCAGGGCATCGAGCAGTGCGAGCGCGGTGTCCGGGTTGTCGGCGAGAGCGGAGAACCGGCGGGCGAGCGGGAAGAGCTCAACGCCTTGCTTGCAGTCGATACCGACCAGGGCGACGTCATGAGCCGCGAGGCCGGCGACCAGGTTGCGCTGGTAGACCGACTTCCCGGACTCGGTGGCACCCAGGGTCAGCCCGTGCGGAACGGCCCGGTAGTCGCGGTAGTGCACGGCACCGTCCTCGCAGAGAGCTACGGGGATACGCATCGGTGCCTGGTCGGTCTTGGCGGGCATCTGCACCCGCTTGAGAACGTCGTAGCCGGTCATGCGCAACTCGACCACCCCGGAACGGACTTCCCGGGACGTGACGCCGTACATCCCGAAGGAGTGCCGAAGCCGGTCGGTGGCCGCCGAGACGTCGAAAGCGTCCTGGCCGGGACGGAGCTTGAGGCGGATCACTAACCCGGTGCGAGTCGGACGCAGCCGCAGGATGAGCGGGGCACGGAACTCAGGGACGGGCCGGTGGGCGAGACGGGCGAGCGAGAGACGCCAGCGCGAGGGCGGGACGGTGAGGCCGCAGGCGTCCATGACCGAGGTGTAGCGGATCGCGACCCGCAGCGCGGCGAAGGTGACCCCGAAGGCCAGCCAGTACCAGGCGGGGCGCCGCCACCGCAGGATCACTGCGGTGACGACGACCAGCAGCAGCGTGACCAGGAAGGTGGTCACGGTCAGGCCGCCTTGGAATTCTCGCCACCAGCGGCGAGGGACGTGACGGCAACCGCGCGGAAGGCGATGCCGTGCCGCTTCTGCCCGTTGAAGTCGTTCTCCCACGGGCGGGCGATCAGACCGGTGACGGCGACGGGCGTACCCATCATCAGCTCGCCGGAGATGCCCGGCTCGGGGACCGTCACCGAAAGGATCTCCACCTCATCGTTGGCCGCGAACATCACGTCCACGGTCATGAGCTTCGCGCCGCTCTCGATGTCCATGGCGATCTCGCCGGTACGGCGGTCCTTGACCTTGATCGCCGGGGGCTTGGCGACCATCACGGAAGCGCTGGAGGTGTCGACGGGGATCGTACGCACAGAAGATCACTCCTATAGATGTCCTGAACTCCTTCACTCATATACATGAGTGACATGAAGAAGAGTGCATCACTCCTGTACATGAGTCAACCCGCCGCGGAGAAGAAGTCGCGGCGGGCTGTGAAGAGTTGAGCGAGCGTCAGTCGGTCGCGGGGATTCGGTAGCTGAAAACGAACTGGTCAGCAGCCATGAGGGTGTCGCAGACCTCCACCACCCGGCCTTCGGTGGTCTTGGCCTCACGGATCAGATGAACCACCGACGCACCGGGGCTCAGGGCGAGTTCGGAGGCCTCGGCCTTGGTGGCGAGCCGGGCTTGCAGGGTCTCGACGAACTCGGCGAACTCGTGCCCGTGCTCTTCTAGCCTGGCGTAGATCCCTCCCCCGCCGGGGTTCTCGGCGAACAGCTCGGGGATGTCCTTCACGGCATCCCACGGCAGGTACGACGTAGCGGTTTCGACGGGCGTGCCGTTACGGAAGTACAGGCGCCGTCGCGCGAGCACCTGAGTGCCGGCCGCAAGGTCCAGCCGCTCGGCAATGTCCTCCGGGGCCGCCATCGGACCGATGTAGAGGACGCTGACGCTCGGGGTCGCCCCCGACTGCTCGGACTCAGCCAGGTACGCAGCCTTTCCGCCCTGCCGGTGCGAGCGCCGGAAGCGGTCGGAGGAGCGGTGCCGTACCGGGGGCCGCGCCTTGACCATGGAGCCCTTGCCCTGACGGGTCTCGACAAGGTCACTCGCGCGCACCTCCACCATGGCCTTGCGGATCGTGCCGCCCGAAACTCCGTAGCGCTCGACCAGCTCCGACTCGCTGGGCACCATGTTGCCGGGCTTGAGGATCCCGGCCCGGATCTGCTCAACGATCTCGTCGGCGATCTGCACGTACCGAGGTACGGCTTTCCCACCTCCTGTTGCTGTTCCCATAGTCCTTCTCTTCCTCCTATGCTCCTGTACATGAGTAACAGCGCCCAGGAAGGCACGTCAACGCCGCTCCACTCCGTGTCCGTGGCCGGAGTGGTGGTACGCGAGGACGGACGACTCCTGGCGATCCGCCGCGCCGACAATGGCGCCTGGGAGCTCCCGGGCGGCGTGCTCGAACTCAATGAGACTCCCGAGGCAGGCGTCCAGCGGGAAGTCTGGGAAGAGACGGGCATACACGTAGAGGTGGACGAGCTCACCGGGGTCTACAAGAACACAACGCGAGGCATCGTGGCGCTGGTCTTCCGATGCAAGCCGGCAGGCGGCACCGAGCGAACATCCAGCGAATCGACCGCGGTTGACTGGCTCACGCCCGACGAAGTCTCCGAGCGGATGGGCGAGGTGTACGCGGTCCGGCTCCTGGATGCCTTGGACGGGGCGGGGCCACATGTGCGGAGCCACGACGGCCGACGGCTCCTCCACCAGTAGGCGGAGACCATGCAGACGCCGAACGAGCCACGCCGCACACCGAAGCACCCAACCGAGCTGGACGACGTCTACGACTTCCTCGAAGAGGTTCGCCTGCGCCCTGGGATGTGGGTGCGCGGCAGTTCGCTGCTCCACCTCGAATCGATCCTGATGGGCTACCGGGTCGCCCTGTCCGCTCACAGCGTGGCCGAAGACTGGCCCTTCTGGAGTCCCAACGGTCAGGGGCCATTCGCCGAGTGGCTGTGGCAACAGCTAGGACGGCCAAGCCCGTTGGGCTGGGCGGTTGAGATCGAACGCGAGTCCCAGGCGACCGATCAGCAGCCCATCGACATGTTCTTCGGCCTCTTCGACGAGTACCGAGCCGAGCACGACCAGAGCACGCGATAGAACTTTCCCTACTTCATCAAGGCACCCGGCTGCGCTCCGCTCCGCCGGGCGCGCTTCCCGGCTCTGGCTGCGCCCGCGCTCCTGCCTTCGGCCCGCTCGGCGCTGCCGCCGCCGACGCGCGCCCGCAGTGGATAGGCCCGGAGGGCATGAGACGAGAACCAAGCCCGCGGCTTCAAGGGGATGCCTCCGGCGGGGGCGCTCAGACTCCGGGATGGTGATGGCGCCGTTCGCGAGTGCCGGCCGGAGCGTGGTGAGCGTCGTGGGGGCTCCCATCCCGACCACCTTCGACCCAGGCAGAGCCGAGCAGTCGCGGCCCAGGGCGTCAAGGTCGTTCGTACAGTGGCGCGCTCCACCTTGACGCCCTGAACCACGCCTGCTCCACGGTGTGTGGGTCGAAGGCGGACGGGATGGGAGCTGGGGTGAGTGGTGGGCCGAGGAGACTTCTTGTCTCGCAGCTTCGAACTGCGCGTAAGGGTGCAGGCGCCCGGTCGCTAGAGCGTGTTGGCTCGTTGGACGCAGTGCGGTCGGAGCGGACAGTCAGTGCAGTAGGGCGCACTCTCGCGACAGGCAGTCATGCCGATCCGGCGTATGCCAGCCATTCGCAATGGTGCGTTCTCACCCGCTCCTATCAACCTCGCCAGGTCCACTCGGCCATCGCTAAGCCGGTTGGACCGGTCGGTATTGCTGCCATTGACACGCGCAGCTACGCGAAGCTGGCCCTGTCCAACGAGGAGGACATCCTCTTCCAAAAGAAGTCGGTACAAAGAGGCTTCGGCCGCCTTGAATCCAACTCTATTCGGAATCTCAAGCGGCTCCGCCCAAACGACTGACTTGCCAACGAGTGGCCGCAGCCGCTCGAAGGAAGCAACAAGCCTGTCCGTGGGAGCGAGTTTGATGAGGTCCGCAAAGATCTTCCTCCTCAGGGTCTGCTCACCCTTAACGAGATTCATCATGGTGACCTGTGCAGAGCTGATCAGTTTCGAGGAGGACAGGGCAGCTGCGACCGCAGCTTGGACGGGCCCCATCTCATCTCCTGGGAAATGGAACCAAGCATCGGTGGCACGCTGCTTTTCGGTCCAGACTGTCAGGTCGTCGCGTAGGTCCAGCCAATGAGCCCTCAACGGAGCTTTCGACGCGGCCACCCCCGGTGCAGGAAGCAGGGCCTCTGCTGCTGCCTGTCCGAGCATGGGCGGAACCGCATTTCCGATCTGCCGGAAGGCGTCACTGCGCACGCCGGCAAAGCGGAACCAGTCAGGGAAGGTTTGGATACGGGCGGCCTCTCTAACTGAGAGAGTCCGGTGCTGCTCCGGGTGGATGTACCAGTACCCGTCCTTGGCGATGTGGGCAGTGATGGTCCGGCTGAGGTCGTCCCAGCCAAGCCTCTTGTACTTGTCCTTGAAGTGTTTTGTGTCGTAGCGCTGGAGGCGTTCAGGAATGTCCCGGTAAAGGGTGCGGGAGGTCATGCCCTCAAAGATTTCCCGGTCGTCTGGCCGGACGTGCCGGGTCATGTGGTCATGCACGATCCCCTGAGGCGCCTGCTCGCGCATCTGCTGCGCGAAGGTGGCTAGGCTGCCCGGCTCGTTGTACGTGAGAGCACGGCCGCCCGTTTCTCCCTCTCCGATAAGTGGCAGGTCTCCGATGGCGTCGCGGAGCGAAGTCCGCTTACTCACCGGCTCAGGCCAAGAGATCCGGTCGATATCGTTGCGAGCTAGGAGAATAAGACGCTTGCGGTGTTGGGGCACTCCGTATGTCCAGGCGTTAACGAGGCGAACCTGGGTTACGTAGCCCTCCTGTTGCAACCTCTCCTCAATCGTGCGCGTCACGAAGAAGTCGTCTCCGAGTCCCATATCAGGGACGTTCTCCATCAGGACAGCCCGTGGCCTGAGCGCGAGAACTATGTCGAGGTAGGCGACCCATAGTTCCTTGCGGCGGTCGTAAGGGTCCCTGCCGTGCTTTTGCACGAGGCTACGGATCTTGCTGCGACCGGCTCGGCTGAACGGCTGGCACGGAGGACCCCCAGCGACGAGGTCGATACCAGCCGGTTGGAGCAACTTGACCAGCCGCTCCCGGTGCTCGGGATTGCCCAGGTCCAAGTGGAGGCTCAGGCCAGGCAAGTTGGCAGCGTGGGTCTCAAGGGCGCGCTCGTCAGCATCGACGGCCGCCGCCACCTGCCAGCCGGCCTGCTTGATGCCGAGGCTGAGGCCGCCCGCGCCGGAGAAGAGGTCAACGGCCAGAGGCCGGTGGTCGCCGTGCTCCGCAAGCCAAGTCGTGAAGGTCTCCGGCGTACAGCTGTTCTCGTGCGGATCGAGCTTGAGATAGTCGCTCCGCACGAGAGGTACACCGTAGTGACCCCCCACTGTCCAACCTCCGTTTGATAACAACAACGAGCACCAAGAGACCATACATCCACCTGGCCAGGCGGAATCTCCCAGGTTTCTGACCTTGGATTTTCTATCGTCCGTCCAAGGGCGGGGATGATGCTCTGCTCGGCTCTTCTGCCGGCGGCACGTCAGGTGCGGGAAGCCCAGTCCACCGCGCGGACTGTCTCCCAGCATTTAGGCTTCTTGCACCACTCGGTGACGTTTCCCGAGCCGGGGGCAGCCACCAGGAGTGGCCGCACGACGTCGACTGCCAGCTCGGGCACAAGGTCGTCGATCCATCGCGGGAGGGCCTGGGTCCGCCAGATATTGTCCAGATCGACCTGGGTGCCGTACCTGTCGACCAAGAGTGCCACTGCGTAGGCCGTGGTCGGTCCCAAGTAGCCGCCCAGTCTCATCTTCTGGATCGTCCTGCGCGTGTGCTCAAAGAGAATGCGCTTGGCTACCACTTGCTTGAAATGGCCAGCATCAGGAGAGCCGTCGAAGAAGTTGACGACGTCCGTCGTCCAAGCGTGGAAGCACTTCTCCGCGCCCAGACACACGTCGTGCGGGCGCCCAAGGTAGGTGAGCTCATACTTGGCCACATCCGTCTTGCCGAACTTCTTGGCCAACGGATGCTCACGCGTAAACCTTGCCTTCTCGGCCTGTTTCTCCAAGTCGCTCAGGTCCACCTGGTACTGCCCGCGGACACGCTCGTAATACCAGCGAGTCTGACGTGTGCTGCCCTCCGGGGCTGGTGCCCATATCGACCGAGACAGTGCCTGCAGCCTGCGGTGGTAGGGGCTGTTAGCTTGGAGGTCGGCTTCCTTGATCGCATTCTGAGAGTTGGCGAAGCGCGAGATATTCGGGACGAGCTCGTCCAGCATCTCCTCCCGGATGACGGTGATTTTCGCGGGCACCCTGACCTTAGAGAGATCGACGCCCTTCTGCATCATGTGGTGCAGGGAAGCTGTGGTCTGTCCGCCATTGACGATCTGTAGATCGACCAGCCGGGTAAGTACGACTGCGCCGTCCGGCGTTACCGTCGTGTCCGCCGTGGTGACGGTTGCCGAAACTCCGTTGTTGTACGCGAGGAACCGTCCGGGCTCCTGACGCACCGTCTCGCTAATGCCCTTGTTCACCTTGCCACGAGCCTGCAGATACGCGCGGACGTTGCGCTGGAGCAGGCGGCCACCGTGCTCCTTATAGAGCTCAGCTAGGAGCTGGCCTGGCAGAACGGTCAGCAAACAGTCGAAGTCCGCGTCACCCGGCGCACTCAGACATGGGAGAGGCTGGTCGAGCTCGATTACCGTCTCTTCTTCACGTCGCCCCGACGAGGCCAGTCGGTGCAGACGGGCGATATCCCACAGCTCGTAGGTACACCGCAGCCCCTCGGTCTCTCCGGGGGGCATCGACTCCACGGTGAGCCGGGCGTCGGTAAACAGGAAGATACGCACCCGGTTGATGCCCGGCCAAGCCTCGTAAATGCTCTGGGCCATCGCGTAGGCTTGTTCGGTCTCGTCCATCTCCAGATGGAGACCTTTACGGCACTTCTCGACAAAGATCTGGGCCCGGCGCAGGGCACGCTGGACATCGGCCTTGTGGATGGTCTGGGCTTTCCAGCCATGCTCCGCGGTGACGATGTCCAAGACCGATCCGCCGTCGCTCAGTGCATATCCGTACACCTCGGCAGTGCTCCGGCCGACCTGCTTACGGCAGTAGCACGACTCGACGTCCTCCAAGACGCCGTCCTCCACGAGATACTCGCGGAAGACGTCGACGAATGCACCGTTGAACCTGGTACCCACAGGGGAGTCGGTGCGCGCTCGCGCGTCCTCGTATAGATACTCTGCGAACTCCGTGAGCTCGTTCTCGCTCAACCGTTCCCCTCCCCAGGGTGGTGCACACCAGCGCCAAGCACGGCCAAGACCTCGGCCTCCCCGACCAAGGCCTGCCCGCAGGCACCTAGGTCCAAATCGTACGACACGCTGGATATGCCCTTGGGCAGCAGGTGAGGAACCAGCCGCGGGAACTCCTCGGTGACCCGGAAACAGCGGCGGGTGCCCAACTGCCAGCGTTCGCCCTCATAGTGACTGCGGTGCACGTCGAACCACCCGGCCTCGACAAGACAGTTCTCCAATACCGCTCGCTGTCCAGCAATGCCAGGGTGGCCCCGCAGCTCGTCGACGAGATCGCACAGACTCGACCCTGCCTGATCGCTTTGCAGTTGCTGATGGACGAGCGCCAGGTAGTCGAGCGAACCGTCGTTCAGCTGCTCTTCTCCATGGATGCGGCACCGCAGGGGGTTGCGGCGGTCGCCGGAAGCCGTCTTGACCTCCAGGCCCCACGCCCCCCATGCGAAGTCCCGCACGCCGCTCGCCGGCCCCTGCCATCTCGATACGGCGTCCCGGCCACAGGCGGGGAGCACAAGGTCCCGCAGCACCAACAACTCACCGAAGAGACCGATCCGGGCCTCGGGCTTAAGTACCCCGCCCAGCCCCCTGCCCAGCACCCGCTGCCAGGAGGCGATCCTGCGCACCACTGCCGCAGCAGGGGCGACCGACGTGCGCTCTAGGTGATCTACGAGGTCGGCCAGCAAGGTGCAGAAGATGTGAGTGTCCGTGGTCGGCTGGGCCACGACTTCCACGTGACCCTCCCGAAAGAAGCAGGTCAGCCCGTTGGCCATGACGAGCTGCCGGTTCCCGAGCTGCTCGCCGCTTGCGATCACCAAGGCTCGTTCGCGCCCGGGGAACCGCACTTCGAGGAAGACGTCGAGAGGGTGATCGGGCAACAGGCGGCGCCGCGAACTGCCGTGGGAGGCGGCACGCACTCGCTCGATAGCCGCGAAGGACTCGGCCACCTCCTGAGGAGTAATCCGGGTCACTCCTCGCCCTCCTCAGGGTCCTCGCCTGCTCCGGAAAGCATCCTCTGTAGCTCACGCAGATAGATGTCGTTAACTCGGTAGCGCTTCGGGCGTGCAGTGGTGGAGACGGGCAAGGACAGTGCGTAGCCGATCAGCGGGAGTCCCTCAGGCAGGACGCCGTCTACTTGGTCTCCTGGGTCCACTGGATAGACGAGCAGAAGGCCCTCGCCCGGATCCCGACGACTGCGAATAGCATGGCCGCTAGCCCGTGAGGGCGTCCTACTGGCCACCCCCGCGCCCCCCGCAACGCTCGTCGGCTGTCGGTAGGCATCCGCGGGCAGGCCGATGGCTTCATGAACCGGGCTCACCAGCACACCCACCTGGTAGTCGGTGCCAGCCCGGATGGTCTCCTGTAGGCCAGCTAGCTTGCGCTTCACCATCCGCAGTTCTCTGCCGTCGAGCGTGAAGCTGCGCGGCGCATTGCCCGTCGTCACCGCAACGGTCCACCGGGTTAGCTCACCAAGGGTGTTCTGCCGGGAGATGTAGTCGACGAGAGTCTGTGGATTGGCTTGCAGGGTGCGGGGCGAAGCGGCAAACCCGTCGAGGAAGCGCAGCACGGTCGATGCCGGCACGCCCTGACGGAAAAAGCCCTGCGCCCCGTGCCGTAGCGGCTGAGATACCCCATCGCAGCCCTCCACTGCGGTCACAAGCCGCTCCAGGCGCGCATAGTTGTCCCGCATGGCCTGCTCGTTTGTGCGCATATAGAGGGTCTCCGGCCTTTGCCCGGAGGAGCACAGTGACACTGTGGTGGAGTTGCGCATCTTGGCCGCTGCGGTGACCTGCAGGTGCTCATAGCCGTCGTGGACACGCAGGCCCACGTCCTTCGGCTTGCGGCCGGTCTCAGCCAGGTAGGACACAAGGTCCATCAGTTCTCGGTTGGCCCGGGTTACGTGAACATAAGAGTCCACCAGGTCTTTGGTGGTGTAGAGCCGGGTAACGTCCAAATAGCCGGGCCGGTAGCCAAACCAGCGCCCCATCTGCATGAGCGTGTCGTAGGTCTTGGAGGTCCTGAGGTAGTAGGAGACTGTCAGCCCCTCCAGCGTCAGGCCGCGCGAGAGCTTGTCGCCGCCGACCGCAACCACGGTCGCTGGTGTGCTCGCCTCATACTCCAAGACATCGGCGGCATCGCCGTTGATGGTCTTCACGCCAGCGGCGCACTCAGAGAGGACCCCCGCGATCACCGATTCGACCTGCTTCCAGGCCACCGCTTCGCCCACTAGGCCGGGAAGATCGCTGCGCTCCGCGAGCTCCGTGTACGTGGGAACGAAATCGCTCTCCCACAGTTCCCGCAGGCGCAACTGTAGAGCGGATCCCGCGGACCCCCGGTCCCCCCAGAGGTTCTCCATCCCGGTCAAATGAGCCGTCAGCTGCTGGGCCACCGCGACCTGAACCGCCTTGAACCGGGTGACGTGCACGAGCATCGTGTTGTGGCCTGGCCGGCTGCCGAGGTACTTGGTTCGGGCCTTACGCACCGCTGTAGCCAGCACGAACGAATCCAGGGCGTGCCGCAGCGAATCGGGCAGCAACCGGTGGAGCTGATGCTCCTTGCCGTGGTTGTCAGGTATCCATAGCTTCTCGTCGGCCACCGCCCGGATGACCGGAAGAGGATCACGAATAACGTCCGCGGACGCATCGTCTAGCCCGAAGACCACCTCGGGGCCGCAGTAGTTGGTCGGCGGGCGTAGAGCCACCATGAAATTGCGGGGAAAGAGGTCGTCCTTGAAGTCGGGGTGATTGGTCTGGTCATTTATGAAGATGTTTGCGAAGGGCGTGGCTGTGTAGCCGACGTAAGCGCGCTTTTCAAAGAGGTTCAGCAGGTCACGGATGCATTGGTTGATCCGTGTCGGATCGTGCTCCGAGTCGCTGGCGCTCTTTCCCCTGCGCGGCTTGCGGGTGTCCACCGAGGCGTAGTCGGCCTCGTCGTCGATCAGCAGCAGCGGCAAGTCCCTGATGAGCTGACGACCATCGTCCTGCGTGGCAGTGAAGTTCCCCAGCCAGTCCCGCAGATTCTCCAGGATACGGGCGTTCTTCTTGACGACGGCCAGCAGGCGCACACGACGTGGATCCACCGGGGTGCTCTCAAAGACGCTCGCACTGAAGTCTTTGTCCCGGGTCGTGATCGACAGACACAACGGCGGGTTCTTCAAGTTCAGGTTCCCGACCCCGATATAGGTGGAGTCGTTGGTCTGTTGGCGCGTGAAGCGGCTGTTGAAGCCGAGGAACTCCAGGTCCAAGCGGGCCTGTGTCTGGTGACGGAGGCTCTCGTGAGCACCGGTGAGAACGACTACGACCTGGTAGCCAGCGTCGACAGCCTTGCAGATGAGACCGGTGTAGTTCGCCGTCTTGCCCGACTGTACTTGCCCGTAGGTCAGGCCCTTCACAGACCATTCGCCCGGTCGCTCAGGACTTTCCAGCAAGGAGAGCACCGTATTTGTGGAGTCGTTGAGTGCCTCCACTGTGGGAGGCTTCCATCCCGAACGGTGCGTCAGCCACGTCCTGTACCGATCCCAGTAAGCCCACTCGATCTTCTCTTGGCGATCGGTCAGCCATTGCTGGTGATCGTACGGGTCCTCAACATAGACCGCAGGGGGCACCCATACTTCGAACCGGGCCTCCAGCTCACGGGCGATCTGATTGGCGGACACGTCCTTTCCCGTCGCGGCCAGCATGATCCGAACCGTCTCCGCGATGCTCCTGAGCATCTCCGGCGTACGGTTCGACTTCTCCGTCTCCAGCAGCATTGCCTCAGCCGTGCGCAGAGCGAGTGTCAGGGGATCCATACTCATCGTCATACTCCCGGGCTCATCTGGCCGACGATCTCTGCGACCAAGTCGGGGAATCGGTTAAATGGCTCGACAGACCCCAAGGCGCGAACGGCAACAGCCCGAGCGTGCGCATCGTCAGGCAGAGCCGCAAGCATGGCCACCAGGTCGGCCCTGGCTTCGGCTTCCTCGACTCCCTCCAACGCTGCTTGAGGCATGCGCCCCGGGTCGTTCTCAGCCTCGATGGCGATCACGCCGACCGGCAGGGTCCGCTCCACCAACCGGAGGACGGCCTCGATCGGTGCTGTCCCACTTGCGACCAGAGCGGCTTGGACAACAGGATGCTGACGGTTGACCAGATACCGGGAAGTGCCATTTCTCCGCTCCTGTATCCACCCGAAGGTGAGCTCACGATCACGTCCCTGCCGTCCTGCAGCGGTTGTGACCCTCCGGCGGAACACAGCGACCGACGCCGAGCGGGCTGAGGCAGCGAGTCTGGCGAGATCCTCCTCGATGCCGGCAGGGGGGTGCACCCGGGACTTGCGTACATCCACTTGCCAAACGTGGTCGGACGCGGGGTCCATGGAGACCTCAATCCTCGCCAGGCGGGTCTGCGGCGCTATGACCATGTCGGGCATACCGAGCCAGCCGCCTGCCGAAACCATCCTGTCCCCACGGTAGACATAGAAGCCTTGTTGGGCGTTCCAGCCGCGCGGCCCCGCACCGTCTTTGATCTCGGCCTCACTCAGTCGGGACGGGTGGGGCAAGACGTACGGAATGACCTGGACCAGCCCTCCGGCCTCCAGCCGCTCAGTTCCCAAATCCTGCGTCGCCATGTGCTGGCGGCAGAATGGGTCCCATGCGGTCAACTCATGCCCACCCACCACGAGGCGGAGCCTCCCACGGGCGATGTAGCGGTGGAACCACATCCGCAGTCGATTGCGGCTTTGTCCTAGCTTCCGGGCCAGTACCGGTCCTTCGCCAGCGTGATCGAGCCGCCTCCACAGCACCATCGTGCCAGTCCCAACGAAGCCGATCCTCTGCGCGATGTCGGTGGCTTCGCTGTCAGCGACGACACGGACGCGCCAGTCGTCAGTGGCACGGACCAGGTCTATATCCCAGGTTCGACACGCGAGACCGTCGGACGTGCGGGATAGCACCGTGAGCACGCGGCACTGCGACAGGGATGCCGTCTTCAGCCCAAGCCCGAAACGCCCCAGATCACCTGTCTGCCGTTCCGCCGTCGGTCCGCTTCCCCCGAAGCGGACTGCTTCATGAAGCCTTATTTCCGTCATGCCGTCGCCATCGTCGACGACTGCGACCCAGCTCGCACCCTTATCGGTGTTGAATTCCACACGCACTTCACGGGCTGACGCAGCCAAGCTGTTGTCGACGAGATCGGCAAGCGCAGTAGCCATGTCGTAACCGAATGCCCGGAGAGAGTCCATCAGCGCTGAGGCGCGTGGTGCCACTACCGCTTCAGTCTCATCGCACACAGTGATCCCCCAACACTGCTCCAAACATGTCCCGTTGAGCAGACTAGGCGATCAAGATGCGACTGGCCGACGTTCCAGCGAGATCGTAAGACACGAACATGCCCACCCGGATAGTGGCTGCAACCATCGATCCGTGACCACGTGAAGGGTCGTTGCCCGCTGAGAGTGCCTGCGGGCGCCGCCCAGACCGACGAACGTGTCGCTGGCCTTGCCCGACGCAGGGGAGGGGTGACGGCCTTCGGCAGCCAGCGGTTATCGAAGAACGTGGTGAGGCCTGCCACCGCGCGGTTGGTCACGGCGTGGCCTGCGGGGGTGAGGTAGTCGGCGCCCTCCGGGGCACCGAACCACGCCCCCCAGTCGATCGCCCGACGGCCCTGATCGATCGCCCGCCATATCTCTTCGTCGCGAGGGTGCATGCCCGACATCATGAAGGACTCGCAGACTGGGTCGCGTGATTTTCCTGAAGCACCGTGGACAGCAGGGATGGCCGCTGCTGGTTCAACCGTGCTGAGGAGGCCCTCTCGGGGCCCCTGACAGCTTGCCGAGCGGTCAGAAATTGAAGACCCGCTTGGATTTGGACGGCAAGTCATTCGGCGTGCCCTCGTACGTGCCGAACCCGTCGCATCCAGGGCACTTCTGCATGCTTCCCACGTTCTCGTCTGGGCCGTTTGGGACGAATACTTCAGCACTCCCTACGCAGTCGTCGCACTCGAACCAAATCTCTTCGGGGTCATCAGAATTTATGTCGAGCATCACGCAATCGTGACAGACCTCTGCTCGATATTTCCCGTCATAGATATTCTTCCCGTATTCGGGGTCGAAAATCTTTCGCGCCTTTGCTTCATCGAAAGGCTCGCCGCACCTGGCACATTTTTTCATGCGCGGCATGATACCGGTCCGCGTGACCGACTGACAGGCAATCGGGTTGAGGGTTGTCCCGCTAGTGATCTCAGGCATGCTGCTCATCGGCTGTCGGTACAGATCCGGTGAGGGCGAGGTTGTGGAGGCGGGCGATGCCGAGCAAGGCATGGTGGACGCGCCACCCTTCAGGCGGCAGTCGCGGAAAATCTTCCAGGTCTTCATGCGGTCGAAGGTGCGTTCGGCTATGGCGCTTATTTACGGTGGGAGACGTTGCAGCCCCTCTTCCAGGCCGATAGCTCAACCTGGCCGCTTTCTCGGCGGTGCGGGATGACCAGGCCTTCGGCAGGGACCCTGGTCAGGGACGCCTCGGACTACCGGCGGCCATTCGCGGATCGGCGACAGCCGACATCTAAATCTGACATCAACGACGGTGGATGACAGCAGTCCTGTGCGGCCCTTCGTGGTGTCCGCGAGCTGGCGTGTGCCCTCGTTGGTTGTGGTCCGGGCGAACTTACAAAGCAGATGTCGGCGGTTCAAAGCCGTCCACGCCCAGCAACGCAGTGACTCCCAACCGATCATGGTTGGGAGCCACTGGCCCTTCTGGGATCAACGGATCGGTTGCTTCTACCCGAACGCCGCCGCCGGCAGATGTGGCCCTTTGTTGTCTTCCTCACCAGTGCCGAGCCCCGGCACCGACAAGCGATGACCGCGGCTGATTGCCACCCGGAGGACGTCGCGCAGGGCTCCTGCGAGGGACGCCGCCAGCAGCCTCAGTTCTTCCAGTTCCGCTGACCCATCCCCGAGAACTTCCGGCGCGTGCTCCAGAAGTTCATCTGCCAGGCCAAGTTGTACCGCTTCGGTGCTGTCAGCCAGGCGGGACAGGTAGCTGTCGCCGTCGTCGGCACTCAGGTAACACGGCTTGCCCTCGGGGCCCGACCATGGGAGGAGTCGCAGCTCGTTATGGGTGATCATCTTTCCGTTCCCCTCTCTTCGGTCGTCGTGAGGCTGGTGAACAGGGCGTCTGCGCGGTCGCCGGGAAGCACCAGGAGCGCCGCCTCGACGACGCGTCCCGTGGTGTCGGCCGCCAGGCGAGTTATCGCGAGAACTGGAAGGGCCGAGCTGATTCGGAGAGTCGCTGCTTCCGATGGTGTCGGGAAGCGCGCGGTGACCTGTTCTTGGACCTCGGCCAAAGGCGGGCGGAGTTGAGCAAGCCGGGAATGGACCGCCTCGCGCCAGAGGGACTCGTCGTACCCCTCAACGGGCGCCAGGTCGCGAGGAACGTAGATGTGGGCCAGGCTGTGCGGTGAGTTCCCGTCGTGGCAGAGGCAGAGGAATTCCGTCAGCGGACTGCTTGCCGGCACGCGCAGGAGACTGGCCAGATTTCCTCGCGCTTGAAGCTGGGTGGCGCGGACGGTGATGCGGAGGGGCGCCGGGGTCGCTGTTGCCATATCTGAGGTGCGACCGCCCCCGACGTACGTGATTCTGTGCAGGGGGTACCGGACAAAGTTCCCCTTGCCGTGGATCTTCTCCACAAGCCCTTCTCCTTGGAGGACCGCGAGGGCACTCCGCAACGTTGGCGTGCTGACCGTGTAGCGAGTGGCGAGCTTTGCCTCCGAGGGGAGCCGTTCGCCAGCTTTGATGCGGCCGGTCGAGATCTGCTTCCGGAGATCGTCGGCGATGACCTGACGGCGGGAAGCCACGGACACCGTCACCACCTTCCCGACATCCGCAGGGCGACGAGCCGGGTCCGCGAGTGCATGGTGAACAGTTCGCCGGACTCGAAGCGAAGCTGCTTTGCGGATCGCGGCAGTTGGAAGATGTCGGCCACGCGGCATGGTTGGCCGCCGATCTGAATGACGTCGCCGCGCTGGACGCTGGCCGAGGTGATCTCGACGTTGGCGGCGATACTCCCGCTGGGCGACCGTCTCCTCACGTGGCCACCTCCCTCGGGGTGGTCGGGACGACGGTCGGGTGGCAGGAGCAGTCGCACGCTTCGTAGATCACGGGGACTCCGACCGGTGCCAGGGCCGGAGAGGAGTGCGCGCATTCACGGTGAGTACCGATCGAGCACGAACTCGACTTGTAGGGGGCCGGCTTCATCGACACACGTGGCTGGTGACGAGTCGGCATCAGGGGGCCTCCGCCGCGATAAGCCGGGTGCGGGGAAGGGAGGCGGGCAGTACAGCTGCCTGGTGTCGCCGCCTCCGTTTCTCACTGGCCAGCACATAGGGGCGGACAAGCTCCGTCTCCTCCCCGGCGAGAACCTCGGTGTGGGCTTGGGGCCGCCCTGTCGGCAGCGAGGGCGGATTGAAGGCGCTAAGGTGCACGACTCTCGTTCGGGTGGGCGTTAAGGGGTGGCTGTGCAGACTCTTCGAGAGGCACCGCTCACTGGTGCGTGAGAGGGCACGGCGGATACGGTTGAACACGCTGATCAGCTCCTATCGCTGATGGCCAGGTCCCCGGACATCGCCCGTCGCGGGGACCGTTCTGCGTACGGCGGCCCATAAGGTGCGGCCGTTCACATTGCTGGCGAGAAGGCCGAATCGACCGGCATCCGCCACCACTTCCAGGACCTCCCTCCACGAGCCGGCCGGGAAGTCGTCCGGCACCTCCACTTCGATCGACGTGTGTCGCGCGTGCTGTTCCACGCGCGGGGTGAGTCCGGCGGCGGACAACCGGGCGGCGATGTTCTCGGCGCTCAGTTCGGAAGCGGGCACAGGTGTCTCCGTCGCCAGGCGATCACAGTACGTGAATCTAGTTAACTAGGTTAGAGCTAGTGGACTAGATTTTCCATATGCCTGAGCAGCCGCCCTATCTCCGCATCGCCGACACCCTTCGGCAACGGATCGCGGACCACGAGTGGACGCCGGGTGACCGGCTGCCCTCACGCGCCCAGATCGCCCAGGAGTGCGGCGTAGGCGAGAACGTGGTCCGGCGGGCTCAGGAGCTACTGATCTCCCAAGGGGTTCTGGAGGGTCGTGCCGGTTCTGGCACATACGTCGCCGAGCCGCGCCAGCGCGTTCGAGTGGTCCGCTCCACGGCGCGCGAGCAGCGCGGCGGTTCCCCGTTCCGCGCGGATATGAGGGCCGTGGGCAAGCAGGGGGACTGGGAGAGCAGGACCGAGGCCAAGGTCCCCGCACCGACGGACATCGCGGCGCGGCTCGGTATCGCCGAAGGTGAGCTGTGCGTCCGCACCGTGTACGAGTTCCTGGCCGACGCCAGGCCGGTGCAGCTGTCGACGAGCTGGGAACCATACGACCTCACTGCCGGCACGCTCGTCGTCCTCCCCGAGGGCGGGCCGCACGCCGGGGCGGGCGTCGTGAACCGCATGGCCGAGATCGGCATCACTGTCAGCCACGCGGTGGAACAGCCGGAGCCACGGCAGGCGACCACCGAGGAGGCATCACTCCTCGGCATCCAGAAGGCCGCACTCGTCACTCACATCCGACGGACGTACTACAGCGACGAGGGACGGCCCGTGGAGACTGCGGACATCATCGTGCCCGCCGCTCACTGCGAGATCGTCTACGAGATCCCCATCGATCGTTAGCGGGGGCTGAGCGGCTGGCAACCCGATGTTGCAGCCCGGTCGATTAGAGCGGAAGCCGAATCTGCACTGCACCGGCCAGACGGGCCCAGGAGCACAGGGCCTGCCCCTGCCTACCGCCGACCCGCCCTGGAAGAGTGTTGGTACGCCCCTCTTGGGTCAACTTCACACCGAGCCACGACACACGTGATCACCTTGCAGGGTGGAAGCCATCATCGCTAGCGCCATAGCCGTCCTTGGCACATTGCTGGGCTCCGGGATCACCCTGGTTGTTCAGCAACGGACCACGGACAAGGGCCACCAGTTCGCACGTGGCGAGCGCGTCCGGCAGGAAATGCTGGAGGCGTACTCCACCTATGCTGGCGCGCTAGTCAACTACCGCCGGACCCTTGTACATCTATGGATCTGCGTACATGAGCAGCCTCCCCCCGAAGATGCAGATCAGGTGCGCGCTCGCACCTACGATCTCCGCTCCCGGGCCCAAGAAGCTCTGTTTCGAGTGCAGATGCTCACGGACGACGCCGTATTGTCCAGTGTCGCGGCGGACGTCCTCACGGAGGTCACTGCGCTATACAAGGTCGACACCCGGGCCGAGCTCGATATTCGCAGAGCCGAGACTCGGGATGCGATCCAGCAACTGGTGATGGGCGCCAAGCGACACCTCTAGGATCGCTGGCAGGGACAGAGACACATAGCCGAGACCGATGGCCGTGGCGGATTACCGCCTCCCGGCTGAGTGTCTAACTGCGTGACAACGCCGACGCACAGCCGCGAACAACCGTGGACGCCAGCGGACCATGAGCGCAGATGGCGAGCGCATCGCCCCAAGGACAGCGAGCATCCCGAGTTGCTTCGGGACGAAGAGGTCGTGGGTTCAAATCCCGCCACCCCGACAGCTGAAACAGCAGGTCAGGGCCGGTGCTGAGAGATCAGCACCGGCCCTGATTTGCGTTGCGGGCCCATTTTGGGAGCCATTTGGGAGGTCCCCGGCGGCTCCCAGCGAGTGGCGTTCCGCCTTCGAGCATGCCGTGCACCGCATGTGCCCCGGGAGAGCCATCCCCACGGCTTGTGCCAAGGAGCCCGCAGACGGTACGACGATCGCCATGCACCTTTGGTCTCCGTTAAATGACCGGCAGCTCGCGCTCCTCACCCGCATCGGGGACGGAGCCGACCCCGTCACGTCGGACAGCCCCGAGTTCGCTCTCACCGCCCGCGCGCTCAAGGAGCGGCGCCTGATCACCATGCCCAAGCAAAGTGGGAAGTGGCAGGCGGAGATCACTGACGCCGGACGCTTCTATCTGGAGCACGGCCATCACCCGGACCGGCCTGAACCAGGTCAGTGCAGGCAGCGGTCAACAGACTCCGGCCAACGGACACGACTGGCCCCTCCATCACAGAAGCGAGCAGGACGTCGAGTCCCGTACGGCGAACGTCCGCGCCGGCTATGTGTACGTCATCTCGAACATTGGCGCCTTCGGCGATCGTATGGTGAAGATCGGAATGACGCGCCGACTCGAACCTCTGGAGCGTGTCTACGAGTTGAGTGGCGCAGCCGTCCCCTTCCGTTTCGATGTGCACGCGCTGATCTTCAGCAAGGACGCGGTCGGCCTGGAGACGGAACTCCACCGCCAGTTCGCCTCGCAGCGGGTCAACCAGGTCAACAGCCGGAAGGAGTTCTTCTATGCCACCCCGGCGGAGGTGCGCGATGCGCTGCAACGGTTCGCCGGACAGCATCTGATCGAGTTCACCGAGGAACCACAGGCGCTGGAATGGCGGGCCGGCAGACGCATGGGCGAAGCCGGTGCGCCCGTCGCAGGTACAGGACGAGCCGCCCGGACAGCATGAGGTGCGACCAGGCATCACTACGATCACCGTCATGGATTGGCTGGAGCGGGCCGCGAAGCTGAGGCAGTGGAGCCGGGACGGGGTGCGGGCGCCGCACAAGCCGTTGCTGCTGCTGTACGCGCTGGGCCGCTTTCAGGCCGATGCCGCGGACGAGTTGCCATACAGCGCGGTGGAGTCGGATCTGAAGCAACTGCTGGCGGAGTACGGCCCACCGCGCGGGACCACGCCCGCCTATCCCTTCCACCATCTGGTCAGCGACGGGGTGTGGGAAGTGCGGACCGAGCACGGTGCCGGCAGCCCGGGCACCGGCGTGCGGGAACTACGAGCCAGCCGGGCCACTGGGCGGCTGGCCCCGGACCTTCGGGTGGCGCTCCAGAGGGAACCGTCGCTGCTGGGCCGCATGGCAAGGGTGCTGCTGGATCTGCACTTCCCAGCGTCACTACACCAGGATCTGTGCGACGCAGTGGGCCTGGAACTGGAACTCGCGGAGACCGACGTTCCGCCAACGCCCGGGAGGCGGCAGCGGAGCCGCCGGATGCGGGAGATGGTGCTGACCGCGTACGAGTACCAGTGCGCCTTCTGCGGCTATGACGGCATGATCGGCTCGGCGCCCGTCGGACTGGAGGCCGCGCACGTGCGCTGGTGGGCGTTCGACGGCCCGGACGACGTCGACAACGGGGTGTGCCTGTGCTCGCTGCACCACAAACTCTTGGACAAGGGCGTCCTCGGCATAGGCGACGGCCACCGCATCCTGGTCTCGCAGCAATTCATCGGCCGCAGTCAGGCTGCCCGCGAGCATGTCACCGCACTCGCGGGCCGTCCGCTCATAGGCCCTCAACCCGGGCTGCCGCCCATATCGGCAGCCAACCGCTCCTGGCACACCAGCCAGGTCTTCCACGGCAGCCCGCGCCCGGCCACCGCCTGACCTGGTGTCGTTCTTCATGACCAGGGTGGAGGTCAGGCGCTGGGCGCCCGGGAGTCGGGCCAGCTGCGCGTCGTAAAGCTGCTGGAAGGCAGTCAGGTCGGTGGTGGCGACGCGCAGGGGGTAGTCGGGTTCGCCGAACAGGCGCTGGGCGGGGAGCACGTGCGGAGCGCTGAGCTGCGGCGACTGAGTTCGACCTCAACGCGTGACCCCTGGACTCTTCAATTCCCGATCGCGGGCTTGCCGCCTGACGGCTGCTGCCCGGCGGGTCTCGGGTCGGTCGACGCGGGAGCATGCGCTGATCGGGGTGCGGTCATGTCGAGGAGGAGCAGGGCGTCGTGGCCGGAGCTGCCGGGCTCGGCGGTGTAGACGCCGATGCGCTGACCGGGCGTGCCCTCCACCTGCAGGGACTGGGACGTGAGGGTGAGCGTGCCGACCTGCGGGTGTTGGAACGTCTTGTGGGCGGGCTTGCGTCCGGTCACTTCGTAACGCTCCCAAAGGCCCGCGAATTCGGGGCTCTTGAGGAGGAGTTCGCCGACGAGCTGAGTGAGGTCGGGGGCGTCGGGGGCGGTGCCGGCGGTGGCCCGCAGCCGGGCGACGCAGGCGGTGATCTGCCGGTCCCAGTCGGTGAAGAGGGTGCGGGCTGCGGGGTGCAGGAAGAGGTACCGGGCGAGGTTGCGGTGCTTGACCGGCCAGTCGTCCAGGCCCGCGTACAGGGCGAGGCCGCCGGGATTCCAGGCGAGCAGGTCCATGCTGCGGCTGATGACGTAGGCCGGGTTCGGCCGGAGCGATTCGAGCAGCAGCTTGAGGTGGGGGCGCACCGTGCGGCTCGGGGCGGGCGGCGGTTCGGGGGCGTAGCGGGCGGCTCGGGCGGCGAGCTCGCGCAGATGCTGGTGTTCCTGGTCGTCCATCTGCAGGGCGCGGGCGAGAGCATCGAGGACGGCAGGGCTGGGGCGGGTCTCCTTGCCGCGTTCCAGCCGTACGTAGTAGTCGATGCTGATCCCGGCGAGGGTGGCCAACTCCTCGCGGCGCAGACCGGGGGTGCGGCGGATGCCGGCACCGACGGTGAGGCCCACGGATTCGGGGTTGGTCTGGGTGCGGCGGGCGCGCAGATAGCGGCCCAGCTCGGCGCCCTCGCTGTTCACGCTCTGGGATGCCATGAACCCAGTTTCACCCGCCGGCCAGCCGCTGCGCGAAGCGGAGAGGGGCCCTGCTGTTACCCCTGAAGAGCCCGCCCTGCCACACCGGCGCGTTCTGGGCGAAGGTGAAGGAGAAGACGCCGGTACGACGATGCGGAGAGGGCGAGATGCGCTACATCACACTGACCGCGTGACTTGGAGGTGTCCCGGATCGGGCTGGGTGCGATGGGGATGTCCCACCGCTACACCGGCTCCGGCACCGACGACGCGGAGTCGATCAGGACCGTGCACCGGGCGCTGGAGCTGGGCGCGACGCTCGTCGACACCGCAGAGATCTACGGCCCCTACACGAACGAGGAGCTCCTGGGCGCGGCCCTGAACGGGCGCCGGGACCATGTGGTGCTGGCCACCAAGTTCGGCCTCGTGTCCCACGGCGGCTCTCCAGCTTGCCTCCCGCCCCGGCGACAACCACACCGAGGCCCAGGCGCAAATGCTCGAACGCTGATCCTCTCACCGCCAGAACCCCCCGTTTGGAGTAACGCTTCTTATGCGTGCAGCAGTGATGTACGGGGCCGGAGACGTCCGCGTCGAGGACCGGCCCGACCCGAAGATCATCCAGCCCACTGACGCTGTGGTCCGCGTTGTCGCCTCCTGTGTGTGCGGCAGCGACCTGTGGCCCTACGCCTCGATGCCCGCCACGGACACCGGTCGCCCCATGGGGCACGAGTTCCTCGGCGTCGTCGAGGAGACCGGCATGGATGTGACCCGGCTGCGGGCCGGTGACCTGGTCGTCGCGCCGTTCACGTACAGCGACAACACCTGCGACCACTGCGCCAAGGGCCTGCACGTCTCGTGCCGCAACGGCGGCCGCTACGGCCTCGACGGGGTCGACGGCGGTCAGGGCGAAACCGTCCGCGTCCCGCAGGCGGACGGCACCCTGGTGAAACTGCCCGTGGCCGCCGATTCGGAGCTGCTGCCCTCGCTGCTGGCGCTGTCGGACGTGATGACCACCGGCCACCACGGCGCCGTCACCGCGGGCGTCTCCCGCGGCGATGCGGTGCTGGTGGTCGGCGACGGCGCGGTCGGCCTGTGCGCGGTGATCGCCGCGAAGCGGCTCGGAGCCGAGCGGATCGTCCTCGCCGGGCGCCATGAGGCGCGCACCGGCCTGGGCCGCGCGTTCGGCGCCACCGATGTGGTCGCACAACGCGGCGAGGAAGGCATCGCCCGCATCCGCGAGCTGACCGGCGGTGCGGACAAGGTCATCGAGGCCGTCGGCACCCGCCAGGCCCTCGACACCGCGCTCGGCGCGGTCCTGGACGGCGGCACCATCAGCCGCCTGGGGGTCCCGCAGTACGAGCAGGGCCCGATCGGCCCGGCCGAGTTCATGCGCAACATCACCCTGACAGGCGGCGCGAGCCCCGCTCGGGCCTACATCGAGCAGCTCCTGCCCGACGTCCTGGACGGCACCATCGCACCCGGCCGTGTCTTCGACCGGACCTTCACCCTCGACCAGACACCTGACGCCTACCAGGCCATGGCCGACCGGCAGGTCCTCAAGGCCCTCATCACCCCTTGGCCCCGCACCCGGCCCCACAGCGAAGGACGTCTCCCATGCAGTACGTAACCCTGAACAATGGTGTCGAGATGCCGCTCCTCGGCTTCGGCGTCTACCAGATCCCCGCCGAGGACACCGAACGCGCCGTCTCCGACGCCCTCGTCGCCGGCTACCGCCTTCTGGACACCGCCGCCGCCTACGCCAACGAAGAGGCCGTGGGCCGCGCGATCAAGTCCAGCGGCATCGCCCGTGAAGACCTGTTCATCACGACCAAACTCTGGGTGCAGGACGCCCCCGCCGAGGACAACACCAAGCGCGCCTTCGAGACGTCACTGGCCGAACTCGGCCAGGATTACCTCGACCTGTACCTGATGCACCAGCCCTTCGGCGACGTCTACGGCCAGTGGCGGGCGATGGAAGCCCTCAACCGTGAGGGCCGCACCAAGGCGATCGGTGTCGCCAACTTCTACCCCGACCGGCTGATCGACCTGATCGCCAACAACGAGATCACACCGGCCGTCAACCAGATCGAGACCCACCCCTTCTTCCAGCGCGCCGATTACCAGGACCTGATGCGCGAGCACGGCGTGCAGATCCAGTCCTGGGGCGGCTTCGCCGAAGGCAAGAACGACCTGTTCACCAACCCGCTCCTGGCCGAGATCGGCAAGGAATACGACAAGTCGGTGGCCCAGGTGGTGCTGCGCTGGCTGACCCAGCGCGGCGTCATCGCCATCCCCAAGTCGGTGCGCGCCGAGCGCATGGCCGAGAACATCGACGTCTTCGACTTCCAGCTCACCGACGAGCAGATGGCACAGATCGCCACCCTCGACACCGGTGCCTCGCTGTTCTTCGACCACCACGACCCCGAGATGGTCACCTGGCTCGCCAAGCGCCGCCTGGACGCCTGACTCGCGTCCGCCCGAGGGCGAGCGGCAGGCCGCGCCGGCGGCCGTTGCTCGCCCCTTTTCCGATTCCAGATCCCTCGCGAAGGACGCATCTGTGACCAGCCCACCTCACGTCAGTCCGGCGCCGCACGCTCCTGCGCGCCGAGCTGTTGACCGGAGTCATCGCCGGTACCGCCCCCAACCATGGCACGACCTGGATCACCAGAGCCGAACTGGCCGCTGCCAACTGGGACGCGACCGACAGCCTCGATCAGCAGACCGCCCAGCCGACCACCGATGTCGGCCTGATGGTCGTCCGCCTGGCCTCCGAGAAATGGGCTACCGACGAGCGAACCGACTTCGCCCAGGCCCTGGAGGCCGGCACGACGGACCTCCTCACGATCACCGCCGGTGTGGGCCCCAGCCGCCCGGTGGAGACGCGAGCCCAGGACCAGGACCAGGACCAGGACCAGGACCAGGATTGGACCCAGGGCCAGGACGCCGGCGCCTGAGGGACCCGGCCGTGACGACGGCGGGGTCGCCTCCGCCCCCGTCCGCTCACACCGAAGAGGCCGCCCTCTCGTCGTGAGAGGACGGCCTCTTTGCCTGCATACACACTGCTTTGCCTGCATACACACCGCGCCGTCCGGCACCGGTCCCTCCCCTCGTGGGGACCGGTGCTGAACGACGCGGGCGGGGTCGACCCGGGCCGTGACGGCGTACCGGCGTGGATCGAGGTCTGGCTCGACCCGTCGTCGACGTGGTCGATACGGCAGCCGTCCGGACGGGACCGGCTTCACGGGTCTCTCGGGCTCAGGCGGCGAGACCGCCGCCGCTCTCTCGTGACTCCGGTGGAATTCGACCGAGAACATGCGGCGTCATGATGTGCCTCTCCGAGCGCTGAGCTGGTCGGCCGGCCGGGCGGCGCCCGGTGGCTGCGCTGCTGCGACGTGATCCTGCCATCTACTGCCACCGCCGAAGATGTTCCGGTTCCGGACCGACGACTAACCCCAGGTCAGCCCTATAAGGTGAGTTTTCCGGTCCGGATGCCAGGCGTGGGGGGAAGTAAGGAGTGGAGACCTTGAGTTCCGACTCAGGGGCACGCACAGCCTTGGCGGAGCGTCTCGCACTGCTTTACAGGGAGGCCGGCAACCCTCCCCTCAAGAGCGTGTCCGACGCGGTCGTCCGGCTTCAGCGGGCCGACGAACGAGGGCGGCCCGTACGGGTCTCCGCTCAGCGGATCAGCGACTGGCGACGGGCCAGGAACGTGCCGGCCCAGTTCATAGCCCTCGCGGCCGTACTGCACGTCCTGATACCTCAAGCACGGCGCGCGCAGCCCGTGCCGGTGTCCATCGGCCTGTACGACCTGGCCCAGTGGCAGCGCCTGTGGGAGCGCGCGGTAGCCGACCCGGTGGGCGAGCAACCCGCCGCTTCCGCGGAGGAGAAGGGACGCCCGCCGGGCGACGAGGCCCTGGCCGCCGTCCCCGGTGGCGTGTGTCCGTACCGGGGGCTGGCTCCGTACCGTCAGCAGGACGCCAGGTGGTTCTTCGGCCGGGACCGGAGCACGGACGCCCTCGCTACTCAGCTCCGGACAGCGGAGAGTACGGGCGGCCTGGTCATGCTCGTGGGCGCCTCGGGGTCGGGAAAGTCCTCCCTGCTGAACGCCGGCCTGGTGCCCGCACTGCGGAACGGCGTACTGCGTGACGGAAGCAGCCAGGCGGGGGACGTGCTCCAGCTGGTGCCGGGAAACGATCCTCTCGCGGAGCTGACTCGCCGGATCCCTGAGCTCGAGCCCATCGTTTCAGCGGCGGAAGGACGGACCGCGGAGGAGCGGGCCGCGAAGGAACCCGCGGTAAAGGAACCGGCGGCGAAGGAACCGGCGGTAGGGATACGCGCGGCCGGGGAGCCCGGTACGCACCGGTTCGCGCACGCGGCGCGGGAGGCCGTCGCCGCATGGGCGCGCCGCGAGACGACATCCCCCGCCCGCCCGGTCGTCATCGTGGACCAGTTCGAGGAGGTCTTCACCCTCGGCTCCGACGCCGCGGACAAGCGCACCTTCATCCAGCTCCTGCACGCCGCGTGCACACCCACGGACACCGGCGACCCCGCCCCCGTGCTCGTAGTCCTCGGCATACGCGCCGACTTCTACGAGCAGTGCCTCGGGTACCCCGAACTGGCCGACGCCCTGCAACACCGGCACATGGTGCTCGCGCCGCTGACCCCATCGGAGTTGCGCGAAGCGGTGACGAGCCCTGCCAAGGCCGTGGGTCTGGAGCTCGAACCGGGGCTGGCGGAACTGATCGTCCGGGAAGTGAGCGACGACGGCCCCCGCGGGACGCACGCGGGCGTGCTGCCGCTCCTCTCCCACGCCCTGCTCGCCACCTGGCAGCGGCGTAAGGCGGGAAGGCTGACGCTGGCCGGCTACAGCGCGGCGGGCGGAATCCGGGGTGCGGTGGCGGCGTCCGCCGAGCGGGCCTGGTCCAGCCTCGACCCGGCAGCGCGCACGGCCACGAGACTGCTCCTCCTCAGGCTGGTCCGGGTGGGCGAGGACACCCAGGCAACCCGCAGACGGGAGACGCGGCGCCAGCTCGCGGAAGAGTCGGCAGACCGTGACAAGGCGGAGGAATCACTCGAAGCGCTGGTGAACGCGCGACTGGTGACACTCGACGCGGAGACCGTGGAGATCACCCATGAAGCACTGCTCCACGCCTGGCCGCGCCTGCGGGACTGGATCGGCGAGGACCGGAACGGCAACCTGCTCCGCCAGCAGCTGGAGGAGGACGGCCGGGCCTGGGAGGGCACGAACCGCGACAGTTCACTCCTCTACCGGGGTTCGCGTCTGGAGCAGGCCCGCAGCTGGGCGAAGACCGCAGGTGACACCTTCCTGACCCGGAGCGCGGTGGAATTCCTGGCCGCTTCGGTCAGGCTGCGCAAGCGCACCGTCTGGATCAGCCGTGGTGCGGTGTCGGCCCTGGTCGTCCTCGCGATGGTGGCTGTCGGTTCGGCTGTGGTCGCGTGGCAGCAGCGTGACGACGCCGTGTTCGAGCAGGTGGTGGCCGAAGCCGATCGCGTCCAGTTCACGGATCCGTCGTTGTCGGCCCAGCTCGACCTGGTGGCACACCGTCTGCGGCCGCGCGACGAGGCCACCAACAACCGGCTGATCTCGATCGTGAACGCACCGCTGGCCACGCCGCTGCTCGGCCACACCGGCGCCGTATACCTCACCACGTTCAGCCCGGACGGGCGGGTACTGGCCACCGCCAGCTACGACCGGACCATCCGGCTGTGGGACGTGGCGGACCCGACTCACCCCAGGCAGCTGGGCAAACCTCTCACCGGCCACACGAGCTGGGTGAGCAGCGCGGTCTTCAGCCCGGACGGCCACACCCTCGCCAGTACTTCGGACGACGGCACGATCCGGCTGTGGAACGTACGGGATCCCAGCCGCCCGAAGCCGATGGGCGCGCCGCTGACCGGCCATGGCGGCACGTCGTACCTGCTTGCCTTCAGCCCCGACGGACGCACTCTGGCCTCAGCCGACGAAGACCACAGCGTGCGGCTCTGGGACATGACAGACCCGGGCCGGCCGAAGCCGATCGGTACTCTGACCGGCCACACCGCCGCCGTGCGGTCCGTGGCGTTCAGCCCTGACGGACGGACGCTGGCAGCGGGCAGCGACGACAGCACGATCAGGCTGTGGAACATGGCCGACCGGCGTCACCCGAAACCGGTCAGCAGGGTGCTCACCGGCCACACGAGCACGGTGCACTCCGTCGCCTTCAGCCCGGACGGCCGTACGCTCGCCAGCGGCAGCGCGGACAGCACCATCCGGCTCTGGAACGTGGCCGACCCGCGTCACGCCTCCCAGCTCGGCGCGCCCCTCACCGGCCACACCGGCCCCATCTGGTCAGTGGCCTTCAGCCCCGACGGAACCAAACTCGCCGCCGGCAGCGCGGACAGCACGGCGAGCCTGTGGAACGTCCGTAATCCGGCGTTCCCCTCCCAGGTCGGCGAGCCTCTCTCGGGCAGCAGCGGTGAGATGTACGCGGTGGGCTTCAGCCCCGACGGCCGGACCCTCGCGACCGGGAGCGGCGACAACAAGGTCCGTCTGTGGTCGATACCGACGTCGGACATGATCGGCCGGATCGGAGCGTTCCGCCCGGACGGGCGGGTGCTCGCCACGGCCGCGCGCGACGAGAAGATCCGGCTGTGGAACGTGGCGGCACCCAACACCCCTGTGCAGCTGGGCAAACCGTTCATGCCCGGGGAGGGGGACGTGCGTTCGCTGGTGTTCTCCCCCGACGGCCGCACACTCGCGGTGCTGACCGGCAGCCGCGCCGTGCAGTTGTGGAACGTCGCCGATCCGGCCCGGCCGGTCCCCTACGGTCCGCCCGTCCCGCTGCGGACACGTTTCGCCGGCCCCGACGTACTGGCGTTCAGCCCGGACGGGCGCACGCTGGCGACCGCCCTCGACGACCGCACCATACGGTTGTGGAACGTCAGCGCCCCGTCCCGCCTCCGTCCGCTCGGCGCGCCGCTCAGCGGCCAGAGCGGCTGGGTCAACGCCTTCGTCTTCAGCCCCGACGGCCGCACTCTCGCGAGCGGCAGCGCCGACGGCGTCATCCGGCTCTGGAACGTGGCCGACCCGCGTCACGCCGCCCGGCTCGGCGCACCGCTGAAAGGGCACCTCGGGCCCGTCAACGCGGTCGCCTACAGTCCGGACGGCCGCACACTGGCCAGCGGCAGCGACGACGGCACGGTCAGACTCTGGAACGTCACCGAGCCGCGCGGGGCGACACGGCTGGGTCCGCCCCTCACCGGCCATACCGAAGCGGTGGTGTCCCTGACGTTCAATCAGAACGGTCACACCCTGGCGAGCGGCGGCAACGACGACACCGTCCGGCTCTGGAAGGTCAGCGACCCGGCCAGGGCCACCCCCATCGGCCAATCGCTGAGCCCGAATGCCAAGACGGGCAATTTCCTGTCGTTCAGCCCCAACAGCCACCTGCTCGGAGTGTCCAGCGGCGCCGATAGCGTCCGGCTCTGGAACCTGGATCCCGACAAGGCGATCACTCGCATTTGCTCGTTCACGCGGGGCGTTCTGACACCGGAGAAATGGCTCGAGTATCTGCCCCGCCTCCCGTACGACCCTCCGTGCGATCAGTGACGGAGCCGGGGCTCCAGGTAACCGCGCCGGCTAACCCCTAGTGGTGATCTAGGTCACAACTCCTCATTGTGGTGCGGCAGTTCTCCCACTGCGCAAGCAAGCCTTGTTACTGTTGGATACAGCCCGATCGCTGACGCATCCCCCGTCGCCAGCGATCGGGCGCTTCCATGTGCGTGAACACTTGCCCCGCCTGCCTCTCACTGCGCGGGGCGGTGGATTTCAGCCGGGCGACGGGTTCACGTCACGGCTGTTTCGCATCACACCCGGTTCACGTCGCGGCTGGTTCACATCGCGGCTGGTTCACATTGAAGAAAATTCAGCAAAGCTGAGGAAATTTCAAGAAAGAGACAGCGCGCACCTTCAGGCAATATGCGGTCGCGATTAATCCTTGATTCTCCGGATTGCCGTAGGTGCCGCCCTCCGCAAGCCAGCCTTCTCCACTCGTCAAGACCTCTTGAGGAGTCGTAGAGTGAGGAGGACGCAGGCCAGAAGCCGTGGGCCAGGGAAGCGGTGGACACCGGTGGCGAAGGCGTACGAGCGGATCGCGGACGAGCTCCGGCAGTCCATCCGTACAGGCCGGCTCGGGCCCGGCGACCAACTCCCCGCGGAGACCAGGCTCGCTGAGCAGTACGGGCGGAGCGTGCCGACAGTCCGGGACGCCCTGCGTCTCCTCCAGGCGGAGGGGCTGATCGAGAAGGTGCACGGCCGCGGCAGCTTCGTCCGTCGCGCCCGCACGGCGGTGCAGCGGACGAACACCCGGCACCAGTGGGAGAAGGACCGGGCACGCCAGCCGCACGAGAAGCGCGCGCAGACCGGGGCGACGGAGCACGACACCGGCCTTGAGGTCGGCGACCTGATCTTCCGCGCCGCCTACCGCGAGATCACGGCGGACGAGGACATCGCGGCGGCCATGGGGATCGCCGAGGGCACGGTGCTCGTCGAGCGCACCTACCGGACGCGCCACAGCGCCGAGCGCGCCCCCTTCAGCCTGGTCACGTCCTATCTGGTCCGCGAGCGGATCGAGAGCAATCCCGACCTCCTGGACGAGACCAAGGAGCCCTGGCCCGGCGGCACCTGGAACCAGCTCCACACCGTCGGCGTCGAGATCGACCGCGTCGAAGAGCGGGTGAGCGCTCGTCCGCCGACAGCCGAGGAGGCGGAGGAGCTGGACCTGCCTCCAGGCACGGCGGTCCTGGTGCTCCGCAAGACGCTGGTCGACACCGGAGGCCTCGTTGCCGAGATGTCGGACGTCACGCACCCCGGGGACCGTACCGAAACGATCTTCACGACTCATTTGGAAAGGTGGTGAGCCGTGACCCGGCGCATCATCATCGTCACGGCCGTACACGCCCCATCCGCCCGGTTCCTGCAAGACGCGTACGCCTCCCTCCGCGCTCAGGAGCTTCCCGAGGGCTGGGAATGGCACTGGCTGATCCAGGAGGACGGCACGACCGACGAGGTCGCTCCGCACATCCCCGACGACAAGCGGATCACGTTCGGCCAGGGCCGCCGGGGTGGACCCGGAGTCGCGCGCACCATCGCCCTGGCGGGCGCCGACGGCGAGTACGTGAAGGTCCTGGACGCCGACGACCAGCTCGCCCCGGGCGCGCTGGCCCGCGACCTCGCGGCGCTGGAGGCCGACCCGGCCATCGGCTGGGCGACCTCGCGCGTACTCGATCTGCTCCCCGACGGATCGACTGCCGGGTTCCCGGGCGACCCGGACCACGGGCCGGTCGAACCCGGTGCCGTACTCGACTACTGGGCGGCGCACGACTTCCGCGCGCAGGTCCACCCGGCGACGCTCTTCGTACGCCGCGATCTCCTGGTCGCCCTCGGAGGCTGGATGGCGCTTCCGGCCTCCGAGGACACCGGTCTGCTGCTCGCCCTGAACTCGGTGGCGCGCGGCTGGTTCTCGTCCGATGCGGGGCTCTTCTACCGCAAGTGGGAGGGCCAGGCCACCGGGCAGGCGGCGCACACCGACACCACCGAGCGGAACGCCCGCATGGCGATTGTCGAAGCTCGGGCGCGGGCGCTGCGCTCCTTCCGGTGGCGCTACCCGATGAGCAGTTCGGACTCGGAGTGACCGGGGCCGTACGCGGCGGTCCGGGGAGGCCTGGGCATATCCGGGTGTCCGGGGCTTCCGAGCCTGAGCCTCAGCTGCCGGCCAGGGCACGGCCGAGGAGAGAGAGCAGACGGTCCCAGTGGAGCTTCAGCCCGGAGGCGCTGAACGTGTCTGTGTCGGCCATGGTGAAGCCGTGGGCGGTGCCGGGGTAGATCTCAGTGGTGTGGCCGGCACCCGCCGCGTCCAGGGCCTGGTAGAGCTCGTTGATGATCTCTGGCGTCAAGTCTCCTTCGGCGAGGCCGAGATGGACTTCGGCGGTGAGCTCGGGGACGAGGCGGTGCGGGCTGTCGGGCGCGTCGGTGACCACGAACCCGGGGTGGAATCCGGCGACGGCGGCCACCTGACCGGGGTGGGCCGCCGCGGTGCGCAGCGCGAAGAGGGTGCCGATGCAGTAGCCGGTCACGGCGACCGGTCCGGCGCTGACCTCGGGCCGGGCGGTGAGGAACCCGAGGTAGGCGTCGGCATCGCGCAGGACACGTGCGGGGGTGTGCGCCTTGAGCAGGGGCAGCAGCTGGGCCAAGACCGCGGGCCGGGCCTCTTCCCCGATGTACTCAGGAAGTTCCACCACCGGTGCCGGGCCGTGCCGGTAGTAGAGGTTCGGGACGAGTACGTAGTAGCCGTGCCCCGCCAGTTCACGGGCCATCTCCTCCAGCACGGGCCGCACGCCGAAGGCGTCCGAGTACATGAGCACCCCCGGATGCCGCTCGCCGTCGTCGGGGAAGGCGGCGAAGGCGTCGGCCTGGCCGTCCGCGGTGGGAATCTGCAGCTTCCTGAGCGCCTTGATCGTCTTGATTGCCTTCGTGGCCATGGGAGTTCTCCTGTCGTGGTTGATGTATCGAGCCTGTGATCAACACGACGGAGGCGGAGCGCGCGCGGCAGCGCCTGGCCCTCGGACGGACAGCGGGCCAGCACCGGCCCGTACGGTGCTCAGAAGAGCACCGGGTCACCAATCCGTGTGTGGCGCGAGGCCGTCCCGGTAGTCATGCCGCTCAACGTAGCCGACGGTCAGAGCCGATGCCATCCCCGCCCCCACTCATACGTCATGCCCCTACTCGTACGTCATGCCCGCCCCCTCTCCACCGGGGGCGGCCGGGGGATCTTGCTGAGGACCGGTCCGCCTCATACCGTCACGACATGCCTCCTTCCGCCCGCCGTCGCGCATCGGAGCTCATGGCCACGTTGGTCCGTGGGTACGTGCGCAACGCCCCTGGCTCCGTCCTCAAGGGGCCTCTCGTGGCCAGCTACCTGAACCCGTACCTCCGTGACCACCCGCGCCGGCGTGTGGTCACGACCCGTTTCGGCGCGCTCATGGCCTGCGATTCGCGCGATCTCATTCAACGGTTCGTCCAGCTGTCAGGCGTGTGGGAGCCGCATATGACCCGGTGGCTGGAGGGGCGGCTGACCAGCGGAGATGTCTTGGTGGACGTAGGTGCGAATGTCGGCTACTTCGCGTTGCTGGGATCGCGTCTCGTTGGCCCGGAGGGCCGGGTGGTCACCGTCGAGGCGTCACCGGCGTTCCACCAGCGGGTGCTGCAGCATGCGGCACTCAACCACTGCGACAACATCCGTGCGGTGAACGCCGCGGTGTCGGACAGGCAGGAGACGCTGACGTTCGTGCTCGCCAGCTCGGCCAACATGGGGGCCAACTCGATCGTGCCGTACGACGGGCCGGCCGAGTCGACCTTCGAGGCGAAGGCGTACCCGCTGGCGGAGCTCCTGGAGGCGGACGAGATCGCCCGGGCAAGGGTCGTCAAGATCGATGTCGAGGGCGCCGAGGGCGGTGTCGTCCGCGGGCTGGCCCCGGTACTCGACCGGATGCGTACGGACGTGGAGATCGCCGTGGAGGTCACACCGGCTCGCATGGCCCAACTCGGTTTTACCGTAGATGAGTTGATGGAGACCATGCGAAGCCGCGGCTTCCACGCGTACCGGCTGCCGAACGACTACCGGCCCGGGAGTTACCCGCGAGCCCTGAGCCACCCCGAGCCGCCGCGCCGGTGGAACCGGCCGGTCACCGGGGAGACGGAGCTGGTCTTCTCCCGGATCGACGCCGAGGTACTGCACTGACGTGGGCCTACTGGACTGACGCGGGCGCACTGGACACTGACGCGAGCGTGCTGGACTGACGCCGGCGCGGGTCTTCCCGCGGCGGGGGAAGGGCCGCACCGGCGACGCGGTGGTGGCTACTGACGGCAGCGACTACCGGTCACGGTCGAACGGGAGGTCCAGCATCCGGATGGCGTTGCCCCGCAGAAGCTTGTAAGCCACCTCGTCGGACAGCCCGGCCATGTGGTCCGCCGCCACCTGCTTCGTGTTCGGCCAGGTCGAGTCGACGTGCGGGTAGTCCGTCTCGAAGGTCGCGTTGTTCACGCCGACCGTCTCGATCGACTCGACCCCGTGCTTGTCCCGGAAGAAGCAGCAGAAGATCTGCCGGTAGTAGTACGACGAGGGCGGCTCCGGGATCAGATCCTTGACCCCGCCCCAGGCCCGGTGCTCCTCCCAGACGTCGTCGGCGCGCTCCAGGGCGTAGGGGATCCACCCCATCTGGCCTTCACTGTAGGCGAGTTTGAGCCGTGGGAACTTCACCAGGACCCCCGAGAACAGGAAGTCCATCATCGACGCCATGGCGTTGTTGAAGCTCAGCGACGCCTGCACGGCGGGAGGAGCGTCGGGCGACGCCGCAGGCATCTGCGACGACGATCCGATGTGCATGTTGACGACGGTTCCGGTCTCCTCGCAGGCCGCGAAGAACGGGTCCCAGTAGCCGGAGTGGATGGACGGGAGCCCGAGGTACGTCGGGATCTCGGAGAAGGTGACCGCCCGCACGCCGCGAGCGGCGTTGCGCCGGATCTCCGCGACAGCGAGGTCGATGTCCCACAGCGGGATGAGGCACAGCGGGATCAGCCGGCCGCCGCTGTCACCACACCACTCCTCGACCATCCAGTCGTTGTACGCGCGGACACAGGCGAGGCCCACCTCCTTGTCCTTGGCCTCCGCGAAGGTCTGCCCGCAGAAGCGCGGGAAGGTCGGGAAGCACAGCGATGCCTCGACGTGGTTCAGCTCCATGTCCTCCAGACGGGCTTTCGGGTCCCAGCAGCCACGGCGCATCTGTTCGCGCGTGATGCCGTCGAGCGTCATCTCGTCCCGGGAGAAGCCGACGGCGGCAATGATCCGCTTGTACGGGAAGATGCTGCCCTCGTACTCCCACCAGTCCGTGATCTGCCCCTCCGGATCGGTGGTGAACTTGTACTTCCCGCCGACGTACGCCAGCTCACCGATGCCGGCCGTGAACGGCTTCGGTCCCCGGTCCCGGTACTTGCTCGGTAGCCACGTCTCGAAGAGGTGCGCGGGCTCGATCACGTGGTCGTCCACGCTGATGACGCGGGGAAGCTCACTGCTGTCAATCTTCTTGCTGACCACTCCACTTACCCCCAACTGCCTGCCGGTTTTCACCGACTCGAATCTGACGCTCCATCAGATTCAGGGTATGGCGTACGCCGATGGACGACAAGCACCCCACCGGAAACGGCCCCTCGCGCACCCTTGCGCGATCGGGGCGGATCCGTTGAACTGACGCCTCATCAGTTAAATCTAGGGAGTGCGGCCGATGCAGACGATGTGGATCAGCGGAGCCGAGTGGTTCGCCGTGCTCCGGATCGGGCTGGGCCTCTGGTGGCTGGAGAGCTGGCGCCACAAGGACAAGAAGACGTGGTTCGGCGGCGGCGGAATCCAGTGGGCGGCCGGCATCGCGTCCGAGCACCGCTGGGCCTTCGTCCGTTCGGGCTTCGACCTCATGGTGAAGCCACGGCCGCGCACGATGGCGTACGTCGTCGCCTACGCGGAACTGGCCCTCGGCCTCGGACTGATCGCCGGTCTCCTCACGCCGGTCGCCCTGGTGGCCGGCCTGGCTCTCAGCCTGATCTATCTCGTACTGATGATCCACGACGTGTCGGAGCAGGGACAGAACCTGATGATGGCGCTGATCTCCGCCGTCGGGCTGCTCGGCATGTGCTGGCAGGCCTGGTCGCTCGATGCGGCGCTGGGACTGTTCGTCTGAGGGGGCGAGGAGGCCCCCATCCGCCCCGGGGTCGTCCGCGTCCGCGACTCGGAAGATGTCCGGCTCCCCGCACTACCCTCACCCCCGCCGCCTGGTCGGCCTTCGCCGCCGAAGCGGGTGCCGACCCGGGTGACGGCAGGGGAGGGCAGAGCACACAGACCGGTCAGAGTGTCAGGAGCCGCTCGACGAGGTGGGCGGCCGAGTCCGGGCCGGCCGCCAGTACGACGCGGCAGTGGGCACCTTCCTGCGGTGGGTAGTTGAGGAACTGGCCGCGCAGGTCGCAGACGGTCTGGCCGCGGCCGGGGCCCTGGGTCGCGTCGACCACGACGTGCACGTTGGGCGCGAGCGTCGGTACCACGCCTCCGACGGCGATGGCCGCCGCCAGCGGGTCGTGCACCGCGCAGCAGCGGCGGCCGAACGTCTCCAGGTAGAAGTCGTAGTAGAGGTCCATCATCTCGCCCAGGGCGGTGGGCAGCGGGCGGCCCGAGTCCAGCAGACGCTGACGGTCCGTCTCTTCGAGGGTGTGCGCGAGGGTGACGTCGAGCGGGACGAGCGTGATGTCCCACGGCGCGGCGAGGACTTCGGCTGCGGCCTCGGGGTCGTTGTGGATGTTCGCCTCGGCGACCGGCGTGACGTTTCCGCTCTGCTGGGCGGCGCCGCCCATGATGGTGATGTCCTGTACCAGCGAGGGCAGTCCGGGCTCCCGGCGGAGGGCCTCGGCCACGTTGGTGAGCGGGCCGGTGGTGAGCAGCCGCAGCTTCCCCCGGTGGGCGCGGGCGAGCTCGATGATCATGTCGGCGGCGTCCTGCGCGACGGCCGACTGGACCGAGTCGGGCACGGTGATGTCACCGATGCCGTTGTGGCCGTGGATGTGGGGCACGGAGCCCGCGTACGTACCGGCCTGCGGGTCGGCCGCGCCGACGGCCACGGGGATGGTGGCGCGCCCGGCGAGCTGGGTGAGCGCCAGGGTGTTTCGGGCCGCCTGGGTGGAGTTGACGTTGCCGCTGACGGTGCCGATGCCGACTATCTCTATCTCGGGCGAGGCCAGCAGGTAGGCGAGCGCCATCGAGTCGTCGATGCCGGTGTCGCAGTCGAAGTAGAGCGGCTGGGCTGTCATGGGGGGTCCTTCACGGTCGGGGCAGTGGCTGCCGGGGAGGGTATGGGGGCGAGTGGGGTGGCGGCCGTCAGTCCGCCCGCCGGGTGATGAACAGGCTGGCCACCAAAGCGAGAACCGAGATCCCCACCGAGATCCACAGGGCGGTGCTGTAGCCGGCGTGCGTGGCGCGGGCCGCGTACGGGGCGACGATGCCGATGCCGGTGCTCGCGCCGATCCCGAAGGCGGCGCTGTTGAGGCCCGGCAGCGCAGCGGGCGCGTCCTTGGGCGAGTTCAGTACCCCGAGGCCGTTCACGGTCGTCAGGACGAGGCCGTTGTACGTGATGCCGAGGAAGGCAACCGCCGCGAAGACGGTCCACTTCTCCAGCGGGTACGAGGCGATGACGCACAGGGCCACGATGCTCAGGACGAGACCGGCACGGAGTGTGATCAACCAGCCCTGCCTGTCGGCCAGCCGCCCGGCCATCGGGGCGGCGGCCAGCCCGATCAGCGCCGCGGGTGTGAGGAAGAGCAGCGACGATTCGGTGGCGGTCATACCGAAGCCGGCCCCCGGGTTCTGGCTGATGACCACAACGGTGAAGTTGATGACCGCGAAGATCCCGGACAGCGAGATCACGGTCGTCGCGATGACCGGCCACACCTGGCGGGACTTGAGGTGCCTGAGCGCGATCAGGGGGGTGGTCCTGCGGCGCTCGACCATTCCGAAGGCGACGGCCGAGACGACGGTGCCTGCCAGATAGGCGAGGGTGCTCGTGCTGTGCCAGCCGTCGGCGAAACCGTGCGAGACGAGGTAGGTGACGCAGTACAGCGCGATCGACAGGGTGGCCGCGCCCCACCAGTCCATCCGGCCCTTGACCGGCTGCCCGTCCTTGGGCAGGACGAACACCACACAGACCGAAGCGGCGACGCCGATGACCAGGATGACGGCGAAGATCGACCGGTAGCCGAAGGCGTCGGACATCCGGCCGCCGAGGAGCCCGTCCACACCGCCGACACCGCCGTTGATCGCGGTGATCACTCCGAGCGCGGTGGCGAAGACCTTCTTGCTGAGCCGCTCGTTGAGGACGACGTACGCGATCTGGAAGGCGGCACTCGACGCGCCCTGCAGCACCCGGCCGGTCAGCAGGACCGGCAGGTTCGGGGCGACGATGCAGAGGACCGTGCCCACGGTGGTCACGATCAGGACCGCGATGAGGATCCGGCGGCGCCCCCGGAAGTCGCTGAGGCGGCTCAGGACGACGCCCGTGATCGCTCCGGCCAGGAAGAACAGCGAAGAGACCTGGGCTATCCCGTCCACGCTTCCGTGGAGCTGACGCGCCATTTCCGGCAGCGCAGGGGTGATCATGCTGGCGTTCAGCTGAAAGGCGATGACGCTCAGCAACAGCGTCGCCACCAGGGCGACCGCCTTCCTCCCCTGGAGGAGCGGCGTTTCATTCGGCGTTTCACCCTGTTCCAGCGGGTTTCTGTCTCTGATACCTGAGCTGCCGCCCGGACTGCCTGTGTTCACAAGGAACCTCATCGTTACAGTGAGTCACACTCTTGGCTGATGTGAGATGTTATACCTCTCCGTCTGACATGCGTCTAGTGTCGATGGATTTCTGGTTAGATGGTCTGGATCACCGGCCCGTAGCGAAGCGAGGTACGCCGTGCCTGTCACCGCCCCCACCGTCGACGGGTTTCTGGCCGAACCCATGACCGTCTCCGTGGGCCAGCCGCTGCGGGTGGCCGTCTACTCACGCCTCGCGCAGGGCATCCGGGACCAGGTCTTCCCGCTGGGCTCGGCCCTGCCTAAGGAGGCCGACCTCGGCACCCGGCTCGGGGTGAGCCGCACCGTGGTGCGCGAGGCCCTCATGCTGCTGGAGGAGGACGGGCTCATCCGCACCCGCCGTGGAGTGGGACGGTTCGTCAGCCAGACGCTCCCGCGCCAGGGCCTGGAGCAGCTGCAGCCGTTCGAGGAGACGCTCACCACGCCCGAACAGCCCGTGCGCGCCGAGCGCCTGGAGATGAACCTCCAGCGCACGACGGACTTCGTCCTGCAGGGCCTCGGGCTCGAAGAGGGCAGCAACGCGTGGTTCTGCGAAACCCGGCTGACCCGTGGCACGGAGCAACTGGCCCTGGTCCAGGAGCACATCGCCTGCGGTTCGGACCTCCGTGCGCTCTCCCCCGTGGTCGCCGACCGGGTCCAGGAGCTGCACGACAGCCCGCGCACCCTGCTCGGCGCCATGACCGGCATGCTCGGCCCGGTCTTCGGCCCCGGTGAATGCACGATCACCGCCGGCATCGCCGGAGCCACCCGCGGCAGGCTCCTCGGGCTGCGCCCCACCGATCCGCTGCTCATCATCACGCAGACCGCACAGCTGGGCGGCAGGCCCGCCTACCTGGCCAAGTACCTCGTCTCCCCCACCAGCGCGCCGCTCTCCATCCTCCAGCCGCCCCAGCCGGGCGCGGCGCCCGCACGGCCCTGAGGCGCAGGACGGTTCGGGCCACGTCGCCTTGCGCAAAACGGAGTTACGTTACCAGGAGACGGAGCAGGCGGCGACGGACCGGGGCCCACCGTCAGCAGTGCGCCGACTGCGCCTCGTCGCCACGGGACGGGCGGATACCGGGCGGCCTCACCCGATCCGTACCTCCGTCTCCAGCGGCAGGTCCGCCGACGACCGGCCGACCGCCACCGTGTAGGTCCCCGGCACCACCGTCCAGCCGGTCCCGGCCGTCAGCCACACCGCGAACGCCTCACGGGGGAGGGCGAGTCGCACCGTCCGGCTCTCGCCCGGTTTCAGGGTGACCTTCTCGAACGCCTTCAGCTGCCCGGCCGGCTCCCCGGCCGCCGCGGGCGCTGTCAGATACAGCTGGACGACCTCGCTGCCGGTGCGGTGGCCGGTGTTGCGGATGCCGACGCTCGCGCGGTACCCGTCCCCGTGCCCGTCGAGGCGCAGGTCCGACAGCCGGAACGTGGTGTACGAGAGGCCGTGACCGAAGGGGAACAGCGGCTTCTCGCCGGAGCTCCGGTACCAGCGGTAGCCGACCGCGAGTTCCTCGTCGTAGTAGACCTGCACGCCGTCGCCCGGGTACTGCACGGCCGTCTTCGCCGGGCCCTGGTCCTCGGAGGCCGGGAAGGTCTCCGGCAGCCGGCCGCCCGGCTCGGCGTCGCCGAACAGCATCGCGGCCAGCGCGCTGCCCTGCTCCTGTCCGCCGTACCAGTTGGCGAGGACGGCCCCTGCGCCGTCGAGCCACGGCATGAGGACCGCGCCCGATGTGTTCAGGACGACGACCGTACGGGGGTTCGCCGCGACCACCGCCGCGATCAGCTCGTCCTGGCCGTCCGGCAGGGCGAGCGTGGTGCGGTCCGCGCCTTCGCTGGTGTAGTCGCCCGCCACCACGACGGCCACCTCCGCCGCCCGCGCCGCGTCGGCGGCCCCCGCGAGGCCCTTGGTGTACGTCACCGGGATGCGCCCGGCCCTCGCCCTGATCCCGGCGAGCGGGGTGACGACGGTGCCGCTGGCCTTGACCGCGCCCGAACCGCCGCCGTGTGTACGGGCCCCGGCGTCGGCCGCGTCGCCGATGACCGCGAGGGAGGCGGGGCGGGCGAACGGCAGCACCCGCGTGTTCTTGAGCAGCACACTGCCCTGGACGCTGATGCTGCGGGCGAGCGCGCGATGCGCGTCGGTGCTGACCACCTTGGAGAGCACGGCGGCCGGGTCCGGAAGTCGGTGGTCGAAGAGCCCGGTCCGGTACATCGCGGTGAGGACGTGGACCGCCATCGTGTTCACGGTGGCCGCGCTCACCGTGCCCGCGCCGACGGCGTCCTTCAGTTTGCCGCCGAGATAGGTGGAGCCAGGCATCTCCATATCGGAGCCCGCCCGGGCGGTGCGCACGGTGCTGTGAGTGCCGCCCCAGTCGGACATCACCAGGCCGTCGAAGCCCCACGCGTCACGCAGGGTGTCCTGCACCGCTGTGCGGTTCTCGTGCGACCAGTGGCCGTTGACCTTGTTGTACGAGGTCATCACGGCGCCGGCGCCACCCCGCTGGACGGCGGCGCGGAACCCCGGGTAGTAGATCTCGTGCAGGGCCCGCTGGGAGACCACCACGTCGATCGAGCCGCGGTGGATCTCCTGGTTGTTGGCCGCGAAGTGCTTGACGGTGGCCATCACCGGGTTGGCCTGGATGCCCTCGACGACCCGGGCGGCCAGCTCCGCGTTGAGAAAGGGGTCCTCGGTGAAGGTCTCGAAGGACCGCCCCCAGTAAGGGACCCGCAGGATGTTGATGCAGGGCGCCAGGGCGATGTTGTGCCCCTTGGCCGCCTGTTCGGCGCCGTATGCGGCACCGTAGGTCCGCGCTGTGTCCGGGTCCCAGGTCGCCGCCAGGGTCTTGCAGTCGGGCCACTGGGTCACGCCGGTCGAGCGGTTGCCCACGCCGTTCGGCCCGTCGCCGAGGTACAGGGCCGGGATGTCCAGCCGGGTGTTGGCGAGGACCCGGCCCGCGTAGCCCACGGACCCGGTGGACCAGCCCTCGCCGTGCAGCAGGGCGATCTTCTCGTCCAGGGTCATCCGGGCGACGAGTCCGGCGGCCCTGGCGGCGGCCTGGGACGAGCCGGGCCGCGCTGCCGGGACCGTACGCACCGCCCCGGGGGCGACGCTCCGTACGGCCGCGGACGCACCGGTTGCCGAGGCCACCGTGGTGACGCCGGCGGCCACCATGCCCGCTCCGGCCAGTTTCAGTACCGATCTCCGGTCGACGTTCATGTGCCCTTCCGAGTCGCTGTCATGGATGTATGAGCCGGTGACGGCAGCGGACAGCACCGCGCCCCGGAAGGGCCGAAAGGACGGCCGCCCGGGGCACGGTGCTCACTGCTTCACTGCTGATTCACTGCTGGGGCACTACAGGCTCGCTACTGGCTGACCGACGGTGCTTCGGTCAGTTCCAGCCGTGGTTCCAGCCGCCGTGGTCGTGGTCACGGCCGTGGTCGTGGTCACGGCAGTGGTCGTGGTCACGCCCGTGGTCGTGGTCACGCCCGTGGTCGCGGTCGCGCCCGTGGTCGCGGCCGTGGTCGCGGTCACGGCCGTGGTCGCGGTCGCGGCCGCCGTTCACGCAGGTGTTGCCGAACGCCGGGTTGAGCAGGCCGATGACGTTGACGCTGTTGCCGCAGACGTTGGCCGAGACATCGATCGGCACCTGGACGACGTTGCCGGAGAGCACACCGGGCGAGCCGATGGCTGCGGCCTCGGCCCCGCTGTCCGCGGAGGCGATCGACGCACCCCCCAGCACAGTGGCGGCGGCAGCGATGGCAGACAGCACGGTCATCCGCACGATTCGAGACATGTAGACACAAACCCTTCCGTAGGAGCACTCCGGGGCCGGATACACGCGGGCCCTCTTGTGTGGACCTCCGCTATGCCTGCCCGCTCGCGCCGCTTCCGCATCGTCACTTCACCCGAAGAGACGCGGAGTTGAGCAGGCGCACCCATGGTGGTCTGCGAAAACGCCGGCTACCTGGGGTCCGCCGCCCGGCTGATCGCCGTCTCGACCGCCGCGATCCGGTCCGCGAGCAGCCCCAGCGCCGCCACGGCGCGCGGCAGCGGATCGTCGCCCGCACCGCCCCCCAGCGTCCGGGCGCGGACGTCGGCCGCCTTGATCTCCGCCCAGCGCGCCGCCTGCGCCTGCGTCAGGGTGCCGCGCAGCTCGGCCAGTTTCAGCAGATTCGACTCGGCGCCGCCGGCCAGCGTCTGGGCCTCGCCCCTGTAGTGGTCGTCGATCACCGCGGCCAGCTCCGCGCCGTTCATCACCGGGTCGATCCTCGCTGCGATCTTGTTCATGTTGCGGTACGAGCCCTGGAGCTGGAACGACGGCTCGGTGCGGGCCGCTTCGGACTGGGCCGCCGACGCGATGTACGCGGCGTTGACCGCGAGCACCGTGGTCCGCGCTGCCAGCAGATGGCGCAGCACCGCGACGATCCGGTCCAGCTCCCCGGGTGGGTACGGGTGCTGGAGCCGGTCGCGCTGTGCGGTGGGATCGTCCGCGGCCAGCCGTACGAGCAGCGCCAGGTCGTCGCGGCCCCGGCCCGCGAGCGGGGCGAGCACCGGGTTGGCGGTGAGCGCGTTCTCCACGAAGCTCAGCGCGAAGACGTCCTCCTTGCCGGTGAGCACATCACCGAGATTCCAGACGTCGGCGCGGTTGGCCAGCATGTCGGGGATCCGGAACCGCTGCCCCGACTCGGTGTACGGGTTGCCCGCCATGCAGACCGCGAACCGTTTGCCCCGCAGGTCGTAGCTGCGCGCGGCGCCGTCCCTGACGCCCTCGATCCTGCGCTGGGCGTCGCAGAGCGGGATGAACTTCTGGAGCAGTTCGGGCGAGGTGTGCTGGATGTCGTCCAGATACAGCAGCGTGTTGTTGCCAGCGGCCAGCGCGAAGTTGATCTTCTCGATCTCCTGGCGCGCGGTGGCGTCCGGCGCCTGGGCCGGGTCGAGCGACGTCACCTGGTGGCCGAGCGCCGGCCCGTCGACCTTGACCAGGACCAGGCCGAGCCGGTCGGCCACGTACTCAATGAGCGTGGTCTTGCCGTAGCCGGGCGGCGAGATCAGCAGCAGCAGGCCGTTGCTGTCGGTTCGCTTCGCGTCGCCCGCGGTGCCGAGCTGCTTGGCCAGGTTGTCGCCGATCAGCGGGAGGTAGACCTCGTCGATGAGCCGGTTGCGCACGAACGACGACATGACCCGGGGGCGGTAGTCGTCCAGCCGCAGCCGGACGCGCTCGGCGGCGACCAGGGCGGTGCGCTGCCGCTGGCAGTCGCGGAATCCGGGTACTTCCGTCCGTCGGAACTCGGCTGCTGCCGGGAGGAGTTCGTCGATACGGACGGTCAGACGGCGGCGCTCGATGCGCGGGTGCGTCCCGAGCAGCCCCTCCACCGTCTCCGCCAGCGGAGCTGCCGACTCGTAGCGCGGGAGGTCCGGGCAGAGCTCTACGGCGACCGCCTCGGCGAGGTCGCCGGGGCGGGTGTTGCCCTGGCCCCCGGACCGGGTGTACGCGCCCAGCCAGTTCTCCACCAGCTGGCGGCGGGCCGCGGGGTCGTCCTCGCCGATCCCCGCGAGGTCGTCGTCGTACGCCGAAGTGCCCACAGCACCGCGGAACTTGTCGAGCAGAGTGCGGGCCACCGCGTGGGTGACGAAGCCCTCGGGACGGCATGTCAGCTCCTCGAAGAGGTACGCCGCTGCTTCCGGCGCGTCCGGCCCTCCGATCACGCCCGCCAGCTCGTCCCGCCAGTCCGTGATGGCCGGGGCCAGCCCGAAGGTCTCGCGGGCGCGGGCCATCGACACGGCCCTGTGGGTCCAGGCCCGCCGTGCCGTGTCCGTCGTGGAGTGCGCCCAGAACAGCTGGGCGGCGGCGCGGGCCTGCGGCGGGAAGCGCAGCGGCCCGGCTCCGGCGTGCAGCCGCAGCAGCGCGCCGAGGATCAGCGCGGCGTCGTGGTCGTGGACGCCGCGTTCGTACCCCTCGTCGTACGCGGCCTCGGCCGACTGCCGTACCAGCGCCGGGAGATCGGCGGCGGCGAGTGCCCCGGCTCCGTGTTCGGCGAGCAGCCGGGCCGCCAGATACTCGGCCCGGCAGAGCGCGGGTGACTCTGAGGGCAGGGTGCGGCCCCAGTACGGGCGGCAGGCGGCGAACGCGGGGTCGGTGACCGGGGAGCGGTAGTCGGTGCCGGTGAGCGCGAAGGCCAGCCCGGCGGCGGCCCTGTCGTCGCTGTCGCCGGTGTGCCCGGGGCCGCCGTACGGGACCAGGGTCAGTTCGAGCGGCTGGGAGTTGACCGCGAAACGGTGCCGGCCGAGCCGGATGACCGCGCCGCCGTCCGCGTACAGATCGGTGCGGTCGCGCAGCGCGCGGACGGCCTCCTGGCGGGCCGCCCCGATCCGGCCGGCCAGTTCCTCTGCCCTGACCCGGTCGCCCAGTTCGCACAGTTCAGCGGCGGTGCGGGTGACCTTGGCGACCAGCGGGTCGGATGCGAAGAAGGTGCTGATCGCATCCGCCGAACCGAGCGAGGTCACCCGACGGGTGACGGTCTCCAGGACGCGCGAGGCCGAGGCGCCGAGCCGCTCCGCGCGGCGGGCGCGGTCGTCCTGGAGAGTCTGCTTACGGGCCGAGAACGCCTCGTACACCTCGGTCCGCTGCGCGCCCAGCTCGGCCAGGAAGTCGTCGGACCCGGCGAACCGCGACTCCAGGTCCTCCACCCTCAGCAGCAGGCCCGCGAGCTGGTCGTCGCAGGCCTCCGGGGTGGAGGCAGCGGTCAGCGCGCCGGTGACCGACTGCCCCAACAGGGCGCGCTCGGCGGCGAATTCGGCCCGACCCTCGTGGTCGAGCAGCTCCCGGCGGCGGGCTTCGAGCGTGGCGCGGGCGCGGTTGACGGCGCCGACAACCCCGGCGAGCCGCTCAAGCACCGAGGTGCGGACCGTGGCATCGCCGATGTCGAGTCCGGTGACGACCTCGGTGACGGTACGCAGCCCCTCCGCGAGCTCGTCAAGCCGCTCGGTGACCGGCGCGGCCCCGGCGACCGTCCCGATCGCCTCCGCGTCGGCGGTGAGCCGCTCGGTCTCCGCGTGGTACCCGGCGAACGCGTCGTCGCGGCGCAGCCGGCCGATGGCCCGCTGCGCGAACGCGGCGATGTCCGCCTCCACTCCGCCCGCGAGCACGTCGATGCGCGCGGTGTCCGCGTACCGCTGCTCCTTGAGCGTCAGCACCTGCCCGTGCGCGCGGCGCAGTTCGGTCAGCCGGGTGACCCACTCGGCGGCCGAACCGGGCGCCTCACCGCGGACGCGGCGCACAAGCCCGGCGGTCCGCGCCTCGGCGGCGTCCAGCGCGTCGGAGGCCTGCCGGGTCAGCGTCCGGACGGTCTCGAACTCGGCGAGCACCTGCCCGGCAGTGGTCCGCAGTCCGTCGAGCGGTTCCAGCAGGCCGCCCGTTCCCTCGTCGCCCAGCCAGTGGTGGGTGTCGGCGGCCCGTACGCAGGAGGCCAGCAGCGTCTCGTACACGCCGGTGGTGGGAGCGGTGTTCTCGGTGACCGCGCGGGCCAGCGACAGACAGTCGGAGATCCCGCGCACCAGGTCGGCGTTGCCGATGCGGGCGAGAGTCCCTTCTCCTGCCGGGGCCGTGTCGGCGTAGGTGTCGGACACGTACGGGGAGCGCCAGCGCTGGAGGGGGTGGAGGCGGGCGGGCTCGTCCGACTCGCCGCGCAGGACGATGAGGGTGCCGTCGTCGAAGAGCGCGTATCCCCGGCAGACGATCGGGGTCCCGGTCTCCTTGCGGATCAGGTTGTACGGCAGGAGCAGGGTGCGGCCGTCGGCGCGGGCGTGGAAGACGTACAGCACGTCCTCGCCGTTCGGGGAGCGGAGCGGCCGGTCGAACTCCAGCCCTGTCGTGTCGAGTTCGAAGGACTTGCACGCGCCTGTGGCCAGGCAGTACCCGCCGGGGAAGACGATGCCCTGGTCCTCGGGGAGTCTGCGGCAGGCCTGCCCGATGCCGTCGAGGCGGACGACCGCGCGGGTCACCGTGTTGAAGACCAGGTGGCGCCGGCCCTCCTCCTTGTACGGGCGTACGCGCACCAGGAGGAGGACGCCGACGCGGGCGTACTCCACCTCGGCGTCGGCGAGCGACTGGAGCGGTTCATCGACCGGCTCGGACCAGATCCCCTCTGCCGTCCCGGTGTCGTCCTCGTCCTTGACGGTGAGGGCTCCGCCGACCGTCGTCACGTACACGCCGCCGGGGAGGGCGATGTGCGGGTGCCGGCCGAGCACGTGGTCCTGGCGTGTGGTCGCGGTCCACTCGAAGTCGTGCGGCGGCGGGAGTACGTGGTCGCGGTCGCCGCGTGCGTCCAGGTACGTGGCGCTGCCGTCGGCGGCGAGCGTCCAGCGCAGTACGCGGATGTCGTCGGCGGTCTCGCCGGTACGGAACACGGCGAGGAGCTTGCCGTCGGTGTGGCGGAGCTGGAGGAGGCGGGCGTCGCGGTAGTAGCGGTGCAGCTCCGCGAATTCCCTGGTGAAGGCGGGGTCGTCGAGCAGGCCCGGCACGGCGGTGTCGGGGAGGCGGTTGAGGGCGGTGTCGTACAGGGCGAACACGTCGGCCGCGGCCGCCGCGCGGGTCGGGTCGGATGTCTGCTTCTGCCCTGGTGGGGTGTTACCGCCGATGAGCAGGTGGTTGCCGATGGCGACTGTGTCGCGCGGGACGCAGCTGCTGTCGGTGCGGAGGTGTTCCGTGCGGGTGAGGGCCAGCTCCATCGAGCCGAAGGTCTCGGTGCGGCGGGTGTTGAGGGTGGTGGCCCTGCGGGCCAGCTCGGCGGCCTGAACGGTCAGCCGGTCCCGGAGCACCTCGTAGGTGCCGACGTCTACGGAGGTGGTGGTCATCGGCTGCTTTCTGTGGTGTGGGTGGGCGGTGGTGGTGGTTGGGGAAGGTGTCCGGCAGAATCCAGCCCGTCCTGGGGGCACCTCCCAGCGGTAGCTGGGGGAGATTGAGGACAAGGGGGGGCCGGGGGCAGCGCCCCCGGCCCACCCCTCAGACCTTCGCCGCCCCGTCCAGCGCAGCGACCGGCACATCCGAGAGCCCCAACCGGTCCGCCTGGTCCAGGAGTTGCTGGACCGGACCCGCCTCCGCACCCCCCGACTTCAGAAGCTGCATCAGCACCGCCGACACCGTCAGATCCCGTACACCACCACTCGACACCGACCCGAGTATCTTCGTCAGGTCCTCCGGGAAGCTGGCCGAACCGTCCAGCCACGGCCTGGCGAGCGTCTGGGCCGTCCTGGAGTTCTCCATGAAGCCGTCGAAGCCCTTACCCAGTGAGATCGACGACACCAGGCGGTCGAAGAAGACCGACTCGCCGCCGACGATGCTGATGTCGGCGTTCTCCAGGCCGGTGGCGAGCACCGTGGCCTGTGCCTCCGCGACCTGGCGCTGGACGTCGATCCCGGCCAGCCTGATCTCCTTCTCGGCCGCGACGCGCAGCCGGTACTCCTCGTGTCCGCGCGACGCGTCGTCCAGCGCGGCCATCGCCGCCGCCTTCTCGGTGAGGCCCGCGGCCTCCGCCTTCAGCTTCTCGCCGATCATCGCCGCGTCCGCGGTGGCCTGGGCGCTGGTGCCCTCCGCCACGGCCAGTGCCTTCAGACGCGCCCCCGAGGCCTCGGCCCTGAGCCGGGCCTCGGTGGCCTCCGCCTCGGCGCGGCCCGCCTTCTCGATGACGTCGGCCTCCTTGTCGCGTACCTGGACATCGGCCAGTCCGGGTGCGGCTGCCTCCGCCTGGATCGCCTCGGCGAGCCGCAGCTTGGCCCGGGCGTCGAGGTCGGCGGACTTCAGCCGCGCCTCGGCCAGGGTCAGTTGCTCGGCCGCGTGGTGCGTCGCCGCGACCTCCGCCGCCTCGGCTGCCTTGATGTCCTTGACCAGCCGCTCCTGCGCCTCCGCCTCGGCCGCGATGATCACGGCCTGCCGGGTGCGCTCGGCCTCCTCGACCATCCGCAGCTTCTTGATCGACTCCTCCTGCTCGGCGACCGTACGGTCCACCGCGATCCGCTCGCGGACTACGTCGGCCACCTCACGGCGCTCCGCCTCGACCTCCTTGTCCCTGGAGATCATCGACAGCTGCGTCTCACGTTCCCGGCCGATGACTTCCAGCAGCCGGTCCTTCTCGATCCGCTCGTTCTCGACGGCGATGACCCGCTCGCGGTTCTTCTGCGCCACGGCGATCTCGCGCGCCTGGTTCTCGCGCTGCACCCCGAGCTGCTCCTCGGTGCGCAGGAACGCGGTCTGCGCGCCCAGGCGTTCCTCCTCCTGGACCTTGGCCGTCACCGCCTCCTCGCGGGCCCGCAGGGTGTCGACCTCGCGCTGCTGCTTGATCTCCGCCTCGGCCTGCCGGCGCTCCAGCTCCAGGATGGTCTCCCGGGCGTCGACGTTCTGCCGGGTGATCTCCTTCTGCTCGGTGCGCTGGAACTCGTTGGTGCGAACGTGCTCGACGGCTGTCAGTTCGGTGATCTTGCGGATGCCCTGGGCGTCCAGGATGTTGGCGCCGTCGAGCTGCGCCATCGGCGTCTGCTCCAGGAAGTCGATGGCCGCGTCGTCCAGGTGGTAGCCGTTGAGGTCGGTGCCGATGACCCGGATGATCCGGTCCCGGAACTCCTCGCGCTTCGTGTACAGGTCCACGAAGTCCAGCTGCTTGCCCACGGTCTTCAGCGCCTCGGAGAACTTGGCGGCGAAGAACTCCTGGATCGCCGCCTTGTCGCTGGCCCGCTGGGTGCCGATCGCCTGGGCGACCTTGGCGACGTCCTCGACGGTCTTGTTGACCCGTACGAAGAACGAGATGTGGATGTCGGCCCGGATGTTGTCCTGGCAGATCAGGCCCTCGCGCCCGGTCCGCCTGATCTCGATGATCTTCACCGAGATGTCCATGTACTCGGCCTTGTGCAGCACGGGCAGCACCACGGCACCGGTGAAGGTGACGTCGACCTTCTTCGTCTTGGAGATGATCAGTGCCCGGCCCTGCTCCACCTTGCGGAACAACCTGCTGAGCACCAGGACGAGTGCGACGGCTATGAGCAGGACAACGGCGACGAGCACGCCGATGCCCAGGGAGATGGCATCCATGAACATTCCTCGAAGGGTGTCTTGAACGGTGCTTGTGGTGCGGCTGTGAGCGCGGGTGGGGCCCCGGCCGGAGGCTGGGGGAGGGCCGCCGGGCGCGGACTCAGCCGGTGCCGCGTGGATCGAGCGCCGCGTCGAACGGCGCGACCCAGAAGAACTCGCCCGGTTCGTCGTAGGCGTACAGCAGCGCGGTGTCCCCGGACCTGAGCCCGGGCAGGATGTCGTCGCCGTGGGCCCTGACCTGGACCACGGCGGTCGAGCCGTCGTCGGACGCGACTTCGGCCTGTCCGAACCGGGCGGTCACCGAACCGGTGCGGACGGTGCAGACGAGCCCGACGAAGTCCAGCCGGGACGGCGGCGGCTGCGCCGGGAGGAGGGCGCGCATCCGGCGGACGGTGAACCTCGTCACGATCCAGGCGGCCGGCAGCGCGGCGGCCAGCACAGCGGCGTCGAGCGCGGTCCGGACCCCGCCCGGCGGCTCGGCCCTGCGCACCAGCACCGAGCCCGCGAGACTCGCGAACCAGGCGAGGAGGGTGAAGAGCGATACCGGCACGGTGACGGGCACGCCGCTGCCCCCCGCAGCGGCCGTGCCCGTCTCCCCCGTACTGAGGTGCAGATGGAAGGCGTCGTGCTCGGCGGCCCCCACCAGTACGAGCAGCCAGAAGGCGATGACCACCAACAGCGCCGCACCGAAGAGAACCGCCGGAAAACCCAGCGCGGCGCCCATGAACTCATCCATCGAGCAGCCCCATTCCCCCGTTTTTCCCCTTGTTTCCCCCGTGCGTCCCCCGTGCAGGGCGCCCCGGTGCCGGGCGTACGTTTCCGTAACCCGGCACCGGGCCGCTCTCCCCCGTTTCCGCAATGCCCATTCTGGCGGGACTGCGACGGCCGCCGCATTGCCGTGACCCGGCAAAGTTGGCTCTCACCGGATGCCGGAGCCGAACCCCTGGCTCCGCCATCCGTCGCGGTCTGCCACCCTTGCGGCTGTGCGGCGGGCGGACACCGCCGGAGCGGCCGGCCGGACCGTTTGCCGGTCCGGCCGGCCGGACCGCCGCCGGACGACAGGGAGAAGCAGGAGAGCGTGTGACAGGGCCCTACATATCCGAGAAGCCCCCCGGGACATATCTGGAGGGGTACGCCCGCATGCTGGCCGATGTCCTGGTGACCGGCAGGCGCCCGACCCGGCCCGAACTCGACGCACGCCGCACCTTCGGCGAGCAGGCGGCGGAGGACGGCCACTCGCTGCGCTCCCTGGTCGCCGCACATCTCGCGGCCGCCCGTTCGGCCTGGCCCACCGGGTCGGCAGCGGTGAGCGGGAACACGGCGGCCAGCGTGCTCACCGCCGTCGAGCTGGCCGTCGACGCGTTCGCGGAGGGCTACGAGCGGGCCCAGCGCATGGCCGTACGCCAGGAGGAGGCCGTGCGCCGGGAGTTCATCGACGACCTGCTGTACGGCGGCAGCGACCTGGGGCGGCTGGCGGAGCGCGCCGAGCGGTTCGGGCTGCGGCTGTCCCGTACCCACGCGGTCGCGGTCGCGCAGTGCGCCGGCGCGTACGACGAGGGCGCCGCCGTCACGCGCACCGTCGAGCTGGCCCTCTTCAGCCGCTTCGGCAACCGCAGCATCCTGCTGACCACGAAGGACGGACGGCTGATCTGCATCGCCCCCGGCGACCAGGACGACGTCCTGACGTACTTCGCCAAGCAGGCGTACGCGGCCACCGCCGAGGACGGCGTACAGGTGGCGATAGGCCGCCCGCACCCGGGCTCCGGCGGCATCGTGCACAGCTACGAGGAGGCGCTCAACGCCCTGGAACTCGCGGCCCGCATGAACCTGGAGGGCCCGCTGCTGCGCTCCGCCGACCTGCTCGTCTACCCGGTACTCACCCGCGACCGGGAGGCCCTGGTCGATCTGGTGCACAGCGCGCTCGGACCGCTCCAGCAGGCCCGGGGCGGCGCGCAACCGCTCGTCTCGACGCTCGGCCACTACTTCGACGCGGGCTGCGTGGCGGCCGAGGCGGCCCGCCGGATGTCGCTGAGCGTGCGGGCGCTCACCTACCGGCTGGAGCGGATCCGCCAGCTGACCGGCGCCAACCCGGCCGATCCCGGGCACCGTTACACGCTCCAGACCGCGGTCATCGGCGCCCGGCTGCTCAACTGGCCCGCGCAGGACATCTGACCGGGGCGTCCGGCCCGGCCCGCCGGGCGGGGCAGCCACAATGGGGCGCATGAGTGACGACGAGAAGTCCATGCCCGACTGGGAGAAGCGCTTCCGGGCCCCGCGTGTAGGGCTGCCCGACTGGGCCGAGGACGCCCCGGACCGCTCGCTCTTCGTCTCCAACGCGACCGGCAGGTACGAGCTGTACACCTGGGACCGTACGAGCGGCGAGCAGCGCCGGGCCACCGACCGGCCTGGGAGCACCCCCTCCGGGGGAGGGACGACCGACGGGACCCTGTCGCCCGACGGCGAGTGGCTGTGGTGGTTCAACGACACCGACGGGGACGAATTCGGTGTCTGGATGCGCCAGCCCTTCCGCGGCGGACCCGACGAACCCGCCACCCCGGGTCTCGCTCCCTCCTACCCGGGCGGCCTGGGGATCGGCAGGGACGGCACCGCCGTGGTCGGCCGGTCGACGGACGAGGACGGCTCGACGGTCCACGTCGTGCGGCCGGGCGCCGGTCCGGTCGAGATCTACCGGCACCGGGAGTCCGCCGGGGTCGGCGACCTCTCGTACGACGGGACGCTCATCGCGCTTGAGCACACCGAGCACGGCGACGCGATGCACTCCGCACTGCGGGTGGTCCGCACCGACGGGTCCACGGTCGCCGAGCTGGACGACACCAAGGGCGGCACCGAGGAACTGGGGCTCCAGGTGCTCGGGTTCGCGCCGGTCGCCGGGGACACCCGGCTGCTCGTCGGGCACCAGCGGCGGGGCCGCTGGGAGCCGATGGTGTGGGACGTGGCGGCCGACACCGAGAGCGCCCCGGCGATCGAGCTGCCGGGCGACGTCAGCGCCGAGTGGTATCCGGACGGGTCCGCGCTGCTGATCGTGCACAGCTTCGAGGCGCGCAGCGAGATGTGGCGGTACGAGCTGGCCACCGGTCAGCTCGTCCGCGTCGAGACCCCGGCCGGTTCGGTGTCCGGCGCGACCGCCAGGCCCGACGGCACGGTCGAGTACCTGTGGTCGTCGGCCGCGCTGCCGCCGGTCGTGCGCTCCACGTCGGGCGCGGTCGTGCTCGACCCGCCGGGCCTGAAGGCGCCGGAGTCCGTGCCGGTGCGGGACGTCTGGGTGGAGGGACCGGGCGGCCGGATCCACGCGCTGGTGCAGCAGCCCGCGGGGGACGGCCCGTTCCCCACGCTCTTCGAGATCCACGGCGGCCCGACCTGGCACGACAGCGACGCGTTCGCTTCGGGCCCGGCGGCCTGGGTCGACCACGGCTACGCGGTCGTACGGGTCAACTACCGGGGCTCGACCGGCTACGGCCGCGCCTGGACCGACGCGCTCAAGCACCGGGTCGGGCTGATCGAGCTGGAGGACATCGCCGCCGTCCGCGCCTGGGCGGTCTCGTCCGGCCTCGCCGACCCGGCCCGGCTGGTCCTGGCGGGTGGCTCCTGGGGCGGCTATCTGACGCTGCTCGGGCTCGGCACCCAGCCGGACGTGTGGGCGGTGGGGCTGGCCGCGGTGCCGGTCGCGGACTACGTCACGGCGTACCACGACGAGATGGAAGCGCTCAAGGCGATGGACCGGACGCTGCTCGGCGGCACCCCGGAGACCGTGCCCGAGCGGTTCGCCGCTTCGTCGCCGCTGACCTATGTGGACGCGGTACGGGCGCCGGTCTACATCTCGGCGGGCGTCAACGACCCGCGCTGCCCGATCCGGCAGGTCGAGAACTACGTGGACCGGCTGGCCGGCCGCGGGGCGGTCCACGAGGTGTACCGGTACGACGCGGGCCACGGCTCGCTGGTGGTGGAGGAGCGGATCAAGCAGGTCCGGCTGGAGCTCGACTTCGCCCAGCGGTACGTGAACGCGGGCTAGTGCCTCGGCGGGCACTGGCCAGGGCCATTCCGGCTCTTACGGTACGGGGGCGACGGGACGGGGTGGCGGCGCTGCCCGGGGTCCGGGGCACCGGCCCCGAACCGCGCCCCGTACCGTAAGAGATGTGTACCGGTTCCTGCTGACACCCCGCTGGCTGGGGATCACCGTCTTCGCCCTGCTCGCCATCCCCTTCTGCATCTTCATGGGGTCCTGGCAGCTGAGCAGGTTCGAGGCCCGGGTGGCCACCCACCGGACAGACGAGCACCGGCCCGACCCGGCCCGTCAGGCCTCGGCGCCGCTCGACTCCCTGCTGCCCGTGAACCTCGACACCTCCGGGCGGCAGGCCAGCGCGACCGGCACGTACGGCGAGCAGTTCCTGGTGCCGGACCGGGTCGTGGACGGCAAGGAGGGGTCGTACGTGCTGGCCCTGCTCCGCACCGACGGCGGCAAGGCACTCCCCGTGGTGCGCGGCTGGCTGCCGCACGGCGCGAAGGTGCCCGCGGCGCCGAAGGGCGATGTCAAGGTCACCGGATCGCTCCAGCCCTCCGAGAACAGCGGGACCGACGGGGCGTACACCGGGGCCGGGCTGCCGGCCGGCCAGATCGGGGTCATCAGCGCGGCCTCCCTGGTGAACGTCGTGCCGTACCCCGTGTACGACGCATGGATCACCCTGCCGCGCGCCTCCGCGGGCCTGAAGCCCGTCCCGGCGACGGCGCCACAGAACAGCGGGCTCGACCTGCAGTCCTTCCAGAACCTCGGCTACACCGGCGAGTGGTTCGTCTTCGCGGGCTTCGTGGTCTTCATGTGGTTCCGGCTGGCCAGGCGCGAGGCCGAGGCACTCAGGGACCTGGAGCTGGGGATCGTGCCGGAGGACACGGAACCGGTCACCGTGGCGGCTACTTCTGCTACTTCCGACGGGGCGGCTACGCCCGACGAGGCGGCCGCTCCGGAGGTCTCCGGGCGCCGCTAGTGCCGTGGCAGGCCGAGGCACTAGCCGGTGTACGGCCCGTCATGCCCGGGCTCAAGCCCGGCCCACGCACGGGTCCCGGTGCGGCCGCTACGGCGCGGTCAGCAGCCCGGTGCGGTAGATCGTCCCCGCGCACGCGTTGGGGATGGTCGCCTCCGCGGCCGGTACGCCCGGTTCCGCCTCGTGCACCACGGCCACGCTGCCGTCCGACGTACCGTCGCCGCTGCCGAGCTGCGGGGTGGTTCCGGTGTCGCCGCCGGCCGGCGGGGCCCCGTCACCCGTTCCCGCCGAGGCCGTGGATCCTCCGGTGTCACCGGAGCCTGCCGACGGGGTCGGGTCAGGAGTGGCACCGCCACCGGTGGGACAGGTCGCGGTCGGCACCCAGGCGAACTTCACCTCGTACGCCTGGGACGGGCCGAGCACCAGACCGGTCGCGTCCTGCGACGGGTCGGGCAGACCGGCCGCCGCGTCGCCCGCCGTGTGGTCGACCACGGTGATGCGGGCGGCGTCGGCGGCGCCCATCGCCTGGAAGTTGACCGTGCCCGCGTCGCTGACCGCGCACTGGCTGTGCGAGACGTTGGAGACCCGGAAGGTTCCGTAGACCGTGCCGTCGGCGTTCGGTGTGCCGGTGGCCGCCGATGTGACCCCGAGCTGCTGGGCCGCGCAGGACGGCAGCGAGTCGGGCGCCTTGCCTGACGGGCCGGTCACCCCGCCGTCCGAACCGCCGTGGGTGCCGCTCCCGGCCCCCTTCGACGCGCCCTTCTTCTTGTTCCCGCCGTCGGTGCCGCTGTCGCCTGACGGCTTGCTGTCCTTCTTGCCGCCGTCGGGAGCCGCGGCGCCCGTGCCGCCGGGGGTGTGGTGGCCACCGCCCGCCATCGCGGGGCTGTTCCTGACTCCGTCCCCCGCACCGGCGACATGGATGAACGCCGGGATCGCGGTCCCGACGAGCAGCGCGGCCGCGGCCGTGCCGACGACGATCTGCCGCCGCCGGGCCCTGCGCGCGGGTACGGCCCTGCGCAGCTGGTCGAGCGCGTCGTCGGACGGGGTGAGCCCCCGCACGGCGCCGTGCATCATCCTGCGCAGTTCGAGTTCGTCCTCGTCGAGGCCGTCAACAGCGTCGTGGGAACCGTCGTTCTGCATTCCGTTCCCCGCCTGGTCGTCCACGGGCCGGGTGGGCCGGCCGTGCTGCTTGCGCCACTCGGCGGGCATGTCCCGCTCCTCGGGCGTGCGCCGAGGGCCCTGAGGCCCGTCGGGGCCGTCCTGCCCGTCGTTTGCCTGGTCTGCGTCGCTCATGCCGGTGCCTCCATGGCCACCCGCAGCGCTGCGATGCCGCGCGAACCGTACGCCTTCACCGAACCCAGCGATATCCCCAGCGCGTCGGCCACCTGCGCCTCCGTCATGTCACCGAAGTAACGGAGCACCAGGACCTCGCGCTGGCGACGCTGGAGGTTGCGCATGGCCTTCTTGAGCGCGTCGCGCTCCAGGAGGTCGTACGCCCCCTCCTCGGCGCTCGCCATGTCGGGCATCGGCTTGGAGAGGAGTTTCAGCCCGAGGATGCGCCTGCGCAGCGCTGACCTGGACAGGTTCACCACGGTCTGGCGCAGATACGCGAGCGTCTTCTCGGGGTCCCTGACCCGTTTGCGCGCCGAGTGGACGCGGATGAACGCCTCCTGGACGACGTCCTCGCAGGAGGCCGTGTCGTCGAGGAGGAGCGCCGCGAGCCCCAGCAGCGACCGGTAGTGGGCGCGGTAGGTCTCAGTCAGGTGATCGACGGTGGTGCCGGCGGCCATGGAGTCGTCAGCGCCCTCGCCGCTCTGGGAGGCGACAGCACCGGACCGGGTGGTCGGCACGGGGGCGATCACCGGCATACCGCCGGACACGCGCGGTCGCCGGAGCGGGAGGACCACTCCGCCCCGTCCGGGCACCACTGCAATATCGAGAACCTCTGCCACGCCAGTTGGACACGCTTCCCCCCGCCAGGGTTGTACGCGTATGGCGTCGCCTTTGACGATGCGGCCAATGCCCTCATGCGTACCCGATCTCCCCCAATGCCCCTTTTTCCACGGCATCTTGCGCGGGAAGAGGCCACCCCAAAGACGCACACGCCCCGGCTGCGGTTGCAGAGGTTCGGGAGACTGAATCGTGTAACAGGCACGAGCCCCAGTTCAAGTGGTTCAGACTCACGTCTTGCTCACAGCGGGCACACAAAATCTACAAAGGATCAGGTACGGGACACCGGACGGGGGTGCCCTTCAGCCTTCCGGCACCGAGAGCTCGGCCGCGACGGCCTCGGCGATCTGTGCGGCGTTGAGGGCGGCCCCCTTGCGGAGGTTGTCGGCGCAGACGAACAGGTCGAGCGCCTGCGGATCGTCCAGCGACCGCCGTACTCGCCCCACCCAGGCCGGATCCGTGCCCACCGCGTCGGCCGGAGTCGGGAAGTCCCCGGCGTCCGGGTCGTCGAAGAGCACCACCCCGGGCGCGGTCGCCAGGATCTCGTGCGCCCGCCCGAGCGTCAGCTCGTTCTCGAAGCGCGCGTGCACGGAGAGGGAGTGCGTGGTGACGACCGGGACCCGCACGCACGTCGCCACCACCGGGAGCGTCGGCCGGTCCAGGATCTTGCGGGTCTCGGCGCGGAGCATCAGCTCCTCGGACGACCAGCCGTCGGCGGCCGGCGAGCCGGACCAGGGCACCACGTTGAGCGCGATGGGGGCCGCGAAGGGCCCGGTGTCGTCGCCCACGGCCCTGCGGACGTCACCGGGGTGCGTGCCCAGCTCCGTACCGGCGACGAGCGCGGTCTGGCTGCGCAGCGCCTCCACACCGGGGCGCCCCTCGGCGCTCACCGCCTGGTACGTCGAGACGACCAGCTCACGCAGCCCGAACTCGGCGTGCAGAGCGCCGACCGCGACGATCATCGCGAGCGTGGTGCAGTGCGGGGACGCGATGATGCCGCGCGGCCTGAGCCGTACGGCGTGCGGATTGACCTCGGGTACCACGAGCGGCACGTCCGGGTCCATCCGGAAGGCACCGGAGCTGTCCACGACCACCACGCCCTTGGACGCGGCGACGGGCGCCCACTCGCTCGCGACGTCGTCGGGGACGACGAAGAGCGCGACCTGGACGCCCTCGAAGGCCTCCTCGGCGAGAGGGAGCACCTCGGTCTCCTCCCCGCGCACGACCAGTTTGCGGCCGGCCTTGCGCGGGGAGGCGAAGAGTCTGATCTCGCCCCAGATGTCGGCGTGCTGCGACAGCATCTGGAGCAGCACGGTGCCCACGGCCCCGGTCGCTCCCACGACCGCGAGCGCCGGCTTACGGCCTCCTGCCCGGAGGCCGGTGCCGGTCATCGCCCGGTGCCTCCATAGACGACTGCCTCGTCGGAGTCACTGTCGAGACCGAAGGCGGTGTGCACGGCGCGCACGGCCTCGTTGACCTCGTCGGCACGCGTGACCACCGAGATGCGGATCTCGGATGTCGAGATCAGCTCGATGTTCACGCCCGCGTCCGAGAGCGCCTCGAAGAAGGTCGCCGTGACGCCGGGGTTGGTCTTCATACCGGCCCCGACCAAAGAGATCTTGGCGATCTGGTCGTCGTAGCGCAGCGAATCGAAGCCGACGACCGGCTTCGACTTCTCCAGCGCGTCGACGGCCTTGCGGCCCTCGTCCTTGGGGAGCGTGAAGGAGATGTCGGTCAGACCGGTCGACGCGGCGGAGACGTTCTGGACGACCATGTCGATGTTGACCTGGCTGTCCGCGATGGCGCGGAAGATCGCGGCGGCCTCACCCGGCTTGTCGGGCACACCGACGACCGTGATCTTCGCCTCGGAGGTGTCATGCGCGACACCGGAGATGATGGCCTGCTCCACTGTCGGTTCCCCTTGTGCTTCGACTCGTGCTTCGTTGCTGACCCATGTGCCCTGGAGCCCCGAGAACGAGGATCTGACATGGATCGGAATGTCATAGCGGCGTGCGTACTCCACGCAGCGGTGCAGCAGCACCTTGGAACCGGAGCTGGCGAGCTCCAGCATGTCCTCGAAGGAGATCCGGTCGATCTTCCGGGCCTTCTTGACGACCCGGGGGTCAGCGGTGAAGACACCGTCCACGTCCGTGTAGATCTCGCAGACCTCGGCGTCGAGGGCCGCCGCGAGTGCGACGGCAGTCGTGTCCGAACCGCCGCGGCCGAGGGTGGTGATGTCCTTCTTGTCCTGCGACACACCCTGGAAACCGGCGACGATGGCCACGTTGCCCTCGTCGAGAGCGGTACGGATCCGCCCCGGCGTGACATCGATGATCCGCGCTTTGTTGTGGACCGAGTCGGTGATGACACCGGCCTGGCTGCCCGTGAACGACTGGGCGTCGTGGCCCAGGTTTTTGATCGCCATGGCCAGCAGGGCCATGGAGATCCGTTCTCCGGCGGTCAGCAGCATGTCGAACTCCCGCCCGGCAGGAATCGGCGACACCTGCCCGGCAAGATCGATCAACTCGTCCGTCGTGTCGCCCATCGCTGACACCACGACAACCACCTGGTTGCCGCTCTTCTTGGCGTCGACGATTCGCTTGGCAACCCGCTTGATGCCTTCGGCATCGGCTACGGAGGAGCCTCCGTACTTCTGCACGACAAGGCCCACGTGCGCTCCTCGATCCAGTCATTTCTGCGGTCGGCTCAGTCTAACGAGCGGCCGCACGACACCTCGTATGTATCAGATCGTGAGATGTCCCGCTCACTCAATGATCATCGTCCGGTGGCACGGCCGCTCGGTGAGGATGCCTGCCCCCTATCAACCAGGCCACTCGGAACGTGGGGCGCGTCACACCCGTGCGGCTCATGCAAGAGCGGGGGCCGGCCCGGTGACCCGCCCATCGACGGGGGCGGGTGCCGTCACCAGGCCGCGTCTCAGGCCCCCTTGGACGAGGCGAGGTGGGCGAAGACGACCACGTTGTCCACGTAGTCCTGGGCCGCCCGGTCGTACTCGCCGCCGCAGGTGATCAGGCGGAGCTGGGGGTCGGGGGTGTCGCCGTAGACGCGCTTGTCGGGGAAGTCGGCCTTGCTGAACGTCTCCACCGAGTCGACCTTGAAGGTGGCGACCGTGCCGTCCTTCCTGGTGATGTCCACCTCGTTTCCCCGCTTGAGGGTCCGCAGCAGCAGGAACACCGCGGGACCGGTCTTCGTGTCGACGTGGCCCGCGACGATCGCCGCGCCGCGCTCCCCGGGAGTGGCGCCGCCCTTGTACCAGCCGACCATGTTGGTGTTGTCCGCCGGCGGCGGGTTGAGCCGGCCCGATGTGCCGAGGTCCAGTGGCGTGAACGGTGCGTTGACCGCGATCGTCGGAATCGTCAGCCTCGTCGGCTCGGAACGGGGCAGCGGGTCGACGGCCGCGGGCAGGGGTGCCCGCGGGGCCGCGGAGACCTCGGCCGCGGGCCCGGACTGCACCTTGGCGTCACCCGCCGGGTTCCCGAACCCGATTCCGAAGGAGTTGCAGAGCAGGAGAGCGCCCACGCCCGCTGCCGCGACAGGCCACAGCAGTACTCGGTGGAGGGGTCGCACAACGTTCTTCGGGGACGGGACGGAAGGCTTCGGCTGGGGAAGCTTCTCAGCGGCCATCGGGTGCTGCCTTTCGGGCGGGGCGGCGGAAAAGGTGGGCGGGGCGGAAGGTGTTCCGGTGGGGGTGCAAGGTCTGTCTGATCAGTACGTGTTCGCGGTGCGTTCAGGGCGAGTCGGGGGCGTCCGCAGGCGGGGCTCGCAACCGTTGCGGCCACCGCCCCGGGGGGGCGGTGGCCTCGTCAACGCCGGTTCTGCTACCGGTATGGCGGTCAGGCCACCGACAGGCCGGAGGCGTTGCGACGGCGGCGGACCATGTAGATGCCCGCGCCGACGCCGCCGAGGAGCAGCACCGAACCAGCGGCCACGCCGCTGTTGGCCGCGAGGCCGCCGCCACCGGTGTGCATCCCACCGTGCGGCCGGCCGTGGTCACGGCCACCGTCCTGGTCGTTCCAGGAACCGTCCTGGTCGTTGTTCCAGGAGTCGTCCTTCCAGGAGCCGCCCTCGTCCATGCCGGCGGACGAGCCCTCGTCGTCACCCATGGTCAGCGCCGTGTTCATGGCGAGGGCACCACCGCCGGTGTGCATCCCGCCGTGCGGCCGGCCGTGGTCGTGATCGCCGTGGTCACCGTGGTCGTGATCCCCGTGGTCACCGTGGTCGTGGTCACCGTGGTCGCCGTGGTCGCCGTGGTCGTGGTCACCGTGGTCGTCGCCGCCGTACGCGTCGCCGCCGTCGTCGCCCGTCGTCACCATCGGAGTCATCGCGAGAGCGCCACCACCCGTACGCATCCCACCGTGCGGCCGGCCGTGGTCGTGGTCACCGTGGCCGTGATCGCCGTGGTCGTGGTCGCCGTGGTCGCCGTGGTCGTGGTCACCGTGGTCACCGTGGCCGTCGCCGCCGTACGCGTCGCCGCCGTCGTCGCCCGTCGTCACCATCGGAGTCATCGCGAGAGCGCCACCACCCGTACGCATCCCACCGTGCGGCCGGCCGTGGTCGTGGTCACCGTGGCCGTGATCGCCGTGGTCGTGGTCACCGTGACCGTGGTCGCCGTGGTCGCCGTGGTCGTGGTCACCGTGGTCGCCCTGCCCGTGGTCATGGCCGTGGTCGCCACGGCCGCCGCCGTCGCTGTTGCCGGGGTTGTCATGGCCGCTACTAGCGGCTGCGCCGCTGTCCGAGGCCGGCGTGACGGCCGTCGTCAGGGCGTACGCGGCGGGAGCGGTGAAGGCAAGGGCGGCAGTCACAGCAGCTGACGCGAGCAAGGTACGGGCAGTGCGCATTGAGAGGATTCCTTTCGCCACGACTGCGACGGCTGACACTCCGTCGGCTCATCGATTCGCAGAAGCGACGTCCTCACCATCAGCAGGAATATGACGCCCCGCCACCGGAGACCGGGGCATCCGAGTGAAGGCATGGGCTCAATGAGTTCAGGACCGGCCGATATTCACCCGATGGACGGCACGTCGTACCGCCGCAGCACCCACGCGATGAGGTAGAGCCGCGGGTGAGCGCAGTGGAGAGCGCTGCGCCCTCTCCCACTGCAAGCGCCGCCCATGAGCAGATCTGGGGCCGGGCCGGGGATCTGCTCCTGGCGCACTGTCTGCCGGGCCACACCATCGCCGGCCCGACGGCACAGCGACACGGGCCGCTCAGCACTCAGCGGGCCGCTCAGCATCAAGCGACCCGCTCAGCACCCACCACTCACCGCTCAGACCGAGGGGAGTCCCAGCGGAGCACCGATCTCCTCGGCCATGACGCGGCCCGCCTCCTCGGCCAGTACCTCTTCGCTCAGGTCCTGGTCCGTGTCCAGGCCGTCGAGGGCCGGGAGCGGCTGGTCGAGACGGACGTGGGCGACCAGGGACTGGAGTGCGCGCAGCGCGGCCGCCGCGGTGGAACCCCAGTTGGAGAAGTACGAGAACTGCCACCACCACATCGCCTCGGTGGTCCGGCCCGCGCGGTAATGGGCCATGCCGTGACGGAGGTCGGTGAGGATGTCCGCGAGGTCGTCGCTGATGCGGCAGGCGACGGGGGCCTTGTGCGGCTCGTACGGGTCGAACACCTCGGAGTACACGTCGACCGGCTCCAGCAGCTGCGCGAAGCGCTCCCGCAGGTCGTCGGCGTCGGGCTCCGGGCCGAGGTCGGGCTCGTAACGGTCGGCCGGGAGGATGTCCTCGTGCGCGCCGAGGCGGCCGCCGGCCAGGAGGAGCTGGGAGATCTCCAGCAGCAGGAAGGGCACCGCCCTGTCCGGCTCATCACCCCTGGCCACCTCGGTGACCGCGACGATGAAGGACTCGACCTGGTCGGCGATCTGGACGTCGAAGTCGTTCGGGTCTTCCGTGACCTTGTTCAGCGTTGCGTCAGACATCGAGTAGTCGTCTCCCCTCAAAAGCACGACCGAGCGTGACCTCGTCCGCGTATTCCAGATCTCCACCGACAGGAAGACCACTCGCCAGGCGTGTGACCTTCAAACCCATGGGTTTGATCATTCGCGCGAGGTACGTCGCCGTGGCCTCGCCCTCCAGGTTCGGGTCGGTCGCCAGGATCAGCTCCGTGACGGCGCCGTCCGCGAGCCTGGCCAGGAGTTCCCGGATCCGCAGATCGTCGGGTCCGACGCCCTCGATGGGGCTGATGGCGCCACCGAGCACGTGGTAGCGGCCCCGGAACTCACGGGTCCGCTCGACCGCCACGACGTCCTTCGGTTCCTCGACGACACAGATGACCGTCTGGTCGCGACGGGTGTCCCGGCAGATCCCGCAGAGCTCGGCCTGCGCGACATTGCCGCACACCGCGCAGAACCGGACCTTGTCCTTCACTTCGAGCAGCGAGTGCGCGAGGCGACGCACGTCGGTGGGCTCGGCCTGGAGGATGTGGAAGGCGATCCGCTGCGCGCTCTTGGGACCGACGCCGGGCAGCCTGCCCAACTCGTCGATGAGGTCCTGGACCACGCCTTCGTACAACGGAGCGCCTCTTTCGTTCTGCTGTGGAACTTACGGTAGTTGGTGTGGGGTTCCCTTAGAACCTCGGGAGCGTGAAGACCTTCGGAAGCTCTGGTGTCACCCGCCCCGCACGCCTCAGATACCGAGACCCGGCATACCGCCGAGCCCCTGGGCGAGCGGACCGAGCTTCTGCTGCTGGAGCGCCGAAGCGTTCTCGTTGGCGGCGTGGACCGCGGCGACGATCAGGTCCGCCAGGGTCTCAGTGTCCTCGGGATCGACGGCCTTGGGATCGATCACCAGGCCGCGCAGCTCACCGGAGCCGGTGACGGTGGCCTTGACCAGACCGCCGCCCGCCTGGCCGTCGACCTCGGTCCGTGCCAGTTCCTCCTGAGCCTGCGCGAGATCCTGCTGCATCTTCTGGGCCTGCTGAAGCAGCTGCTGCATATTGGGCTGGCCACCACCGGGAATCACGGGTCACTCCGAGGCTGTTCGACGACATTCCGACTGCGCCAGGACTGTGTTCCTGCCGCGTTTCACTGCGTAAAACGAGCCTACGTGGTCCCCGGTCGGCCCGCCCTCCACCGCGAGGACCAACTCTTTCGGGTGAGAGTACGACGGCTCCTCTACCTGATCACGGCCCGCTTACAGTCGTAAACCCTGGCATAACGGCGCCATCGCCCACCATTCGGCGGTATGAAGGGCACTCGCATCAGCAGCGTTCGCACGGCCGGTGTCCAGTCAGGGCCGGTGCGCCAGTACGGCCGGTGTCCGGCACGGTCCGGCGCGGCCCGGTAGGCACGCGCGCACCGTGCGTGACGGAGGGGAGGAGCCTGGTGGGCCAGCCGGAGATGCCGCAGCCCGATGAGGACGCCGTACGACCCGGGGGCGGCCCCGGCACGGGTCCCCGGGCGGACACGGGACCGGAGACGGGGGCCTGCGCCCCGGCCACGGATCCGGGTACGAAACCCGTACCCGCGGCCGGTCCTGCTACGGGTACGGATACAGCCGCGGCTCCGGGCATGGACACCTGGACGTGCACAGGCGCCGGCACCCTCGCCGATCCGGGCGCGGACCTGACCGGTGAACCGTTTCCGCCGGGTGACTGGGGCGAGCCGGTCGAGCGCCTGGACGAGCTGTACCGGTGGGTGGAGTCGGCCGCTCTGCGGACCGCGGGCTGGTACCTGGCCGACCGGACCTGGAAGCGCCGGGGGGCGCGGGCCCTGCGGGCGGGGGCGGCCGGGGGTGCGATCGTGGGGGCGTTACTGCCGCTGCTCGACCTGGCGGCCGGTCTGCACGGTGCGGCGGAGTGGGGCTATCCGGCGCTGCTGGCCGGAGTGGCGTGCGCGGCGGGCGACCGCTGGTTCGGGCTGACCGCCGGCTGGATGCGCGACGTGGCGACGGCGCAGGCGGTGCAGCGGCGGCTCCAGGTGCTCCAGTTCGACTGGGCGTCGGAGAGCGTCCGCGAGGCGCTCGGCCCGGCGGAGGGCACGGCGAGCGAGGCCACCGAACGCTGCCTGGGAGTGCTGCGCAGGTTCTCGGACGACATGACCGACCTCGTACGGGGTGAGACGGCGGAGTGGATGATCGGGTTCCGTACGGGCGGCGCGGTGCCCGTGTCGGTGCGGGGCCCCGGGGAAGCGCGCGGCGGCGAGCCGGCGCCCGTGGGCCGCGCGGCGCCGGCGATGGGCGTACGCCCGAACATGCCGCGCCAGCGCCCACCGGAGCAGCCCTCGCGCTAGCCGAGGGCTGTCCCGTAGGCAGGAAGACCGCGTAGCGGGATCACGCGGCCCCGGCGGCGGTGGCGGCCCGCGCCGCGTCGAGCAGGGGCAGTACGCCCTGGTCGACGAGCAGGGCGGCCAGGGCAGCGCCGAGCTTCTCCGGTTCATCGGGTGAACCGGTGAGCCGTGCCGAGATCTGCTCGGTGCCGTCCAGCGACGTCACCTGGCCGGACAGACCGAGGCTGCCGTCCGCGAGGAGTTCGGCGTACGCACCCAGGGGGACACTGCAGCCCCCGTGCAGCTCGGCGAGCAGGGAGCGCTCCGCCCGTACCGCCGCGTCCACGGTGATGTCGCCCGCGCCGACGAGGATTTCGCGCAGAGCCGTGTTGTCCTCGCGTACCTGAATCCCCAGCGCCCCCTGGCCGGGGCTCGGCGGAAACTTGTCGAGCGGCAGCAGTTCACCGATCGCGTCGTCGAGGCCGAGCCGGTGGATCCCCGCGGCGGCGAGGACGACCGCGTCCAGGCCCATCGTTTCGATCTTCTTCAGCCGGGGCGGCACGTTCCCCCGGATCGGCACCATTTCGAGGTCGGGCCGCACGGCGAGCAGCTGCCCGATACGGCGCGGCGCACCGGTACCCACGCGGGCGCCCTTCCGGAGCCCCGCGAGAGTGGAGCCGCAGAGCGCGTCCCGCACGTCCTCGCGCGCCGGCGGGGGCAGCAGGACGAGTGCGGGCGGATTCGACGTGGGAAGGTCCTTGAGCGAGTGGATGACGACGTCCACGTCACCCCGTACCAGGGCTGCTTCCTGCTCGGTGCTGAAAGCGGAACCACCGCTGACGGCGCTCACACTGGACATCGCCGCCCTGCGGTCCTTGTCGCCCCCTTCGAGGATCACCCGGTGGGTGAAGGTGACCTCGGGATACCGCTCCCGCAAGGGCTTCAGATATTCGCGGACCTGAGCTTTGGCAAGGTTGCTCGCGCGCGAGCCGACGAGGTACTGCGCCACGGTGATCACTCTCCAGGCTGACGGGGTGTCGCCAGGCTAGGACGCGCGGAGGGGCGTTCATACAGACACGCGGTCGGCATGGCACGGCACGACAGTGGGTAACGAGAGCGCCGGTCCTCACCCATGCCGCACCGGCGCCGGGGGGAGGAAGGGCAGGGCGAGACCCGCGGTCGCGGGAGTCTCCCACCTCCGTGCTTGAGCTGGTCCCGGTGCCGGGACCAGAGAGGAACTCGGTGAACTCCCCTTCAGACCGGGTTGTCGACAGCGGTCAGACTGCCGGACCCTCCGGCCACTGCATAGGAGGTGAGGTGGGTGACCGGGCTGTCCGGCAGTGTGCGATCGGCGGTCTTGTACCAGTCGAACTGGACCCGATCAGCGTTGACATCGACGATGCCGCATCCGTTCGATGCGACATCGCCCCACGACAAATGGGGATTCACCGCGAGGACGGCATGCGCCGACAGACCGTCGCTGACGCTGCCGAGTGTCGGGCTGGTGATCGAGGAGACGACGAACTGTGAGGCGAGAGGAGTTCCGCCGCCCTGGGCGGGTACTTGTCCCGCCCACGAGGAGTGCACGTCCCCGCTGAGGATCACCGCGTTGCGCGTGCCGTGGTTGCGCAGATGCGTGAACAGTTCGTTCTGGTCCGCCTGGTAACCGTCCCACGCGTCCGTGTTGACCGAGGTGGCAGGTTCGGGTCGGCCGGTGGGCACGAGCCACGGCATGGCTACGACGGAACTGCCGATAAGTTGCCAGGTGGCGGTGGTGCGTGCGAGCCCGTCCTTGAACCACGCCATCTGAGAGCGGCCGAGCAGAGTCCGTGACGGATCGCTTATTCCGGCTGCGTCAGTCGGGGCGACTTGCTCGGACCGGAAGCTGCGCAGGTCCAGCATGGTCAGGTCGACGAGCGTGCCGAAGTGCAGGCGCCGACGTGTGGAGTTGGCCAGGGATTGGCGTACCGGCAACCACTCGAAATAGGCTCGCTTGGCCGCTGCGGCCCGGTCGGCCCAGGAGCCTTCTGTAGCGGGATCGTGGTCGCCCGCTCCGCCGGACCACGCATTGCCGCACACTTCGTGGTCGTCCCAGGTGGCAATGAACGGCGCAGCCGCGTGAAGGGCCTGCAAATCCGGGTCGGTGCGACACTGGCCGTGCCGGGCACGGTAGTCGGCGAGCGAGACGCACTTATGCGTCGGGGACAGGGCCCGCACGTCGGTGCCCTGGGGCCCCTGCTCGTATATGTAGTCACCGAGGTGGATGACCGCATCGAGGTCGCGGCGGCCCGCGAGGTGGCGGTAGGCGGTGTAGTACCCGGCGCGGTAATTGGCGCAGGAGACAACGCCGAACCGGACGCCGGCCTGGGAACTGGGCTCGGGAGCGGTGCGGGTGCGGCCGACCGGTGAGGTCTGGTTTCCCGCCTGGAACCGGTAGTGGTACGTGCAGGCAGCACGTAGTCCGATCACGTCGATGTGCACCGTGTGGTCGCGGTCGGCATCGGTACGGGCCGTGCCGGTTCGAACGATGTGCTGGAAGGCCGGGTCTTCGGAGACCTCCCATGTCACGTCGGTGGCCGGTCCGCTGTCCTGGCCGGGCATGCACGCTGAAGTGGGGGTGACGCGCGTCCAGATGATCACGCGATCGTGCATCGGATCTCCGGAAGCGACGCCGTGCGCGAACATCTCCGACGCCGCGGTGTCGCGGAGCCACGGGCCGGTGGCGGGCTCGACGGCTGAGGCTTCGGACACGTGGGTCGCACCCATGGCGGCGACGCCCGAAGCCGCGGTCACGATACGTACGAACTGGCGGCGGTGCAGTGGACGAGCTGTCATACCGGCCACCGTAGCCTCGGAGATCGGCTGCAAGGCGGACCGCAGGCATATTCTCAGGAAGGTATAAGACTGCACCGCAGAACCGGCAGAATGAGGCGCACAGGGCCGGGACAGCCGTCAGGTCGCCGACTTCTTCGGGGAGACGAGCCGGTGGTGAAGCCGACAGAAACGGAGCCGGCCGCCTCCACGACCGTCGCGGTCATAGGTGCCGGGTCGCGCGGGCCGGGCATCGCTACGGCCCGGTTGGTGCCTCAGGCCGGGGCCACGGCCGACGGCCGCATTGACGCGTGCGCGAACTCCGCCACCCCGTCGGCGAACGGCACCGAAGGCAGCCAGCCCAGTTCGGCCCGGATCCGCGCGGAGGACGCCGTGATGTGGCGGACGTCGCCCAGCCGGTACTCCCCGGTGACCAGCGGGGCCGGCCCCGGGTACGCCGTGGCGAGCTGCTGCGCCATGTCCAGGATGGTGTGCGGTTCGCCGCTGCCCACGTTGTACGCGCGCAGCTCCCCGTCCGCGCGGGCCGGGACCCCTTCCAGCGCCGCGGTGTTGGCGGACGCGATGTCCCGCACATGGACGAAGTCCCGCCGCTGCCCGCCGTCTTCGAACACGACCGGCGCGGTGCCGCGTGCCAGGGCCGAGCGGAAGAAGGACGCCACACCCGCGTACGGGGTGTCCCGGGGCATCCCGGGCCCGTACACGTTGTGGTAGCGCAGCGCGACCGCCCGGCCGCCGGTCGCCCGGGCCCACGCCGCGGCCAGGTGTTCCTGGGCGAGCTTCGTCGTCGCGTACACGTTCCTCGGGTCGACCGGCGCTTCCTCGGTGACCAGGCCCGGCGCCACTTCGTCGCCGCACTGCGGGCACACGGGCTCGAACCGGCCCGCTTCGAGATCGGCGGGTGAGCGCGGGCCGGGGCGTACGACGCCGTGCCGGGCGCAGTCGTAACGGCCCTCCCCGTAGACCACCATGGACCCGGCCAGCACCAGGTCGCGCACGCCCGCGCCCTCCATGGCCGCGAGCAGCACAGCGGTGCCCAGGTCGTTGCAGCTCACATAGTCCGGCGCGTCGGCGAAGTGCTTGCCGAGGCCGACCATCGCAGCCTGGTGGCAGACCGCGTCCACACCGTGCAGGGCCTTCTCCACCGCTGCCCTGTCCCGGACGTCGGCCTCGATCCACTCCGCTCCGGTGGGGGTCGGCCGCTGGGCGTGCGCCGCGGCCAACAGGGCGTCGAACACGACCGGTTCGTGCCCCCGGGCGGTCAGGTCGGCGACGATGTGCGAGCCGATGAAACCCGCGCCTCCAGTGACAAGTACACGCATGCCGTGAAGCGTACGTCCGGCCGCGCGCCGACCCCGACCACGGGACGCGTTACGGGGGGGGATGTCGGGGAGGGGAGGGCTCCCCCAGGGGGGAGCCCTCCCCTCAGGCCGGGCGGAACTCCGGTCAGCTGAAGACGATCATCGACCCCTGCGCGAGGCTGCGCGTGGCCGCCGCGTGCAGTCCCAGCCACACATGCCGTTCCCGGGCGAACGGGCTGTCGTCCAGCGGGACCGGGCCTGCCGGTTCCTCCAGCGACGTCGGACGGGACGGAGCCTGCGGGGTCTCCGGAGGGTTCGCCGCGTCGATACCGATGGCCTCGGCCACCACCTCCAGCTCCCGGAGCAGGCCGTGGGCGGAGCCCAGCGGGCCGCCGCCTTCGAGGAGTTCGTCGTTGGACAGCGGTGCGCCGAAGTCGACCGGGACATAGGCCCCCGCGTGGTCGTAGTGCCACACCAGATGGGACTGCTGCGCCGTGGACTCGAACATCTCCAGGAGCTGTTCGTAGTCGCCGCCCAGGTGATCGACCGGGGCGACCTCCAGGCCGCAGATCTTCAGGAGGTACGCGCGCCGCAGGAAGTGCAGGGCGTCGTAGTCGAAACCGGCCACCGGGGCCACGTCGCCCGAAAGGCCCGGCATATAGGCGTAGACGGGTACGGACGGCAGACCGGCTTCACCGAGTGCCTTGTCGTAGACGGCTATCTCTTCCGCGAAGGGGTTGTCGGGGCTGTGGCACAGCACATCGACGAGGGGGACCAGCCACAGGTCACAGGCCAACGGGGCTCCTAGCGGGGTTCGGGGGTCACCCCCCGAGCGGGCTTGTCCGGCCAGCGTAATGCTCGGTTCACGCTGCGCGAAGACCCCCGGTCGTCCTGGCTGTCCCGGCCCACCGGCACCGCCGGTTCAGCTGCCGCCCCTGCCCACCGGCCAGACCCACGCGCCGCCGATCCGCTGCCCCGGCCTGCCGAGCAGTTTCTCCACGGTGACGTACAGAGCCGCGTCGTTGTCCTCGGGCGGGATGACGACCACGCCGGCCTTCCAGTACGCCAGGTCGTAGCGCGCCTGCGCCTGCCAGTTGGGGCCGATCGCCGGGATCTTCGCGCCGTAGCGGACGTCCCGGAAGAGGTTCGACGTGTAGCGGGGCGGCGCTCCGTAGATGCCGGTGCGCTCCGCCCCGTACGGCCCGTTGAAGTAGCCGCCGGGCACCGGGAAGTGGACCCCGGTGGCCGACTGCCAGTGCAGGGCCTCCGCGCTGCCCGGGTCGGGCAGCGGCACCGGGACCACGGACTCGCCGGGGGCCACGTACTTCTTCCACATGCCGTCGGCGATGAACGCCGGGACGTCCGGGCGGCTCTGCACCGGCATCGGGGTGGGGACGATCGGGACCAGCGCGGCCGCGACGGCCAGCCCCCCAAAGGCCCGGTACGCGCGGACGCGGGTACGGATGAGCCGGTCGGCCGCCAGCGCGACCAGCACGCCGAGCGCGGGGGCACAGATCATCGCGACCCGGCCCTCGATCACCGACTCGAAGAGCGGCCGGTGCGCCAGCAGCCGCCACGGTCCTGGGAACACCACGTCCGTGTACGGGATACGGATCTTCTGGCCCAGGGAGAGGACCGCGGCGGCCACCGCGGTGAACGCCAGCGCTCTGACCAGGGTGCGCCGCCACAGCCGTACCGTGATCGCGAAGGCCAGCGCCACCAGCGGCCAGCCGTAGAAGGCGTTCTGCTCGGTCCGGTTGAGTGCCAGCTTGTCGGCCGTCGCGTCGCTGCCGAACAGCGACCGTCCGGAGAACTCCAGAAGGGCGCGCGGGCTGTTGCCCGCGTTGTTCCCGTGCAGCACGCTGTGGTAGCTCTGCGGGCCGAAGAACTGCCAGCCCAGCGGGTACCCGACCAGCGGCAGCGCGGTCAGCGCGGCGATCCCGAGCCCCTTGAGCAGCGGGCGCCACGCCGCCCGCGCCACCTCCCTGCGCAGCAGCCCGTAGGCCAGGGCGAAGAGCAGCATGCCGAGGGCCGCCAGCAGGAACGGCTCCTCGCCGAGGAAGATCTGGTACGTGGCGAAGAGGCCGAGCAGCACCCCGTCCCGTACGACGTTCCCCCCCTCGCAGAGCCGCAGCGCCCGGTCGATGATGACCGGGATCATGAACAGCGCCAGGAAGTTGGGGTGCGCGTTGCCGTGCGAGATCATCGGCGGCGCGAAGGCGGCGAGCGCGCCGCCGAGCGCCGCCGCCCACCGGTTGCGGACCAGCCGCCTGGCGATCAGCCAGTACCAGCCGGCGGCCGTCGCGGCGAGCCCGCCGGTCAGCACCAGCGCCCAGGTCACGGTCGGCCCGAACGCCAGCGTCACCGGGGCGAGCGGGACGGAGAGCCCCAGCATGGGGGTGTTGCCCATGAGGTTCACCCCGGCCGGGAAGTTCTGCGCGGTGGTGAAGAGCGGGTTGTGCAGATGGGCGACGTTGTCCGCGGTGACCGCGAAGAACCACTCCCACTGGTTCTGGTCCTGGAGCGAGTCGCGGAGGTAGCCGTGGCCGAGGTCGGCCCAGAGGTTCTTGTAGAGCAGCACGGACGCCAGCAGGAAGAGACCGCAGACCGCCAGGTCGGTGCCGCGCACCGCGCGGGCCTTCAGCCGGATCAGCTCGGCGAGTACTCGCAGATAGTCCAGCGGCCCGACCTTGGAGCCCTCCTGGTGCGACCAGCGCACCGGGACCTCGGCGACCGCCCACCCCTGGCGCCGGAAGTACTGGAGGATCTCGACGTCGATGCCCCACCCGTCGAGCCGTGCGTCGGCGAACGCCTCGCGTGCCTTGTCGCCGTCCAGGAGCTTGAATCCGCACTGGGTGTCGCGGATACCGGGGACGGCCACGGCCCGTATGAGCCGGTTGCCCATCCGCCCCATCGCCTCGCGCAGCCGCCCCTGGTGCACCTCGACGCTGGAATCGGGATGCGCCCGCGAACCGACCGCGGCCTCGTACCCGGTCTCCAGCTCCTGGGTCAGCCGGGCCAACTCCTCGATGGGCGTGGCCAGATCGGCGTCGGTGACCAGCACCCGTACGCCCTTCGACGCGGCCACACCGAGCCGCAGGGCGTGCCCCTTGCCGCGGTTGCCCGGGCTGCTGACCAGCCGGACCCGGGGGTCGGCGGCGGCGGCCTCGCGGGCGATGCGCGCGGTGCCGTCCGCCGAACCGTCGTCGACGACCACCAGCTCCCAGCTGCCGGACCGCCCGTCCAGATACGTCCGGACGGCGTCCAGCGTGGGGCCGAGGCGCCCCTCCTCGTTGTACGCGGGCACGACGACGGACAGCGCCACCGTCAGCTCCGCGGCCTGCGGCTCCACGACGCTCACCGGGCGTCCCCGTCGTCGGACGGCCCTGCGGCCGGCCGCTGCTCCTCCGGTGGAGCGCCGCCGGGTGGCGGGGCCGCACCGGTGGCGCGCAGCTGCTCCGCCCAGCGGACGGCTTGTGCGTTGTACGCGTCGATCACCGCGTGTGCCTGGTCGCCGTCGCCGCTCGTCACCGCGTCGGCCAGCTCCTCGTGGCCCTGCCACAGCCAGTCGGTCAGTTCGGAGCGGCCACGCAGATACGGCACCGCGAACACCCAGCACTGCACGCGCAGCCGGTGCAGGAAGTCGGAGATGTAGGAGTTGCCGGTGAGCGCGCCGAGCTCACGCCAGAACCGCAGGTCGTAGCCGATGAGGATCTCCAGACTGCCGGAACGCGCGGCCTGCCCGGCCTCCTCGGCCCGGCGGCGTACGGAGAGCAGCGGCTCCCCCGCCACGCCCCGCAGCGTGAGCCGCCGGAAGATCCCGTCGATGATCAGCGACCGGGCCTCGACCATGGCGCAGTAGTCGTCGACCGAGAACTGGTGGACCCGGAACCCCTTGTGCTGGTCCGAGTCGAGCAGCCCCTGGGCGGACATCTCGACGAGCGCCTCACGGACCGGGGTCGCCGAGACCCCGTACCCTTCGGCGATCTGCTTGACGGTGAAGACCTCGCCCGGCTGAAGACGGCCCGCAAGCACCTCGTCACGCAGCGCGTCGGCGATCTGCTGCCGCAGAGTACTGCGGGTCACCGCTCCGCTCGCGGGCATGGTCCTGTTCCCCTCGTCCGACTCCGGGACACCCTACGGCCAGCGTCTTTCGATTGGATCAGACCGGATCGCCGAAAGGGGCCAGTGCTGGTGCGCGGAAGGCCTCGGAGGGGTTCCGGTGGGGGTGGCAGAGGGGAGGTGGGGGCTCGCGGAAGGAGGCGGAGTCTCGTCCGTCAGCTGCGGTTTCCACCCGACAACCAGGCTTGATCTCGCCCATGGCGCGGACGGAGGGGCCGGGGTTCACGGTGCCGGCCCATCCCGCCACTTCACCCTGCCCTTCACCCCGCCACTCCACCCTGCTACCCCTCTCCTCTTCTCTAACCCCTTAACTATCTCTATGCTCGACGCGTCCGCCACCTCCCCATGCCCGCCCAGGAGTCGCACCATGGCACCTGCTCAGCGCCGCCGAGACCGCTCCGCCCCCTCCGCCGAGGGCGGGATCCCCGATGACGAGGACCGGCTCCGCAACACGGAGGGGCCCCTCTCCCGACGCCGGCTGCTCGGCGCCTCCGCCGCCGTCCTCGCCGCGGGCGGGACGGCGGCGACCGCCATCGGCGCGGACCCTGCCCGAGCGGCCGAAGCGGCTTCGTCGAGCGCGCGCCCCGCGCGGGTCTCCCCGGAGGGAACCGAACTGTTCCTGCTGGGCACCGCCGGCGGCCCGCCGCCGGTCACCACCCGGGCCGGAACCGCCTCCGCGCTCTCCGTACGCGGAAAGGTCTACGTAGTCGACTGCGGGCGCTCCGCCGTCACCCAGTACGGCAGGACCGGGCTGAGGTTCCAGGACCTCAAGTCGGTCTTCATCACCCACCTGCACATCGACCACATCGCCGACTACGCCAACTTCATCCTGCTGGGCGCGCACGGTGTCAACGACGTGGGTGACGCCGTCCTGTCCCCGTTCGACGCCTACGGCCCCGGCCCGGCGGGCGCGCTGCCGGAGGCCTACGGCGGCGGGCAGGCGGGGACCGTCGACCCGGCCGATCCGACGCCCGGTCTCCAGGACCTGACGGAGAAGTCCCTCGAAGCCACCGCGTACAGCAGCAACATCTTCATGCGCGAGTCCGGCCGCCCCGACCCGCACACACATGTCGACGTGCGCGAGATCAAACTGCCTCCCGGGGCGGGCGCCGACCCGGTCCGGAACACCGCGCCGGACATGGAGCCGTTCGTGGTCATGGACGACGGAACGGTTCGCGTCAGTGCGGTCCTGGTCCCGCACGGGCTGGTCTTCCCCTGCTTCGCGTACCGCTTCGACACCCCGGACGGCTCGGTGGTCTTCTCCGGGGACACCGCGCTGTCCGACAACATGGTCCGGCTGGCGCGGGGCGCCGACATCCTTGTGCACGAGGTGATCGACCTCGACTTCTACCGCAACAGCACCGGCTACAGCGAAGCGCTGCTGCACCACATGGCGGCGGCGCACACCGACGTCACCGAGGTCGGACCACTGGCCCAGCGCTGCGGAGTGCACACGCTGGTGCTCACCCACATCACCCCGGCCGACACCTTCCTGGTCTCCCACGGCTCCTGGCTGCGCCGGGCCCAACAGGGCTTCCACGGCCGGGTGCTGGTCGGCAGCGACCTCGACCGGATCCCGCTGACCGGCCACCGCTGACCGGAACCGCTGACCGGCACCGGGCGCGACAGCTCAGGCCCTCCTACGGCCAGGCGGACGGGCATCCTCCGGGGCGGGCGTAGACGGTGATCAGGGCCGAGGTGATCTCCCGGCTGCCGCAGCTCACGAAGTACGTTCGCAGCGCGCGGCGCTTCACCGCCTCGCGGGCACCAGTGTCCAACGGCTGACCGGGCAGATCGGAGACGACCACGATCCGCCGCGCGGCGCGGATCCGGTCGCGGATACGGCCCGGCGCCGACTCGGTGCCGGACAGGGTGTGGGAGGCGCGTGGCGTGCGGCTGAGGGAGAGATCGGTCAGCCCGCGAAAATCAGCGGGCCGCCACAGCGTCCACACCCGGCGCCTCGCGGGGGTGAAGAGGAGCCCGTCACCGGGGCGCCCGGCGGCTTCGACGGCCGTGGAGACCGCCGTCACGTCGTTCTTCCGGCTCTGCGGGGTCCGCAGCTCCAGGCCGACCGGGAGCAGCGCGACCAGGGCGGCGGCCACCGCCGCGAGCCCGACCGCGCGTGACCAGCAGTGGTCCAGGACCGCACCGGTCAGCAGCGCCAATCCGGCGGAGCAGAAGAGGACATAGCGGTCGACGTACAGCGGGTGGACGTAGGACACCGCCAGCAGCAGCCAGCTGGGGACGAGCAGCAGCGGGAGCGCGAGCGCCCGTACCCCGGGAGCCGGGCCGAACCGGCGGCAGAGCAGCGCGGCGGCGGTCAGTGCCGCGTACCCGGCGAGCGTGCTGACGCCGGGTCTGCCGATCCATTCGACCTGGGCTGACTGCGTGGTGGAGAACACGGCGAGCGGCGCGAGACCGACCGCGACGCCTGCGGCCGCCCAGGTGAACGCCCGCCGTGACAGCGCGAACCCGGCCCGCCCGGCCCGCCGCGCGAACACCGTCACACCGTGCGCGGCCACCGCCAGCACCGCGAACTCGTGCAGCAGACAGGCCACCAGCATCACCGAGCCGTACGCGGTCCAGCGTTTCGCGAGCAGCAGCCACGTCGCCCAGACGACCAGGGCGCAGACCAGCGCGTACGAGCGGCCCTCCTGCGCGTACCGCTGCACGGCCGGGATCAGCGGCATGGCAAGCCCGGCGAACAGCCCCGCACGCGGCCCGGCCAGCCGGTGGCCGATGAGCCCGACGCCGGCGGAGGCAGCGGACGTGGCGAGCACGGACGGCAGCCGCAGCGTGGTGAGTCCGCCGTCATGGAGTGCGAACACGGCGTGCATCAGCAGGTAGTAGAGCCCGTGCACGGCGTCCACGGTGGCGAGCGTGCGCCAGATCCCGGCGACGCCGCGGTGCGCCATCTCGTAGGTCACCGCCTCGTCGCCCCAGAGCGTGCCGTCGCGCCTGATCCCCCACATCCCGACGGCGAGCGCCAGTACGGCGGGGAGGCCGGCGGTGGCGCGGGGCGCCCACGGTGACGGGTGGGACGGCTCTGTAGCCGGTGTGGCAGGGGCAGTGGCCGGGCCGGCGGCCCGCAGGGCGGTGGCGATGACGGGCTCCGTTGTTCGGGAGGGGTACGTCGTGCCAGCTCAGCCTCAGCGGTGTTGATGGGCAGCCCCCGCCTGCCACGCCCATCAATTACCTTGAGTCCATGGGGCGTCCAGAGAGGCCGCTGGACCCGGCGGCGGGCCCGGTGCAGCGCTTCGCCTACGAGCTGCGCAAGCTGCGGGGTGGGGCGGGCGGCCCCACCTACCGGACGATGGCCGCCGACGGGCGGTACTCGGCCCCGACGCTCTCCGCCGCAGCGTCCGGCGAGAAGCTTCCGTCGCTTCCTGTGACGCTCGCCTACGTGGCGGCGTGTGGCGGCGACCCGGCCGACTGGGAGCTGCGGTGGCGGGAGGCAGCGGCAGCCGATGAGCCGGCACCGGGCGGCCCGGAGCGATCGCCGTACCCGGGGCTGGGGCGTCTCGAACCGGGAGATCACTTCTTCGGCCGGGCCGATCTCGTCGCCGACCTCGTCCGGTTGACCGGGCGGCGCCGTTTCGTAGCGGTCGTGGGCGCGTCGGGCAGCGGCAAGTCCTCACTGCTGCGGGCCGGTCTGATCCCGGCACTGCGTATGGGGGAAAACCCCCGGCCTGCGGCGATCCGCATCCTGACCCCGGGCGGGCAGCCGGTCCGCACGCACTCCGCGCGGGTCACACCGGACGGCGAGCAGCGCGGAAGCGCGGACGCGGGCGACACCGTCGTCGTGGTCGACCAGTTCGAAGAACTCTTCACCCTCTGCCACGATCCGGCCGAGCGCGCCGAGTTCATCGATCTGCTGCTGACCGGCGGGGCGCGCGTCGTCGTCGCCGTGCGCGCGGACTTCTACGGCCGGTGCGCCGAACACCGGCCACTGGCCGACGCCCTGCGGGACGCGACCCTGCTGGTCGGGCCGATGGCCAGGGCGCAGCTGCGAGAGGCCGTCGTCGGCCCGGCGACGGCGGAGCGGCTGATCGTCGAGCGGGCGCTGACGGCACGCGTCGTCGCCGATGTGGCGGACGAGCCGGGCGGTCTGCCGCTGATGGCGCACGCCCTGCGGGAAGTGTGGCGCAGGCGGCGCGGCCGGACGCTGACGCTCGCCGCGTACGAGGCGGTCGGCGGTGTGCAGGCGCGATAGCCCACACCGCCGAAGAGGTCTTCACCGGATTAACCGCCGGCCGGGCCCGCACGGCACGCGCATTGCTGCTGCGGCTGGTCGCACCCGGCGACGGCACCCAGGACACCCGGCGCCCGGTCACCCGCGCCGAACTGGGGACCTCGACGGAGACAGCCGTCGTACTGGAACAGCTTCTCGCAGCCCGCCTGTTGACTTCGGGGACCACGACCGTGGAACTGGCCCACGAGGCACTGATCAGCTCCTGGCCCCGGCTGCACGGCTGGATCGAGGAGGACCGCGAACGCCTGCGGCTGCACCGGCGGCTGACGGATGCGGCACGTACGTGGGAGGAGCTGGGGCGGGACCCGGGGGCGCTGTACCGGGGGGTGCGGCTGGCATCGGCGCGGGAGACGTTCGGGGCCGGGCCGACCCTTGCCTTGCCGGCCACCGCTGATCTCACCGCGTCCGAGCGGGACTTCCTCGCCGCGAGCCTCGACGGGCACGACCTCGCTCTGCGTACGGCGGCCCGCACCACCCGCAGGCTGCGCGGCCTGACCGCCACGCTCGCCGTCCTGCTCTGTGTCGCGGTCGTCGCGGGTCTGACAGCCGGCCGGCAGAGCCGGATCGCCGCACGGCATGCGGCACAGTCAGAGGCGCGGCGGGTGGCTGCGACCGTCTCCGCTCTGCGGACGACCGACCCCCGCACGGCCATGCGGCTCAGCGTCGCGGCCTGGCGGATCGCCGATCTCCCGGAGACCCGCAGCGCGCTGTACGGGGCTGCCGCCCAGCGCGACCTGGATGTCTTCGGCGGGCCTTCGACGGAGTTCGCGACGGACAGCAACGACACCTGGCGCCGGACGAGCGTGGACGGCCGCACGCTGACGGTCGTCGGCCCGGCGCGCACCGACCGGTGGGACGTGACCACGCACCGGCGGCTGCCGTCATATGCGGGGCTCGGGGCGTACGCGAAACGGATCGCCGCGATCAGCCCGGACACCAGGGCCGCCGTGGTGCGCGTCCCGGGCGGGCTGCGGAGGTGGGATCTGGTGGCGGGACGGCTGACCGGCCGGGTCCTCGGAGGTACGGGGCAGGGCGGCGGCGAAAGCTGGTTCATGGCGAGCGGGCGGACATACGCCGTCAATGATCTGAGGCGCGACCTCCAGCTGTGGGATCTGCGCACCGGGCGTCTGCTGCTCACGGTCCCGGAACCGCACGACGAGGTGCGCGCGGTCCGAATGAGCCCGGACGACCGGCTGATGGCGTACTGCGCGGGCGGGCCACTCCAGGTCTGGGACGTCCGTCGGCACCAGAAGGTGGCGGTGCCGTGGGCGGCGCGCGATCTGTGCGACACCCAGGACTTCGTGTTCACACCGGACAGCAGAGCGCTGGCCTTCACGATGCATACCGGCGCAGCGCAAGGGGCGCTCCGCACCTGGGACGTACGCTCCGGGCACGAGCGCCCGCGCCTCTCCGTACCCGGCCTGTCCGAGGCGGAGTTCAGCCGGGACGGCGCGTACGCGGCGACGCTCACCGGCGACGAGGTCCAGCTCTGGCGGCTCGCCGCCCCGGCCGCACCGGTACTGCGTGTGGCGGCGACGGGTTCCGGCCTGAACGGGATCACCCTGGACATGGCGCACCGGGTCCTGCGGTACGAAGAGAGCGGCGCGGGCGCCCATGCCCTGCACTCCGTCGCGCTGGACAGTGCCGTGGGCGTGCACCTGCGCACGGAGCGGGCGCCGCGCCCACGTACCGGTCGTGTGAAGGTGACCGGACCGCAAGGACAAACTCTCACCGACGAGCGCGAGTTGACCGACCCGCGCACGGGCGGCACAGGCCGCACGAGACGGATCATGCACGGTGAGAACGTGCTGGCCGGTGCGGCCTTCAGCCCGGACGGCCGCTATCTCGCGATGAGCGACATCAATGGCCGCGTGACACTGTGGGACGGCTCGGGAGCCCGGCTGCTGGCTGTGCTCGCCCCCGGTGTGCCGTCCAGCGGGGCAGTGCCCGGCTGGCACGTACCGGCGCTGGCCTTCTCGGCCGACGGCCGCTCGGTCGCCGTCGGCGACACGGACGGCGGGCTGCGGATGTGGGACACGGCGGACCCGTCCAGCGAGGGTGCCGCGCTGCCCCCGGTGGACGGCCCGGTGCTGGAGCTGGCCTTCACCCACGAAGGCGCGGGACTCCGGGTGACGACCCCGTACACAGCCTCCTCGTCCACGGCCTCACACACGCCAACGCCCGTCGCCTCACTCACCGCATCGCGCACCGTGGAGCTGCGACCGGGGCGGGTCGCCGCCGAGGTGTGCGCGCGAGCGGCCGGCGGGCTGTCGCGCGCGCAGTGGCGGACCTACCTGCCGTCGGTGGCGTACCGGAAGACGTGCGGGGGACGCTGAGGCGCTGAGCGCCCCCGTCCCCCGCCGACTGTGAGTCCCGTTACGCGACTCGGTCCCGCTACGCGACCACGTGCTCGTCGGCCACCGACAGCGCCGCGTCCAGGGCCGCCAGGCCCTCCTTCGCCTCCGCGTCGGTGATGTTGCACGGGGGCACCACGTGCGTGCGGTTCATGTTGATGAAGGGCCAGAGACCGTGCTTCTTCGCCGCCGCGCCGAACGCCGCCATCGGCGCGTTGGCCTCGCCCGTCGCGTTGTACGGGACCAGGGGCTCGTGCGTCTCCCTGTTCCGTACGAGGTCCAGCGCCCAGAACGCGCCCACGCCGCGCACCTCGCCGACCGACGGGTGCCGTGCGGCCAGGTCCGCCAGGGCCGGGGCCAGGACATCCGTGCCGAGGCGGGCTGCCTGACCGACGATGTCCTCCTCCTCCATGGCCTTGATCGTCGCGACGGCCGCCGCGCAGGCCAGCGGGTGGCCGGAGTAGGTGAGCCCGCCCGGGTAGGGGCGCTTGGCGAACGTCTCGGCGATCTTGCCGGAGATCGCCACGCCGCCCAGCGGGACGTACCCCGAGTTGACGCCCTTCGCGAAGGTCAGCAGGTCGGGGGTGACGTCGAAGAGATCGGCGGCGAACCAGGTGCCGGTCCGGCCGAAGCCCGCCATCACCTCGTCGAGGATGAAGACGATGCCGTACCGGTCGCAGATCTCCCGGACGCCCGCGAGGTAGCCGGGCGGCGGGGTCATGATGCCCGCCGTGCCCGGAATGGTTTCGAGGATGATCGCGGCCACCGACTGCGGACCCTCGTACGCGATGGTGTCCTCAAGGTGCTGGAGGGCGCGGGCGCTCTCCTCGGCCTCGGTGCTCGCGTAGAACGGCGAGCGGTAGAGGAACGGCGCCCAGAAGTGCACCACACCCGCCGAGGCCGTGTCCGACGCCCAGCGGCGCGGGTCGCCGGTGAGGTTGATCGCGGTGGCGGTGCCGCCGTGGTACGAGCGGTAGGCGCTCAGCACCTTCGCGCGGCCGGTGTGCAGCCGGGCCATGCGGACGGCGTTCTCGACCGCCTCGGCGCCGCCGTTGGTGAAGAAGATCTTGTCGAGGTCGCCGGGGGTGCGCTCGGCGATGAGGCGTGCGGCCTCGGAGCGCGATTCGACCGCGAAGGCGGGGGCGAACGTCGTCATCTTCGCCGCCTGCTCCTGGATCGCGGCGACGACCTTCGGATGCTGGTAGCCGATGTTGGTGAAGACGAGGCCACTGGTGAAGTCGAGGTACCGGTTGCCCTCGTAGTCCCAGAAGTACGAACCCTCGGCACCGGCGACGGCGAGCGGGTCGATCAGGTCCTGGGCGGACCAGGAGTGGAAAACATGCGCACGGTCGGCGGCCTTGACGGCCGCCCCTGCACGGGGATCGGGCTGCGGGGTCTGAGGGGTCATGCGTCCCAGCGTAGAGAGCCGCAGGTCGGGACGCACATGGCCATCTTGTATGGACTCGGCGGCATTCGTCGGCAGGATGTCGCCCCGCCGGACAAACGGGAAAGCCGGCAGGGGCGCTGTTACGGAACGGGCGGGCGGTCCGCCGTCACGGAATGGTCCGCATGGTCTGCAGGCCCGGATCTCCCGGCCATACCGGCGCCTCGCGCGGAGCGCACTATCCTCGCCTCCAGCGGGCGCGCGGTGGCGCGGCCTTGGGGAGGCGGCACAGCCATGGAGAAGCTCCAGCCGGGCGATCCACACCATATCGGCGCATACCGGCTGCTGGGGCGGCTCGGGACGGGCGGAATGGGCCAGGTCTATCTGGCGCGCTCGGACCGTGGCCGTACGGTCGCGGTCAAGCTCGTCCGGGAGGAACTGGCCGAGATCGACGAGTTCCGCGACCGCTTCCGCCTGGAGGTGCGGGCGGCACGACGGGTCGCCGGGCCGTGGGCCGCTCCCGTTCTGGACGCGGACACCGAGGCGCCGGCCCCGTGGGTCGCCACCGGGTACGTCGCGGGCCCCAGCCTCCACTCCGTGGTCGCCGGTGCGCACGGACCGCTGCCCGAGCGGTCGGTACGGATTCTCGGCTCGGGCCTGGCCCACGCCGTGGCGGACATCCACGCGGCCGGTCTGGTCCACCGCGACCTCAAGCCGTCGAACGTGCTGGTCACCATCGACGGCCCGCGCGTGATCGACTTCGGGATCGCCCGCGCGCTGGAGACGATGTCGGACAGCGGCCTGACGCGGACGGGCGCGCTGGTCGGCTCCCCCGGCTTCATGGCTCCCGAGCAGATACGCGGCGACCGGATCACTCCGGCTTGCGACGTCTTCTGTCTCGGGACGGTGCTGGCGTACGCGGCCTGCGGGGTGCTGCCGTTCGGCACCGCCGAGAGCGGGGTGCACGCGCTGATGTTCCGGATCGCGCAGGAGCCGCCGGACCTCGGAAAGCTGCCCGAGAGCCTGCGGGACCTGGTGGCCGACTGCCTCCGCAAGGACCCGGCGGCCCGGCCCACGCTCGCCCGGATCCTGGAGCGCACGGACGAGCCCACGCCGGGCAGCCCCTGGCTGCCCGCCCCCCTGGTCGCCCAACTGGGGTGCCATGCGGTCCGGTTACTGGATGCTGAGGACCCCGACCCTGGGGAGGGGGAGGGCTCGGGGCAGGGGGCGCTTCCGGACGCGCAGTCCCCACCGGAGCCGGATCCGGAGCCACCGTCGGAGCACGGGCGTCCCACGTCCGACAACGGCGATCCCGCGCCCGGCGACAATCCCGCCGCCACCGCGTACGCCCATCCGCAATCCCCGTACCCACAGGCCCCGTATCCACGGACCCCGCCCCCGCCGCAGCCCGGATACAGCTACTACACCCCGGCGCCGGCACCCGGGCCATCGGACCGCAGCAGCCGCTGGACGGTCGCCCTGATCGTGGTGGCCCTGATAGTGGCGGTCGGCGCGGGCGGCTCGGTGTACGCAGTCATGAACACGGACAGCAACGGCCCGAAGGACCCGGCGTCCCACTCCACCACCGGCCCCCAGGACGCGGCCGGGGACGGCTCGCCGGCGACACCGGACACCTCGAACGCCTCCGCGCCGCCCCACTCATCCGGCACGGTCCCGGACGCGTACCTCGGCACCTGGAAGGGCTCGGTGCCCAGCGCCTCGGGCAGCAACCCCCGCAGGCTGGTCATACGGCAGGGCGAGGCGGGCGACACGGTCCTCTCCCTCACCGCCGACGGCGACGGCTACCACTGCGTCTTCAAGGCCGAGCTGGCGCAGGCCGGGGCGGAGGGCTCACCGCTGGAGATCGGCCCGTCGACCGTCACCGCGGGAAAGCCGAAATCGTCCTGCGATCCAGGTGAGGCAACGGAATTGACCCTGCTGCCGGACGGCACCCTGCGCCGAGTCAACACCGCGACCGGCGACAGGCTGACGTACACCAAGCAGGACTGACCCTGCCGACCGGACAGCACCGGGAACCGCGTAGCACACTGCATTACGGCGCGTTACGCTGGCTCCATGAAGACCATCACCCAACGGGAACTGGCCGCGCACTCCAAGGCAGTACTCGACGATGTCGAGGCAGGTGAGACGTACCACATCACCCGTAATGGCAATGAGATCGCCGAGGTGCGCCCCCTCGCTGCCCGGCGTCGCTTTGTCCCGGTGGAGGAGCTCCAGCGGAAATGGCGACGGGCTCCGCAGGTCGACGCCGCTCGGATGCGCGCGGAGGCCGATGAGTTCTTCGGCGCCGAGGAGCGTGTCGGTGACGACGAGAATCCATGGGACCGCACGTGACCCGCAGGCGGCCGCGCGGGCTGCTGGACACATGTGTGGTCATCGATCTGCCGGTGATCGACCCAGGCTTGCTCCCCGTGGAGGCGGCCGTCTCCTCGATCGTCCTCGCGGAGTTGGCCCAGGGGGTGGCGATGACGAGGGACCCGGTGGAGATGATGGCGCGAGCGCAGCGCCTTGCGGATGTCGAAGGGGAGTTTGCGGTCGTTCCCTTCGACCGGGAGGCGTCCCGCAGATTCGGCACGCTCGTCGCTCTCACCCTCCGGGCGAAGCGTGATGTCCGTCCCCGCCGGATGGACCTGATGATCGCCGCCACAGCCGCAGCTCAGGGCCTGCCGCTCTACACACGGAATGCTGACGACTTCAAGGGCCTGGAGGAGGGCGTCGACGTCATCGCGGTGTGAACGCAGTTCTCACTCACACCAGCCGAGAAGGCGGCCGCCTCCTGAGGCGGCCGGCCACCGCGCCCAGTCGCGCGCCTGGGGCGGAAGGAGATCGCTTGCGACGCCGTGCAGTTGCTCGCCGCGCAGGACGCGCCCCAGCGGACCGGTCTCCTGACCGTCCGGGCCCCGAAGAGCCTCGCGCGTACAGCCGTTCCGTGTGGCCGGTCGGTCTCCGGGTAGCCGGTCCCGTGAAGCACGAGCCCACGAACGAAGAGAGGCACACATGTCGTCATCGCTGGTCGAAACCGTGGACATCAATGCCCCGGTCGCCGTGAGCTGGGCCCTGTGGAGCGACGTCACCCGCTGGCCCGCCTTCCTGAGCCACGTACGCCTCGTCGAGCCGATGGACGGGAAGCGCTTCGCCTGGCAGCTGGAGCTGCCGGGCGCCGACAAGAACTTCGTCGCCGAGCTCACCGAGGTCGTGCCGCAGGACCGGATCGCCTGGCGGACCATCGAGGGGGTCCACCACGCCGGTGTGGTCACCTTCCACCACCTCAGCGACACCACTAGCCGGGTAACGCTCCAGATCGAGTACGACCCCAAGGGCTTCGTCGAGCACCTGGGCGCACTCACCAACCTGGACTCCACCCTGGCAAATTACGACCTGGGCGAATTCCGGAAACTGGCCGAGAAGACGGCCGCTTCCTGAGACCGCTAGCCTGGTCGGCAATGAACCATTTGCCGACGTCATCAGGCTCGCTCGCCCTCACCCGGTTCCCCGAGGACCCCCGCGACCAGCTGCGCGCCTGGGACGCCGCTGACGAATATCTCCTGCGCCATCTGGAGGAGAACGGGATCGCCGCCACGGTCACCGGCCCGCCAACCACCGTCGTGGCCGGTGACCGGTGGGGGGCGCTCACCACCGCGCTCGCTGGTGCGGCGGGCGGGGCCGGGGAGGTCGTCCAGATCACCGACTCCTTCCTCGGGCAGGAGGCGACCCGCGCCAACCTGGAACGGAACGGGATCGGCTCCGGCTCCGTGCGGCTGCTCTCCACGCAGGACGTGCCGCCTGAGCGCATCGACCTGCTGATCGTCCGGGTCCCGAAGAGCCTCGCGCTCCTTGAGGACCAGCTGCACCGGCTCGCACCCGCCGTGCATGCCGGGACCGTCGTCGTCGGCACCGGCATGGTCAAGGAGATCCACACCTCGACCCTCAAGCTCTTCGAGCAGATCATCGGGGTCACGAAGACATCCCTCGCCGTGAAGAAGGCCCGGCTGATCTTCTGCACCCCCGACCCGTCGCTCGCCCCGGGTCCCAGCCCCTGGCCGCGGAGTTACGAGCTGCCGGCCGGCGTCGGTGCTGCTTCGGGGCGGACCGTCGTCAACCACGCGGGGGTCTTCTGCGCCGAACGCCTCGACATCGGTACCCGTTTCTTCCTGCCGCACCTGCCGCAGCACGAGGGCCCTGAGCGGGTGGTCGACCTGGGGTGCGGCAACGGAGTCGTCGGCACGGCCGTCGCGCTGGCGAACCCGCGGGCCGAAGTGATCTTCACCGACGAGTCGTTCCAGGCGGTCGCATCGGCCGAGGCCACCTTCCGGAAGAACCTCGGCCCCGACGCCCCGGCCGAGTTCCGCATCGGCGACACCTTCGCGGGCGTCGAGGCGGGCTCGGTGGACCTCGTACTGAACAACCCGCCGTTCCACACCCACCAGGCGACCAGCGACCAGACGTCCCGGCGGATGTTCCGCGGCGCGCGCGAGGCGCTGCGGACGGGGGGCGAACTATGGGTCGTCGGCAACCGGCACCTCAGCTACCACGTCATGCTCCAGCAGACGTTCGGCAACTGCCGGGTCGTGACGAGCGACCCGAAGTTCGTGATCCTGCGGGCTGTGAAGCGGTGAGCCACTCCCCGGGCGCCACAACTCCGCTGCGGCATGGGAATCGCGGGGCCCGGGAATTGCACCTCTCAGGCTTGGCGGCGCGTGACGAGGACTGCCTTTCGGCAGTCGGGCTGGTTCGTCGCCGGGGTGATCAGGGCAGCGGTGGTGTCATCGAGCGCGTAACACAGCTGGGCGTGCAGCGTCTCGGCCTCGGCGGGCGTCAGCCGCAGCGCGGCGTCGGCCTCGAAGGCCCCGTCGCGGCGCAGCCACAGGTCGATGGAGAGCGACCCGTCCGCCTCCCGCCGCACGGGCTTGCTGGGCACCCGGCTCACCCGTACCTGGTCCGCACTCATCAGGCCGCCGCTCCCGTCGTCCTGAGCACGAGGGCACCGACGCTGCACGCCTGACCCGCCCCTGCCACGACCACGATCCCGTCGAGCGCGAGCCGCATCGCGGTACGGCGGGTGCGGCGCTCGACGTCGATCGCGCAGAGGCTGGTACGCGGCAGCCGCAGGGGGCGTTGCGCGGACGCGGAGGGGAGCGGGGCGGGCACCAGGTTCAGGGGTACGCGCCTTCGCGCGAGATGAGTGCGGATACGGTGGAACATGCTGACGCTCCTCTGTGGCGTTGGCCATGCCCCGGGGTGCTGATGACACCGCCGGGGCACTCCGGTCCAGACGGTAACCAGGCGGCTACCGTCCGACGTCAGGTTAGCCACAAAAGTGCTGCCGCATCAACATTGATGCGCAAGATGTGCAGACCGGCATATGCGAGGAGCGCCCCGCGCCATCACACCAAGTCGTCGAACTCGCCTGACTTGGCTCCCGCCAGAAATGCCGCCAGCTTCACGGGAGTTGTCCGGATGATCACCGCAGGGTCGTCGCTTTCCCTCATCAGGACCTCGCCGTCGACAATGGCAAGTTCGAGGCAGTTGCCCGCTTGTTCCGAGAACGAAGACTTACGCCACTGAATGTCCACGACCCTCAAGCTCTCATAGCTCGTGCAGCACCTTGCGAATGAAGTCACGTGACCGCCCAGGCTCCAGCGCCCGTGTCTCCATACGATCCAACACCGCACGGTAGTTCGTCAGATGGGTCTCGGCATCGAGAAAGGTGAGGCCATCGGGCACATCGATCTGCACCGTGTCGAGCTGCCGGACCGGACCACTCGCGTACATCGTCGAGCTCCCCGCGCTGGGGAATCCTCCGGCAGCGAAAGGAATGACGCGCAGCGTCACCTCGTCCCGCTCCGACCACTTCAACAGCTCTCCCAACTGCCCGCGCACTACCGCTCGGTCGCCGAATAGCATCCGCAGCGCGGCCTCGTGGAGGAGAAACGAACAGTCGGGTGGACTCGGCCGGTCGAGCAGTGCCCGACGCCGCATCCGGAATTCCACGTGAAGATCCATCGCCTCGCGGGTCAACGGCGGGACCGCCTCCCCGAACACGGCGCGGGCGTAGTCCTCATGCTGCAACAGGCCGGGCAGGTGTGTGATCTGCACATGGCGCAGCGAGACGGCGTGATGCTCCAGCTCCACGAGGTCGAGCATGAACGAGGCGATCGAGTCCCGGAACTCGTCCCACCAGTTCGCCCCGGCGCGCTCCCTGGCCATGTCCGCCAGGGCATCCACGTAAGCCTGGTCGGGGCAGGAGTAGTTGCTCGCCCAGACGCGTACGCGGTCAGCGCTGACGCCGAATCGGGCGGACTCGGTGTTGCTGATCGCTGTCTTGTCCACGCGGTGCAGCGCGGCCGCGTCGGTGAGCGAGAGCCCGACATGCTCCCGCATCCTGCGCAGCTCAGCACCGAGACGTCGCTGCCGCTCCGTGGACGGCTTTCTGACAGGCACGAGTTCCCTCCCTCGCCAGGGCAGTTCCGTTCCGCCCGACGACCTCGGCCAGCCTACGGCGTGGCCGGGGACCACACGCCGCACCACTGTTCGGCGCCCCACGCCTCGAACCGCTCCGCCTCGGTGAACCCCAGCTTCGCCGCGAGGCGCATCGAGCGGGCGTTGGCGGTCTGGGTGAAGAGCACCACGGGCTGGCCGGGAAGCGCGTCGGCGAACCAGCCGAGCGCCGCCGCGCACGCCTCTGCGGCGTACCCGTGTCCCCAGGCATCCGGCAGGAACAGGTAACCGAGCGCGGGCAGATCCGGACGGACACGACTCCGCTGCTCCGGGCCGCGCCAATTGAGCTCGATGGTGCCGATCATCGCCCCGTCGAGCTCGACCACGAAAAGGCCCGGATGTCTCCCGGGTATCTCGGGCAACGCGCGCTCCAACTCAGCACGCGGCCGAGGGCCGCCCAGGTAGGCGCCCACCTCCGGCGAGGCGAGCAGCTCGATGGTCGCCGCACGGTCCCGGGCCTCGGACTCGCGGAGCACGAGGCGCTCGGTCTTGACCGGGACGGGTGGCCAGGAGGCGGAACCTAGTTCAGTCATCCGGGCAAGCTATCGCCCGGGCGGCGGACAGAGTAATCACACCACCTCGCCCGGGCGGCCGGACGCGCGACGGCGGCCGCCCCGTCACCACAGCAACAGGTCGGCCGCCGCACAGTGCGCCCGCGGTCCCTCTCAGGTCCGTCAGATGAACGAGTTGATCTCGATCGTCTCGGTCCGGCCCGGGCCCACACCGATCGCCGAGATCGGTGCGCCGGACATCTCCTCCAGCGCCTTCACGTACGCCTGCGCGTTCTTCGGCAGGTCGGCGAAGGTCTTCGCCTTGGTGATGTCCTCGGTCCAGCCGGGCAGGTACTCGTAGACCGGCTTCGCGTGGTGGAAGTCCGTCTGGCTGAACGGCAGCTCGTCGACGCGCTTGCCGTCGATCTCGTACGCCACGCACACCGGGATCTGCTCCCAGCCCGTGAGGATGTCGAGCTTGGTGAGGAAGAAGTCGGTCAGCCCGTTCACCCGCGTCGCATAGCGCGCGATGACCGCGTCGAACCAGCCGCAGCGGCGGTCGCGGCCGGTCGTGACGCCGTACTCGTGGCCGATCGAGCGCAGCTTGTCGCCGTCCTCGTCGAAGAGCTCGGTCGGGAACGGTCCGGCGCCCACCCGCGTGGTGTACGCCTTGAGGATGCCGATGACCCGGGTGATCTTCGTCGGGCCGACGCCGGTACCGGTGCAGGCGCCGCCCGCGGTCGGGTTGGACGACGTGACGAAGGGGTACGTGCCGTGGTCGACGTCCAGGAGCGTGCCCTGGCCGCCCTCCATGAGGACGACCTTGTTCTCGTCCAGCGCCTTGTTCAGGACGAGCGCGGTGTCCGCGACGTACGGGCGGATCTGCTCGCCGTAGCCGAGCAGCTCCTCGACGATCTGGCCGGCCTCGATCGCGCGCCGGTTGTAGAGCTTGGCGAGGATCTGGTTCTTGCCGTCGAGCGCGGCCTCGACCTTCTGCTCCAGGATCGACTCGTCGTAGAGGTCCTGGACGCGGATACCGACACGGTTGATCTTGTCGGCGTAGGCCGGGCCGATGCCCCGGCCGGTGGTGCCGATCTTCCGCTTGCCGAGGAACCGTTCCGTCACCTTGTCGACCGTGGTGTGATACGGCGTGATCAGATGCGCGTTACCGCTGACCAGCAGCTTGGACGTGTCCACGCCGCGGTCGTTCAGCCCGCTCAGCTCGGAGAGCAGGACCGCTGGGTCGACGACGACTCCGTTACCGATCACCGGAGTGCACTCCGGTGAGAGGATTCCGGAAGGGAGGAGGTGGAGCGCGTACTTCTGGTCGCCTACGACGACCGTGTGGCCGGCATTGTTGCCGCCCTGGTAGCGCACCACGTAATCCACGGATCCACCGAGGAGGTCGGTGGCCTTTCCCTTGCCCTCGTCACCCCACTGAGCACCGAGCAGCACAAGTGCGGGCACAGGCGTACACCCCTTCCGGGCGGGGCATGTCCAAGGTCAGGGGGCGCACGTCTGGCGTACGCCGATACCTGAACCGTCGAACCGGCTGCCCCGGAATAGACGAAGCCCCTGGCGCAATAGCGCAAGGGGCTCTTGCACAAAGATGCTACCCGAGGAAGGACCGAGGTGTCGGCTCCAGATCCCCCAGCGAGCACCGAGCATCAGCTGCTGGTGGTCATCGACCCGGTCGCCCGCCGTGCGGACGGCGAATCCGTACGGATCGCGAAGGACGTGCTGTGCGCCGGCGCACACGCCAAGATCTGTCTGCCCGAGGGGCCGGAGGAGTTCGCGCGGGCGCTCGCGAGACGCGGTCACCGGCGCCTCGTGGTGGTCGGCGACGACCGGGCGCTGCTCAGAGCGGTGACCCTGCTGCACCGCGAGCCCGACCGGGCACGCGGCGCCCTGTCCCTGGTGCCGGTCGGCCCGGCCCCCGCGCTGGAGCTGGCGCGGTCGCTGGGTGTCCCGGTGGGTGCGGTGGCCGCGGCGCGGTCGGTGCTCGACGGCGCGGTGCGCTGGCTGGACCTGCTGGTGGACGACAGCGACGCGGTGGTGCTGGGCGATCTGCGGATCCCGGTGCCGGCCCCGCGCTCCGGGCTGCCGGGCGCGGACGACGAAGGGGCGCACTCGGTGTGGGGCGCCTGCCGCTCGCTCGTACGGACCCTCGTCGGGCCTGCGCCCGCGCCGGAGGCGCCCCGGGTGCAGCGGCTGCGGGTGGAGGCGGACGGCGTCCTGCTGGCCGATCTGGACCGGCCGGTCACGGACGTCCGGGTCTCGTCGCGGGGCGGCGCGGGGAAGGCGGAGGTGACCATCGAGCTGCTCTCCGGTGACCGGCTGACGGCCGAGGCGCTGGCGGTGACCGTTTCCGGGGCGGACTTCCGGTACCGCAGGGACGGTCTGGTGGGCGGCCCGGTGCGGACCCGGACGTGGATGGTGCGGGCGGGGGTCTGGGGGCTGACGCTGCCCGCGGTCGCGGTGTAGGACGGTGGAGCGGCGGCTGACGCTGCCCGCGGTCGCGGTCGCGGTGCAGGACGACGGGGAAGGCCGCCCCGTAACCGTCAGCCGAAGCGCTTCTCGCACTCCACGTTCCAGCGCTCCATCAGCGCCGCCAGTTCCCCGTGCAGGAACTCGAAGAAGGCCAGCGTCTCCCCCCAGCCGCAGCCCTGCGGGGAGTCGGGCCCCAGGTTCGCGACGCCTTCGCGCAGGGCGTCCTCCCAGCGCTTGATGACCATGTCGCGGCTGGCCCAGGACCGGCTGCGGGAGTTCCAGTGCCCGGCGCGGAGATGGCCTGGTCACCGGTGGTGATCCTGCTGCTGCTCACGGCGGCGCCGGTGGCAGGGGGCCTGACGGCACTGCGGCGGAGGGACATGAACGGGTGAGGGGGCGGGTCCCTCACCCCGGGGGGTCAGCGCACGTAGTTCTGGAGCACTTCGGTGTCGAGCTCGATACCCACCGGGTCGGGCAGCATGAGCACTTCGCCGAACTTGACGGTGTGACTGTCGCGGTAGCCGCCGCCTTCCGGGTCCGGCGCACTGAACACCGTGACGGCACCGGCCTCGCGGTCGACCAGCAGATAGACGGGAATCCCGGCGCCGGCGTAGGCGACGGGCTTCTCCTTGCGGTCCCGGCGGTCGGTGTCACGGTCGTACGAAGTGATCTCGACGGTCATCAGCACACCGTCCGGATCCGCCCACTCACCCTGCCCCGCGAAGTTGCCCCGCGGGGCAAGAGAACCGTCCGGACGCGCCCTGCCGTTACGGTACGACTCGACCTTCAGACCCTGGTCACCGCCGTACAGTCCGAGTTCGGGCCGGTGCTGCATACAGATTCCCTGCAGCCACATCCAGATCTCGTTGTGATCCCCGTCCGGCACTCCGCTGTCTCCGATCCGACCGTCGATGAACTCCAGCCTGACGGCATCGGACTCCGTAGCCGAGAACTTGGCGATCTTCTCGAATTCCTCGACCGTGATCTGAGACGTGCGCTCTGCCATAACCGTCATCTTGCACCCCCTTCTGTGCGAGCACCAGTGTCGCCAGGCGGACGCCGATCCGGGCCCGAACCCGCGACGATCGCCCGTTCGAGTGATCGCTACCCCGGCCTGACCAGCCCGGTCTCGTATGCGAAGACCGCCGCCTGGGTCCGGTCCCGCAGGCCGAGTTTCACCAGGATCCGGCTCACGTGCGTTTTGATGGTGGACTCGGCGACGATCAGCCGGGAGGCGATCTCCGCGTTCGACAGGCCCTGCGCGATCAGCACCAGCACCTCACTCTCGCGCTCCGTGAGTTCCTCGACCCGGGCGAGCGAGGGCTGCCTCGGGGTGTCCGACAGCCGGGAGAACTCGACGATCAGTCGCTTGGTGATCGTGGGGGCGAGCAGCGCCTCGCCGGCCGCCACCACCCTTACGCCATCGGCCAGTTGGCGGGCCGACGCGTCCTTCAGCAGAAAGCCCGACGCCCCCGCGCGCAGCGCCTGGTAGACGTACTCGTCGAGGTCGAAGGTGGTCAGGACCAGCACCTTCGCCGCCTCGTCCGCCGCGACGATCTCGCGGGTCGCCTCGATGCCGTTCAGCTCGGGCATCCGGATGTCCATCAGGACCACGTCCGGGCGCAGGGCCGCCACCTGGGCCACCGCCTCGACACCGTTGACCGCCTCGCCGATCACCTCGATGTCCGGCATCGCGTTGAGCAGGACCGAGAACCCCTCGCGCACCATCATCTGGTCGTCGACGATCAGGACTCTGATGGCCGGCGCGGCCGTCATTCGGACTCCTCCGCGGAACGCTGCACCGGGATGAACGCGGCTATCTCGTAACCGCCGTCCTCCGTGCTCTCCGTGGTGATCTCACCGTTCAGCATGGTGACCCGCTCCCGCATCCCGGTGAGGCCGTGGCCGGCTCCCGGGGAAGGCTTGACAAGGCCCTGCGGCGGCCCGTTGATCACGCGCAGACCGAGCCCGCCCAGGACGTAACTGATCTCCACCCGGGCCTGCGAGCCCGGCGCGTGGCGCAGCGTGTTGCTCAGCGCCTCCTGGATGATGCGGTACGCCGACAGCTCGACGCCCTGCGGGAGTTCACGTACCGCGCCGGTCACGGTCTTCTCCACGGCGAGGCCCGCCTCCCGGACGTTGGTGAGCAGCCCTTCGAGTTCGGCGAGGGTGGGCTGCGGGGCGTCCGGCGCCTCGTAGTCCTCGGCCCGTACGACGCCGAGCACCCGGCGCAGCTCCGTCAGGGCCGCCACCGCGTTCTCCCTGATCACCTCGAACGACCTGGTCAGCTCGGGCGGCGGATCGGTCACCCGGTACGGGGCGGCCTCGGCCTGGATGGCGACCACCGACATGTGGTGGGCGACGACGTCGTGCAGCTCACGGGCGATGGTGGTGCGCTCCTCCAGCAGGGTGCGCCGGTCGCGTTCGATGGCGGTGACCGTCTGCTGGGCGGTGACCTCGCGGTGCGCCTCGCGGCGGACCTGCACCGTCGTGGTGACGAGGAGGGCGACCGCGGAGAGGAACAGCATCAGCGCCATGTTGGAGCCGTTCATATCGACAGGGCCCACCACCGCCCCCGTGAGGAACCCGTACAGCGCCGTACCCGCCCACATCCAGGCGGCGGTCCGCGGACTGGTCCTGGCCGCGACCACGGTCACCACCACGAGATGCGCGAGGAAGACGCTGTCGGGCCAGGGCCAGGACCCCCAGCTGCTGCCGAGCAGGCTGACGACGGGGGCGGACGCCAGCGACACCCACCAGGCGCCGACCGGCCTGACCAGGGTCATCACGACCGCAGCGGCCGAGATCAGACCGGTCAGGAGAGACAGGGGCCCTTCGAAGCTGACGGTGCCGTGGGCGGCCAGCAGCAGCGTGATCAGGGCGAAGCCCAGCACCACCGCGTGCGGGATCCACCTCGCGCGGGCCCGTATCCGGCCGGGCAACCGCCTGGTCAGCGGTCCGTCCGTCCGCATCGGCTGCAGCGGGCGGTAGGCGAAGGCATCGTTGAAGAGGTCCTGGCGCAGGCCCGCCAGGACTCCCTGGGCCAGTCGTAGCTCTGGGCTCCGCGTCTCTGTATCGGTCACAGCACCACGGTAGGCGGCGGCGCCGTCCCGGTCGTCCGCACTGATGCGGAACCTGGGAGGTCCTCCTCAGGTACTACCGGTGGGGGACGGACCTCATTGAGGTCAGTTGTGCTGCCGACGGGCGCCGGTCCTCACCAGGCCAGTTGCTCGATCTCCGCGACGACCACCGCGCAGGCGTCGGCCGCCGGGTCGATCGGCGCGTAGTGCCCGACGCCGTCGAGCAGTGTCACGCCGACCAGCTCGCCCTCCTTGGCCGCCGCGTCCGCGTACGCGTCGGCGAGCTGCGGCGGAACGGTGGTGTCGTCCCGGCCCTGGACGACCGTGGTCGCGATGCCGGTGGGGAGCAGAGCGGACGGGTCCGCCCACTGCGCACGGACCACGGCTGTGGTGTCCGCGCCCGCTGTGCCTGCCGCTGCCGTGTCGGCGGACGCCAGGAACTGCTCCACTGCGCCCTCGCACACCCCCAGCTCACGGGCGAGGGCGAAGTGTGCGAGCGGGGCCAGCGCGACCACCCCACGGAAGGGCGGCGTGGAACGGTGCCACGGCGCCTCGGGCGGCAGTACGTGCCGGGCGGCCGCCCACAGCGCGAGGTGCCCGCCGGCCGAGTGCCCGGTGAGGACCGTCCGGCGCAGGTCGGCACGCGGCAGGCCGGACGGTACGAGATCGGGCAGCGCGTCCAGGGCGGCGGCGACGTCATCGAGGGTGTCGGGCCACCGGCCGGCGCTCGCCTCCTCGGCACCGCCCCGCCGGTACTCGACACTGGCTACCGCGAAGCCCCGGCGGGCCAGGAAGGCCGCGAACGGAGAGATGTGCCCGCGGTCGTACCGCTGCCGCCAGGAGCCGCCGTGCAGCACGACGACGAGCGGGACCGGCCCCTCGCCGCCGTGCGGGGCGTAGAAGTCCACGGCCTGGTCGGGGTGTTCGCCGTACGCAGCGGTGGCATCGGGGGCGACTGCGGGATGCGCGAGGACCGAATCGGCCTCTGCGTCGTCCGACATACGGCTTCAACCTCTCTCTGTGCGGGCCGGATTGCCCTGACCAGCGGGGACGCTATCAGGCCAGTACCTCCCCCAGAACGCGCGCGGCACGCAGCGCATCGCCGAAACTGACGTAGAGCGGGGTGAACCCGAAGCGCAGGATGTCCGGCGGCCTGAAGTCACCGACGACGCCGCGGGCGATCAGCTCCTTCATGACCGCCCCGGCGTTCTCGCACCTCAGCGACACCTGGCTGCCCCGCTGTTCGTGGATGGCCGGGGTCACCGATTCGAGGTTCACGCACTCCAGGAAGAAGTCCGTCAGGGCGAGTGACTTGGTCCGGACCGCCTCGACCGACACCCCGTCCCATACATCGAGCGCCGACTCCAGCGCGAGCATCGAGAGGATGTCGGGGGTGCCGACCCGGCCGCGCGGGGCGCCGTCGGCCGGGGTGTATCCGGGCTCCATGCCGAACGGGTCCTGGTGCGAGTTCCAGCCCGGCAGCGGGGAGTCGAAAGAGGCCTGGAGGTCCGGGCGCACGTACAGGAAGGCGGGCGAACCCGGCCCGCCGTTCAGGTACTTGTAGGTGCAGCCGACCGCGAAGTCGACGCCGTGGGCCGCCAGCCCGACCGGCAGCGCACCCGCGCTGTGGCAGAGATCCCAGACGACCGCCGCGCCCGCCGCGTGCACGGCGGCGGTCACGGCGGGCAGGTCGTGCAGCCGTCCTGTGCGGTAGTCGACATGGTTGACCAGGGCGGCGGCGGTACGGGGGCCGACCGGGTCGCCCGGTGCGTACGGGACGATCCGCCGGCCGGTCATCCGGGCCGCCGACGCGGCGATGTAGCCGTCCGTCGGGAAGGTCGCGGCGTCGACCAGGATCTCGTCTCGGTCGTCCCCGGCCGGCCGGACCGCTGCCACAAGTGCCTTGAAGACGTTGACGCTTGTCGAGTCGCCGACGACCACGGTGCCGGGCGCCGCACCGACGAGCGGCGCGATCCTGTCACCGATGCGCTCCGGCGCGGTCCACCAGCCGGACTCCTCCCAGGAGCGGATGCCCATCGCACCCCACTCGTGGGTGATGACCTCCTGCATCCGCGCGGGAACGTGCCGGGGCAGGGCGCCGAGGGAGTTGCCGTCGAGGTAGACCGTGCCGGGGGCGACGGTGAACAGCTGCCGGAGCGGGGCCAGTTCGTCGGCGGCGTCGAGCTCGGCGGCCCGGCGGGCCAGGTCGGACAGGTCCGACAGGGCGGACGGGGCTGAGGGGCCGGGCAGGGCGGACAGGTCGGGCTCGGACTGCACCGGTGCGGGCTTCATCAGCTGGTCCTCGGTCGTCGGGGGGATCGCGGTGGACGGGGACATCGAGGTCGTCGGGGGCATCGAGGTCGTCGGGGGCATCGGCGAATGCGGCACCGCCGGGGCTTCGCCATGGGTCGCCGGGTCCTGCCGGGTCGCCGGGTCCTGCCGGGTGGCCGGGTCCTGCCGGGTCGCCGGGTCCTGCCGGGTCGCCGGGTCCTGCCGGGTGGCCGGGTCCTGCCGGGTGGCTGGGTCAGACATGGCTGCGTGCCGTCCACAGCTCGGGGAACACGCTCTTCGCGGCGCGCTTCTCCAGCCAGGCGACCCCGGCCGAGCCGCCCGTGCCGGTCTTGGACCCCATCGCCCTGCGGGTCGCGACCAGATGGTCGTTGCGCCAGCGCCACACCAGTTCGCCGACATCGGTCAGCCCCTCGCCGAGCTGTACCAGCGGGGAGTCCTGCTCCCCCGTGTACACCGCGGTCCAGACGGCCTCGACCTCCGGCGACGGCTCGTACTTCGCAGAGAGATCGCGCTCAAGCACGGCGGCGGGCACCGGCTGCCCGTGCCGGGCGAGGAACCGCAGCACCTCGTCGTACAGGCTCGGCTCCTGGAGCGCCTTCTCCAGCTCGGCGTGGACCCGCGGCGCTCCGCGATGCGGGACCAGCATCGAAGCGGACTTATCGCCCAGCAGGAACTCCAGCCTGCGGTACATCGCGGACTGGAAGCCCGACCCCTCGCCGAGCGCACCGCGGTACGCGTTGAACTGTGCGGGCGTGAGCTGGGCCAGCGGCCGCCAGGAGTCGTTGAGCGACTGCAGTTCGTACGTGGAGCGCTTCAGGGCGGCGAGGGCGGCCGGCAGATCGTCACCGCGCAGGGCTGCCGCCGCGGTCTCCCACTCATGGACGATCACGGTAAACCACAGCTCCATGACCTGGGTGGTCACCAGGAAGACCATCTCGCCCGGATCGTCGGAACGCAGATGCTGGAGGTGGGTGAGGACGTCCGCCTGGACGTAGTCCTCGTACGGGGTGGTCCCCGCGAAGTCCAGATTCGGGGCCGGGTCGCTCGAAGCCGGGGCGTGGCTCGGGGCCGGGTGGTGGTTCGGGGCGGGGTCGTGCGAAGGCGTAGACATCGCTGTCTCCTCGGTCGTGCTCCAGGTAGCGGTCCGCCCCTTCCGTCGACAGGTGGGCCCCGGTCCCCACCTTCATCATTGACGCCAAACCTCCTCCTCGGCAAGACAAGCAAGGACCGGACACATGCGTGCGTGTCCGGTCCTTGCCCGCCATGCCCGAACAGACGCTCGGAACAACAGCTGATCGACCTGGAACGGCTCTGGCACAGGCAATGATCTGCGGGCCCGCGCCGCGATGGGGGCACCTCCGTAACGGCCCGACGGCTCCCGGAACGCGGTGGGCCGGTCCCCGGGCAACCCCCCGGGGACCGGCCGCCGCACACAATCCGCCGGGCTCAGCCCAGCGTGTCCGCCGCAGCCGGCGAGGAGTCACGCAGGAACTCCGTGCAGCGCTCGTACTCCTCGTGCTCACCGATCGACTGCGCGGCGCGGGCCAGGGCGTGCAGGGCGCGCAGGAAGCCGCGGTTCGGCTCGTGGTCCCACGGCACGGGGCCGTGGCCCTTCCAGCCGGCCCGGCGCAGCGAGTCGAGACCGCGGTGGTAGCCGGTACGGGCGTAGGCGTACGACTCGACGACCCGCCCGTGCTCGAAGGCGTCGTCGGCCAGCTGCGCCCAGGCGAGCGAGGAGGTCGGGTACTTCGCCGCCACATCGGCGGGGGCGGTGCCACCCGCGAGGAGCTCGCGGGGTTCGGGGTCGTCGGGAAGACGGGTCTCGGGAGGGCCCCCGAGCAGATTCTCGTGAATGGACATGGAAGCCAGTCTGCCTGGCCCCGGCGGATACAGCTGCCACGGGCAGCAGACCCCGGACCGGACAGGCGCTCCCCCGGCCGCTCGCGCCAGGCCGTGCCGCGACGTCGCGTGGTCGCCCGCAAGCGCTCCCGGCTACGGCCGCACGGCCCGGACAGCCCGCACGAGCGCGTCGGCGCCCGCCTCCGCCTTGTTCCGCGGGCAGCCCAGGTTGAGCCGTACGAACCCATCCGCCCGGTAGACCGAGCCCGGCATGATCGCCACCTTCTCCACCTCGATCAGCCGGCGCTGGAGCGCCGCGCTGTCGATGCCCAGTGGGCGCAGATCGATCCAGGCGAGATAGCCGGCCTGCGGAGGCGCCCAGCCCAGCCCGGGGAAGGCCGTGTCCAGCCGCTCGGCGAGCATCGACAGATTCGCCGCGGTGTACGCGCGCACCGCGTCCAGCCAGGCCGCCCCGTACCGGTAGGCCGCGATGTGCGCCGTCAGCGAGAGCACAGCGGGCGAGGCAAGCCCCTCAGCCGTCTCCATACGGGTGAGGTACTCCGCCCGGTCGTCCGGGTCGCCGATCATGCCGTACGAACCGGTCAGCGCCGGGAAGTTGAACGCCTTGCTGCCGGAGGTGACGAGTGCCCAGCGGCCGCGCCCGTACCGGGTCCACGGCAGATGCCGGTGCCCGTCGTGCACGAAGTCGGCGTGGATCTCGTCGCAGACGACTGCGGCGCCGTACCGCCCGGCGAGTGCGGCGAACCGGGTCAGTTCGTCGTGGGTCCACACCCGGCCGGTGGGATTGTGCGGCGAGCAGAGCAGCAGGACCTTGCTGTCCGGCCGGGCGAGCTGTCGCTCCAGCTCCGCGTCGTCGTCCACCGGGCAGCCGCGCAGCTCCCGGCCCAGGCCGGAGACCGCCTTGGTGAAGCCGTCGTAGGTGGGGGTGTGAACCACCACACCGTCGCCCTCGTGGGTCCACATCCGCAGCAGCTGCGAGAGCTGGTTGAGCACGGAGGGCCCGTACACGAGCCGGCCGGTGTCGATCCGGGTGTCGAAGCGGGTCGCGTACCAGTCGCGTATCGCGTCCCGGAACTCCCCGAGCCGCCAGTCGGTGTAGCCGAAGACCCCGTGGTCGATCCGCTCGTGGAGGGCGGCGAGGACCTCGGGCGGGCAGCGGAAGTCCATGTCGGAGATGGTGAAGGGCAGCAACCCGGCCACGCCGAACCGGTCCGCGACCCCGTCCCACTGGACGCTCCACGAACCGCGCCGGTCGACAGCGGTGTCGAAGTCGTACTCCGCGTCGTACCCCATGTGCGGTGCCCTCTCTGACCTGGCTGATCCGACGGTGACTGCGGATACGCCGGGCCCGGCACCCCTGGTCGGGATACCGGGCCCGGCGTGACGGACGTGCCTACTACTTGATGCGGGTGCCCGTGGAGCGCAGGTTCGCGCAGGCCTCGGTGACGCGCTTCGCCATGCCGGCCTCGGCGGCCTTGCCCCAGGTGCGCGGGTCGTAGGTCTTCTTGGAGCCGACCTCGCCGTCGACCTTCAGGACGCCGTCGTAGTTGCGGAACATGTGGTCCACCACGGGGCGGGTGAAGGCGTACTGGGTGTCGGTGTCGAGGTTCATCTTCACGACGCCGTTCTCCAGCGCGGTGGCGATCTCCTCCGCGGAGGACCCGGAGCCGCCGTGGAAGACGAAGTCGAACGGCTGGCTGCCGGCGGGCTTGCCGTACTTGGCGGAGACGCCCTCCTGGAGGTCCTTGAGGAGCTCGGGGCGGAGGACGACGTTGCCCGGCTTGTAGACGCCGTGCACGTTGCCGAAGGAAGCGGCCAGCAGGTAGCGGCCCTTCTCGCCCAGACCGAGCGCCTCGGCGGTACGCAGCGCGTCGTCGACGGTCGTGTACAGCGAGTCGTTGATCTCGTGGCTGACGCCGTCCTCCTCGCCGCCGGTCGGGGTGATCTCGACCTCAAGAATGATCTTCGCGGCGGTAGCCAGCGCCAGCAGCTCCTGGCCGATGGCCAGGTTGTCGGCGAGGGTCTCGGCGGAGCCATCCCACATGTGCGACTGGAAGAGCGGGTTGAGACCGGCCTCGACCCGCTTGCGGGAGACCTCAAGGAGCGGACGGACATAGCCGTCGAGCTTGTCCTTGGGGCAGTGGTCGGTGTGCAGCGCGACCGTGACCGGGTACTTCTCGCCGACGATGTGCGCGAACTCGGCGAGCGCGACCGATCCGGTGACCATGTCCTTGGCGTACTGGCCGCCCAGGAACTCCGCACCGCCGGTGGAGATCTGGATGATGCCGTCGCTCTCGGCCTCGGCGAAGCCGCGCAGCGCCGCGTGCAAGGTCTGGGTCGAGGTCACATTGATGGCCGGGTAGGCGAACTTGCCTGCCTTCGCCCGGTCGAGCATCTCGTTGTAGACCTCGGGGGTTGCGATGGGCATCTGTCCGCTCCTTGGGATGTGCGGTGTGCGTATGTGGTCCCTGACCTGGGGGCGACGTCATCGTCGCCCCCATCTTTCCAGACTCCTGGCGCGGGTCCACCGGGCGTGGTGCCTTGACCCGGGCGACGGGGTGTGGTTTCACGTGAAACCACACCCGGTAGTCAGGACCTCACAGGTCGAGGTCGCCCTGGCTGTACGCGAAGACATACGGCACGCCCGCCTCGGCGATGACCTCGGCGGCGCCGGTGTCACGGTCCACGATCGTGGCGACTGCCACGACCTCGCCACCGGCCTCGCGCACCGCCTCCACGGCGGTCATCGGAGAACCGCCCGTCGTGGTGGTGTCCTCGACGACCAGGACGCGGCGGCCCTTGATGTCCGGGCCCTCGATGCGGCGCTGCATCCCGTGGGCCTTGGCGGCCTTGCGTACGACGAAGGCGTCCAGCGTCTTTCCGCGTGCGGCGGAGGCGTGCAGCATGGCGTCCGCGATCGGGTCGGCGCCGAGCGTCAGGCCGCCGACCGCGTCGAAGTCCAGTTCGTCGGTCAGATCCAGCATCACCTGGCCGACCAGGGGCGCGGCCACGCCGTCCAGGGTGATCCGGCGCAGATCGATGTACCAGTCGGCTTCGAGCCCCGAGGAGAGCATCACCTTGCCGTGCACCACGGCCTTGTTCTTGATGTGCTGGAGCAGATCAGCGCGTACGTCAGTCATGCCCCCGAGCTTAATTGCGATGACGCCCGGACTTCCTCGCGGCGGCTCGGCGGGCGGCCTCGCGGCGGCTCGGGGTCAGTTCCACGCCGGCTCGGGGCCGTTCCACTCCGGCTCCTCGATGGCTCAGAGGCGGCGCCAGCTCCAGGTCGTCGCGATCTCCAGCGGGTCGATGGGCGTCACCAGGCGGGGCAGCGTGTTCAGGCCGTTCGGCGGCCCGGACTGGGGCTCGACGCAGACCGCTTCCGCCTGCTCGTCGTAGATCACGACCCACTCGTCGCGGCTCTGCACCTTCAGCTCCAGCTGCCCGGGCCAGGTGAGGGTCACATCCACGCCGTCCGGCATCCCGAAGCAGTCGTCCCAGGGACCGGGGAGCGGGTCGATCCGCTTGCCCGTGGGCAGGTGGTCCTCGCCGCGCTCCTCCTGCCAGGCGGGCTGGAAGTCGACCTGCGCATCGCCTCCGGCGCCCAGGCTCCGGTTGAACCAGGGGTGCCAGCCCGCCTGCGCCGGGAACGAGTCGCCGTAGGTCTCCACACCGAGCGTGAGAGTCAGGGCGGACTCGGTCAGCTCAAAGGACTGGGTGACCCGGCCCGGGTACGGCCAGGGGTCGGCCAGATCGTAGGTGAACACCGCCACACCGGAGCCGTCGTTGCTGCCGGGCCGGGAGCGCCGCCACGCGGTGCTGCGGCCGGTGCCGTGGATGGCGTGCGGCGGGGAGTTCAGCGGCAGCTGGTGCGGGATGCCGCCGTTGGTGAACCGCCCGTTCCCGGTACGGCCGCACCAGGGCACCATCGGGAAACAGCCGAACTTGGCTCCCTGGCGCAGCAGTTCGGTGCCACCGAGGCGGAGGCTGCGGATACGGCACCCGTTCTCGGGGCTCACGGTCAACTCGACGTCGCCGGCGACCAGCCGGACCTCTTCGCTACTCACGCCCCGACCCTAACGGGACCGGGACCGCTCGGCCGCCCGGTTCAGCGTCGGCGTCGCAGCGCCCGGCCCACCACGACCGCCGATGCCAGCGCCAGTGCCGCCGCCGGGGCCGCCCAGCGCAGGGTCGCTCCCGCCGTGCTCGACGACGGGGCCGGCACCGGGGCGTAGCGGCCGCGGGGCGGGGCGTGGTCGACCTCCTCCGCACTGCGGCCGATCATCGTGCGGCGGGCGTGTGCGGCCTCCACTGGCGGATCGCCCGCCGAGGTGAAGCCCGCGTCGGACACCGGGTCCAGCGACGGCGGCGGCACCTCCGTATCGAACACGGACGCCCCGGACTCGTCCCCGGAACCCTCTGCCCCGGAACCCTCTGCCCCGGAACCCTTGCCCCCTGAGTCGCCGGGCGCGGAATCGCCGGGCGCGGACGGCTGCTCCGCAGGCGCCGGGTCCTCATCCGGTACCGGGCGGTCCGCGCCCCGCGCCCCGGCCTGGGTTCCGGTCTCAGACTCGGCCTCGGCCCGTACGCGGTCCCCGAACCGGTCAAGCAGGCGCCGCGCGGCCGTCAGCACCGCCTCGGGGGCAAGGTCCGCCAGACGGCCATCGGTCGCCTGAACCGTTCCCGTACACCTCAGGGTCGTACCCGTGGGGTCGTCCGCACCCGCATCCGCGCCGGCACCGGCACCGGCACCGGCCATGGTCAGCTCCACCTTCAGCGAGAGTTTCACCGAGCCCGGTCCGCGCGCTTCCGTGCCCTCGCCGTCGACCTCGTAGCCACCGTGCCGCTCCGCGATGCGCATACTGCCGCGGTACGTGATCGTGTGCCCGTCGATCCGGACCTTGAGCCGGCCCGCGAGCGCGCCATCCCGGCCGTCCGTACTGTCCGCGTCCTGTTGGAGCCCCGGTACGCAGCGGGCCACACGGGCTGGGTCCGCCAGGACCCGTCGGACGGACTCTGCCGGAACCGGAACGAACACCTCATGCTCCATGGAAGCCGAGCCTACTCAGCCACGGCCGACTCGTCTGCCTTTCGGCCCCCGCCGGCAGAAAACGGCCCCGGCCGGTGCCCCCTCCACCGCCCCCACCCCGCTCACCCCCCGTACCGCGGATGCACCAGCGTCGACGGCGGCACACCCGGCGGGCGCCCCGGCACACGTGACCAGGTGCCCCCGGCAGCCCGCCCCAGCCACGGATCCTTGCGAGCCGCCAGGACGAAGCCCCAGTCGCTGGACGTCTTCCCCGTGCCCTTCGCCCGGTCGGGGCCCGCGGCGAAGCCCGCACCCCGGCCCGTCGCCCGGTACGGGACCGCCCGCAGACCGGCCGCCCGCACAGTCGCGTCGACCGTCCAGAAACTGCCGGGACGGGTGGCGACCGGGCCCGCGTGGACGGCCAGCCGGCCGCCCGGGGCCAGCACCCGCGACACCAGCCCGTAGAACTCCTCCGAGTAGAGCTTGGTGCTCGCGGTGATCCCGGGATCGGGCAGATCCGTGACGACCACGTCGTACGCCGACCTCGACGAGCGCAGCCAGTTGAAGGCGTCGCCCGTGACCACCCGCAGCCGCGGGTCGCGGTACGCGTGACCATTGAGCGCGGAGAGACCGGGATCGGTGCGGGCCAGCCGTTCGACACCGGGGTCCAGCTCGACCAGCGTCACCGACGCCACCCCCCGGTGGCGCAGCACCTCACGGGCTGCGAGGCCGTCGCCGCCGCCCAGGATCAGTACGTTCCGGTGCGGGCCGCGCATCGCGGGGTCGACCAGCGCCCGGTGGTACTGCCGCTCGTCCGCGCCATCGACCCGGAGCCTGCCGTCCAGGAAGAGGTTGAGGGTTCCGTGCGCGGACCGGGTCAGGACGATCTCCTGGACGCGGGTCTGCTCGGCGACCCGCACCTGCGCCCCGTACACCGCACGCCGCGCCGCCAGTTCGAAGTCGCTCTCCAGGGCCGTCGCCGTGGCCAGCACGGCGAGCACCAGTGCGTTCACCAGGATCAGCCACGTCCGGGCGCGCGTCGTCAGGTCGCGCCGGAAGAGCCACAGCACCAGCGCCCCGCCGGCCACGGCGTTGACCGTGCCGGTGAGCAGCGCCCCGGTGAGCTGGCCGAGCAGGGGGAGGAGCAGGAACGGGAAGGCGAGACCGCCGACCAGGGCGCCCACGTAGTCCGCCGCGAACAGGTCGGCCACGGCGCCGCCCGCGTCCTGGCGCGACACCCGCTGGATCAGCGTCATCAGCAACGGGATCTCGGCGCCCATCAGCACACCGATCGCCAGCGAGAATCCGACCAGGGCATACCGCGAACCACCGCCACCCGCCCAGGCGAACGACGCGTACAGCACGAGCGCCGAGCCGCCGCCGGTCAGGGCGAGCGCCGCCTCGACAAGGCCGAAGCCCACGGCGGCACGGACCCGCAGCCGTTTGGCGAGGAGCGAGCCGATCCCCATCGCGAAGACCATGACGGACAGCACGACGGACGCCTGGGTGACCGAGTCCCCGATCAAGTACGAAGCGAGCGCGACCAGTTCGAGCTCGTAGACCAGTCCGCAGGCGGCGCAGACGAAGACCGTGGCGAGCACCAGCAGTCTGCCGGTCCCCGGGCGTACGGAGAGCCGCGCGTCCTGGGTCTCGGGGGGCGCGGACTGGTCGATCACGCTACGAACGCTACGTCACGAAGCGCACGCGACCTGTCACCCACGAGGGCGCGGATCAGGCTTCGACGGGGATACGCACCCCAACCCGGGTGCGCGTCACCACGAGTTGCCCCTCCTGCGGGTACGCATGCCAGGTGCGCCAGTGCACCTGGCCCTCGTGCCGCTGCGCGAGCATCGCGGTGAAGGCGTGCGGCGAGCCGGGGAACGTACCGGCGATGCCGTTCGGATGGTCGGCGACCAGCGCGAGCAACTCCTGTGCGCGCCCCGCGAACGAGCATTCCGAGAGCGTCTCGACGCAGGCCGCGAACTCGTACCCCCAGTCGCCGACGCGCTCCGCGACGCCGAGCGGTAAAGGGGTGCTGCTTCCCGGAATGCAGGCGACGGTCTCGGAACAGGCGCCTCCCTCCTCCTCCAGAAGTACCTGGTGGGAGGCGCCGAGGAGCCTCATCTGGAGCTTGGCGCCGCCGAGTTCGAGATCGAGGACCGCGAGCGCCGGCAGCGGTTCGCGGCCCAGCGCCCAGGCCAGATCGGCGGCACGGGTGTCGGTGTAGGCAGTACTGAGGGTCGTGAGCATGGGTGGGCTCCGCAAACACACAATCGGCAGATGGACGGGGTTCTCCCCGGAGCAGGTGTCAGGGAAAGAGACGCCGGCATGGGCCACGGTCAGGTCTCAGGTCCGAGGGCTGCTTTCTCACATGGAGGGAATCACGAAGTACGCGACGCTCACAGCGTTTTTACCCAAGTTGAAGGGGTTTCCATCCCCCCGGGGGCTCCGCTGTTCATACGTTCAACAAACCGGCGGTGATGGGGATACGGAGCAAGCCGAGAGGGGAGCTGTGGGGCGGACGGTGCGCCCTGCTGCCGGGCCGCGAGCGGCTGAGCGTCCGGGCTCCGTGACCAGCTGGAGAGATGGGTCACGGCAGCGGGCGCCGGTGCGGACACAGCGGGTACCGGCACAGACAGACAGAAGGCGCCCGCCGGGTGTTGACCGGCGGGCGCCCTGGGAAGGCCCCCGCAGTACGGAGTTGAGGGTCCGGGCCGGTGAACAGACGGGCCACGGGGCGGAGTCGAGGGCCGGGGCCGCAGAACTGAACGGCGTCGAACCGGCCCGCGCAAACCGACCCGCGTAAGACTGACCCGCGTAAGACTCACCCGGTCAGCTGGAGCCGCAGCCCCCGCCGCCACCGCCGCACGACGACCCGCCCCCGCAGGACGACCCGCCGCCGCAGGACGAGTGGCCGCCACCGCCGCAGGAGTGGTGCCCGCCGGAATGCCCGCCCGAGTGGTGGCCGCCCGAGTGACCCCCCGAGCCGCTGTCCCCGGCCCACCAGCTGCCGCCCGCCGTACCGCCCGCGACCCCGCCCGCGGTGGACGAACCGCTCCGGCTGCCGCCACGCCCGCCCCGCCCACGGCGTTTCCGGTCCGCGGCCAACAGCGCGACCAGCACGCACACCACCACTGCCAAGATGAAAACGCCCACGGCCCTCACCTCTTCTCCGTCCGGCGGAGCGGGCCCCCCGTCGGTCCCCGCCCGGCTGCCGGACTTCTCGTGTGACAGGCAAATCCCCGGTACGCACCCGCTCAAGCAGGAGTTGAGGAAGTCCAGAGGTTCGGCGCAGGATGGCCGCCATGACCACTACGCGAAGCTCCACGGGACACGTCGGCGGACGGCCGCTGCTCAACCGCCGGCTGGACGGACTCGGCACGACGATCTTCGCGGAGATGTCCGCGCTGGCCACGGCCACCGGCGCGATCAATCTGGGGCAGGGTTTCCCGGACACCGACGGCCCGGCGGAAGTCCGCGAGGCGGCGGTCCGGGCGCTGCGCGACGGCCGCGGCAACCAGTACCCGCCGGGTCCGGGCATCCCGGAACTCCGCTCGGCGATCGCCGACCACCAGCGGCGCTTCTACGGCATCGGTTTCGACCCCGACACGGAGGTGCTGGTCACCGCGGGGGCCACGGAGGCCATCGCCGCCGCGATGCTCGCCCTGCTGGAGCCGGGCGACGAGGTGATCGCCTTCGAGCCGTTCTACGACTCGTACGCCGCCTGCATCGCCATGGCGGGCGCCGTCCGCGTACCGCTGACCCTCCGCGCCCCGGACTTCCGCCCCGACCTCGACGCGCTGCGGGACGCCGTCACACCCCGCACCCGGATGCTGCTGCTCAACTCGCCGCACAACCCCACCGGCATGGTCCTGACCGATGACGAGCGGAGTGCCATCGCCGGACTCGCCGTCGAACACGACCTGCTCGTGGTCACCGACGAGGTGTACGAACACCTGGTCTACGAAGGCACCCACCGCCCCATCGCGGCGCTGCCCGGAATGCGCGAGCGCACCGTCTCCATCTCGTCGGCGGGCAAGACGTACTCGTTCACGGGATGGAAGGTCGGCTGGGTCACCGGCTCCCCGGCCCTGGTCGCGGCGGTCCGCACGGCGAAGCAGTATCTGACCTATGTGAGCGCGGGACCGTTCCAGTACGCCGTCGCCGAGGCCCTGCGGCTCCCGGACAGCTACTTCACCACCCTGCGGACCGATCTGCTGCGCAAGCGCGACCTGCTCGACGCTGGCCTGCGCGCCGCCGGATTCACCGTGTACGAGCCGCAGGGCACGTACTTCATCACCACCGACGTCGCCCCCTTCGGCGAGAAGGACGCGCTCGCCTTCTGCCGGGCGCTGCCGGAGCGCTGCGGTGTGGTGGCGGTGCCGAGTTCGGTGTTCTACGACGACCCGGAGCCGGGCCGCAGTCAGGTGCGCTTCACGTTCTGCAAGCGGGACGAGGTGCTCCGGGACGCGAGCGAACGGCTGAGCCGGCTGGGCGGCTGACCCGGTCGGCTGACCCGGTCGGCCGACCCCGGTCGCGCGGGCGCCGGGCGGCGCGGAGAGTCGGAAGGACCGACCGACTCAGCGCGCACCACGGAGGTGCCCCCTGTCCGCCGACGCGGAAGGATCCGGCACGGAAGCCACCGACACCGGACCCACCGAAGCCAGCCCCGCAGCTCTCTGCCCGTCTCTGTCCCCGTCTCTCCCCGCGGCTCTCCCCGCCCCTGGCGCACCACCGCTGCCCGGGGGCGCCGCGCTGCTGCGCCGGGCCGCCCCGGCCGTCGCGCTCTTCCTCGCCGTGCGGCTGGCCGGGCTCGCGGCGCTGGCCCTCTGGGCCTCGTACGAGGGGCGGGACCCGGTGGCGCTGCTCGGGAACTCCTGGGACTCCCGCTGGTACAGCTCGATCGCCGCGCACGGCTACGGCCGCACGCTCCTCAGGCCGGACGGACGGGTCTTCAGCGATCTGGCCTTCTTTCCGCTGTACCCGGGGATCGTGGCGGCGGCCTCCGCCGTGCTGGGAATCAGCGGGGGCGGCGCCGGGCTGCTGGTCTCCTGGGCGTCGGCCGCGCTGGGCGCCTGCGGAATCCACGCGGTGGGCGAACGGCTGTACGGGCGCCGCGTGGCGGTGCTGCTGGTGCTGGTGTGGGCGCTGCTGCCGCACTCCGTCGTGCTGTCGATGGCGTACACCGAGCCGCTGCTCACGGCGTTCGCCGCCTGGTCGCTCTACGCGCTGCTGACCGGGCGATGGCTGTGGGCCGCCGCGCTGGCCGTCGGCGCGGGGCTCACCCGGCCCAACGGGTACGCGGTGGCGGCGGCGGTGTGCGCGGCCGCGCTGTACGAGATGGTCCGGGGGCGCGCCCGCGGAAGGGTCCACGCGGCAGCGGTGATCGCACCGCTCGGCTGGGCCGGGTACGTCCTGTGGGCCGGGGCGCGCACCGGCGATCTGCTCGGCGGGTACTTCACCGTGCAGGACGGCTGGGGGTCGCGGTTCGACTTCGGCGCGGGATGGCCGCCGGTCCTGGAGCAGATCGCGCTGGGTGAGCGGCCGCCTGCGGTGCTGGTCAGCGTGGTGCTCGTGGGGATCGCCGCGGTGCTCTTCGTGCGGCTCCTGCGGGACCGCGGCCGGCCGCCGCTGCCGGTGCTCGTGTACACGGGCGCGCTGCTGCTGGTGGTCGTGGGCGGCAGCGGGTTCTTCGAGTGCAGACCGCGCTTCCTGCTGCCCGCCTTCCCGCTGCTGCTGCCGGTGGCGTGGGCAATGGCGAAAGCCCGGCCCAGGACCGTGATCGTGGTGATCACCGTCCTGGCCGGGCTGTCGCTCGGCTACGGCGCCTATCTCCTGACGGACGCGGACGTACCGCTGTGAGCGCGGTTGCCGCCGACTCCGCTCAAGTGCGGGCTCCGCTCAAGTGCGGGCTCGCCGAGGCGCCGACTCCGCTCAGGCGTCGCCGCCCGGCTCGTCGTCGCCCTTGCCGGACTCCAGGTCCTGCTCAAGACCGAGCTGCTCGACGAGCCACTTGTCGAACTCGATCGAGGCGCGGACCCAGCTGACCGTGGACGACACGAAGTGCTCCAGGGCCACGCCGGTGCCGATGAGCATCTGCGCCTCACCGATGAGCCGGACGCTGCCGTCGTCGTGGGTGTGCGTGTAGACCTTGGGCCACAGGGTGCGGCGGTTCCAGTCGTCGATCAGCTCCAGGAGCTGGACCTTCTCCTCGATGCCGTGCGGGCGGTCGTAGAACGTCCGCACGGAGAAGACCTGCTGGTCGTCCTCACCGCGGAACATGAAGTACGTGCGGAATTCCTCCCACGGCGCGGCGAGGTCACCCTCGTCGTCCAGGACGTACTTCAGCTCCATCTGCTCAAGGAGCTGCTTGACCAGATCCTGGTCGGGAACGACGGGGCCCGCCGGTCCTGAATCCTGCGGATCGGGCTGGCCCCCGAAGTTCGGAATGGAGGACGGGTCGATGGTCATCTTTGAATTGCCCTTCGTACGAGTTCCACCATCCTCTCCCATGGCGGGCGGGGCATGGCAAGCCCCGCCCCGCACTATCGGCCAGTATCCGCTCCGGGCTTAGCCCACCCGCTCGACCGGGGACTCCGCGCGCCCCACGATCAGCCCGTCACCGACCCGGTCGACCCGGACCGTGTCGCCGTCGGTGACCTCGCCCGCGAGGATCTCCTTCGCGAGCCGGTCGCCGATCGCCGTCTGGATCAGGCGGCGCAGCGGCCGGGCGCCGTACGCCGGGTCGTTGCCCTCCTCGGCCAGCCAGGCCAGCGCCTCGGGGGTGACGTCCAGGGTCAGCCGACGGTCGGCGAGGCGCGCGGCCAGGCGGTCGATCTGGAGGCCCGCGATGTGCGCCAGCTCGTCGCCCGAGAGCGCGGAGAAGACCACCAGGTCGTCGAGGCGGTTGAGGAACTCGGGCTTGAAGGAGGCCCGTACGACACCGAGGACCTGCTTCTTCTTCTCATCGGGCTTGGTCAGCGGGTCGACCAGGTACTGGCTGCCCAGGTTCGAGGTCAGGATCAGGATGGTGTTGCGGAAGTCCACCGTGCGGCCCTGGCCGTCGGTGAGGCGTCCGTCGTCCAGGACCTGGAGGAGCACGTCGAAGACCTCGGGGTGGGCCTTCTCCACCTCGTCGAGCAGCACCACGCTGTACGGGCGCCTGCGCACCGCCTCGGTGAGCTGGCCGCCCTCCTCGTACCCCACATAGCCGGGAGGCGCGCCGACCAGCCGGGCCACCGAGTGCTTCTCGCCGTACTCGCTCATGTCGATACGGACCATGGCCCGCTCGTCGTCGAAGAGGAAGTCGGCGAGCGCCTTGGCCAGCTCGGTCTTGCCGACGCCGGTCGGGCCCAGGAAGAGGAACGAGCCGGTGGGCCGGTCGGGGTCGGCGATGCCGGCGCGGGTGCGGCGTACGGCGTCGGAGACCGCGCGGACCGCTTCGGTCTGGCCGATCAGGCGCCGGCCCAGCTCGTCCTCCATACGCAGCAGTTTCTGCGTCTCACCCTCCAGGAGACGGCCGGCCGGGATGCCGGTCCAGGAGCCGACCACATCGGCGATGTCGTCGGAGCCGACCTCCTCCTTGACCATGGTGCTCTTCGTGTCGGCGGTCTTGGCGGCCTCCTCCTCGGCCTCGGTGGCCGCCTCCAGCTCCTGCTCCAGGCCGGGGATCTCCCCGTACAGCAGCTTGGACGCGGTGTCGAAGTCGCCGTCGCGCTGGGCGCGCTCGGCCTGGCCGCGGAGTTCGTCGACGCGTTCCTTCAGCTCACCGACGCGGTTGAGGCCCTCCTTCTCCTTCTCCCAGCGTGCGGTGAGTCCGCGCAGCTCCTCCTCGCGGTCGGCGAGGTCGCGGCGCAGCTTCTCCAGGCGCTGCTTGGACGCGGCGTCCGACTCGTTCTTGAGGGCCAGCTCCTCCATCCGCAGCCGGTCGACGGAGCGCTGGAGCTCGTCGATCTCGACGGGGGACGAGTCGATCTCCATCCGCAACCGGGACGCGGCCTCGTCCACCAGGTCGATGGCCTTGTCGGGCAGGAAGCGGGACGTGATGTAGCGGTCGGAGAGGGTCGCGGCGGCGACCAGGGCCGCGTCCGCGATCTGGACCTTGTGGTGGGCCTCGTACCGGCCCTTGAGCCCGCGCAGGATCGCGATGGTGTCCTCGACGGAGGGCTCGGCGACCAGCACCTGCTGGAAGCGCCGCTCCAGGGCGGCGTCCTTCTCGATGTGCTCGCGGTACTCGTCCAGGGTCGTCGCGCCGACCATGCGCAGCTCACCGCGGGCCAGCATCGGCTTGAGCATGTTGCCCGCGTCCATGGCGGAGTCGCCGCCCGCGCCCGCGCCGACGACGGTGTGCAGCTCGTCGATGAAGGTGATGACCTGGCCGTCGCTCTCCTTGATCTCGGCCAGGACGGACTTCAGCCGCTCCTCGAACTCACCGCGGTACTTGGCACCGGCGACCATGGCCCCCAGGTCGAGTGCGATCAGCCGCTTGTTCCGGAGGCTCTCCGGCACGTCGCCCTTGACGATCCGCTGGGCGAGGCCCTCCACGACGGCCGTCTTGCCGACCCCGGGCTCGCCGATGAGCACCGGGTTGTTCTTGGTCCGCCGGGACAGCACCTGCACCACCCGGCGGATCTCGTGGTCCCGCCCGATGACCGGGTCGAGCTTGCCGTCACGTGCGGCGGCCGTGAAGTCCGTACCGAACTTCTCCAGCGCCTTGTACTGACCCTCGGGGTCGGGTGTGGTCACCCGGCGCCCTCCCCTGCTCGTCTCGAACGCTTCCAGCAATTCCTTGGCGCCGGCGCCCTGCTGCGTCAGCAGCTCACCCGCGTGGCCGCCCTTGGCGGCGATCCCGATGAGCAGATGCTCGGTCGAGATGTACTCGTCCCCCAGATCCTTTGCACGCTGCGACGCGTCCGCGATGACGGCGAGCACCTCGCGGTCGGGCTGCGGGGGCGCGACCGTCGAACCGGTCACGCTGGGCAGCCCGCCGAGCAGCCGCTCGGCCCCGGACCTGATGACCGCCTGGTCCGCTTCGACGGCGGCCAGCAGGTCGACGACGTTCTCGTTGTCCTGCCCCTCCAGCAGAGCGAGCAGCAGATGTACGGGAGTCAGGTCCGGGTTGCCGTCGGACACGGCGCGGCTGTTCGCCGCGGTGATCGCGTCCCGGCTCTTGTTGGTCAGCTCGGCGTCCACGTGTGCGCTCTCCTCCTCGCGGGGCGGGTCCGTCCCTGCAGTGACTCGGTGCGATGACTGTGCGCCACGACCAGGTGGTGACCTGGCGCAGGGGCCCAGTCTGCCTAGACTCAGGCAACGTGCATAAAAGTTGAGTCTATTCCACTCAACATGTCTTGGACAGGGCCGCCACCCCATGGCCGACAGGATCTCTGCCACACCCGGAACGGCGGGACGGCGGGGCCCGGGTAGGTTCGCGCCCATGGCCATTGACCCACGTAACCCCGATCCGCCCTACCTCAGCTTCTGGCGCGAATTCCATCGCTGCACGTTGACGACCCCGCGCCCGGACGGTTCACCGCATCTGGTGCCGGTCGGCGTGACGTGGGAACCGGAGGCCGGGATCGCCAGGGTCATCACCAACAAGAAGTCGCGGAAGGTCGCCAACATCCTGGCCGCGGGGCCCGACGGCGCACGGGTCGCGGTCTGCCAGGTGGCACCCGGGCGCTGGGCGACGCTGGAAGGGCGCGCGAGGATACGTACGGAGCCGGACGTCATCGCCGACGCGGTACGCCGTTACGCGGAGCGCTACGGGCGCACACCGACCGAGAACCCGGACCGGGTCCTGATCGAGATCACCGTCGAGCGGGCGATGGGCCGCGCCTGACCGGCGGCGGCGGCTCATGTACGCGACCCTCACGTACGCATCGCTCACGTACACAGCACAGCGGCGCCACCGTGTTCAGGTCACGGTGGCGCCGCTGTGTGGGGGAAGCACCTGAGCGATCTGTTACGACGGGGGAATCGCGTCAGGCACTGCGGGGGATAGCTGCGGTCGGCTCGGCGTCGAACAACTGGTGGTCACGCCGGTCGAGGTTCACGAACACCATGCCGTAGCGAACGGCGCAGCGAACAGGCTGTGGGGCGCCCCGGGGCTTGCGCAGACACCGGTAGGCGCGGACGTCACCATCGTCACCGTCGTCCTCGCGTACGACGACCACCGGCTCACCGAACAGGGTGACCATCAACGAGTCACCACGGTGCGGGATCGCCGTGACGAGGTCGATGAAATGCCACCCGGAGCGGTAGGCGACAGCCATCTCGCGCTGGAAGACTCTGTCATCCGGTGGGACGGTCATGCGCTCGCCGATGCCGAAGTGCTGCCCCAGCCGAGGTCGAGCGGGGCCGCCATGTGCACGCTTCCCCAGCCGAGATCCGAAGGAACGGCAGCAGCCTGCGCACTGCCCCACCCAAGATCTGCAGAACTTACTGCACCAAAAAGCACAGTTGCGGAGAAGACTGCCGCAAGCACCGAGCGAAGCATCTTTTTCTTCATAGTGGGCTTCGTCCTCACTTGATGTTTTCCTCTCCCCCGCGTTCCTAGACGATTGCTCATCCAGGCACGTCAACGCCACAGGGACGATGCATCATGTTCCTGCACATTCATGTTCCTGGGGGGTGGAGAATTGACCACAAGCTACGCAAACATGACACATCCTCACGCCATTACCGAACTTTGCGACGAGGGTGCGCGGCTTTACGCCAGCGCGCTGAGTCTTGGCAAGATCCCGCGCAGTGAGGTGGGCCCCGCCCCGTGTCTGCTGGAGTTCGCGCTGCTCCACCCCGACCCCGACGACGCGGGCTGGCTCCGCCCGGTACCGCCGTCGGCCGCGCTCACGCAGCGTCTCCACCCGATCGAGCGGGAGATTCAGGACCGTAGACGACACTCGGTGGAACTGACCGACACTTTCGAGCCGTTCATGACCATCAGCGCGCAGAACCCGCCCCCCACTCACGCCATCACCGTGCTGGAGGGCTTCGGGAGGATCAACGCGGCGCTCGATCTCGCCACCGCGGCGTGCCAGACGGAAGTGCTGACGATCCAGCCGGGGGGTGCCCGCAGCGAGCACGAACTCACTCAGGCCCTGGAGCGCGGCAGGCCGCTGCTCGACCGCGGCATCAGCATGCGGACGCTGTACCAGCACACGGTCAGGCACAGCCGCGGCACGCTGGCGTACGTGGACCTCGTCGCCGACGGGAAGGTGGAGATCCGCACACTCGAAGAGCTCATAGAGCGCTTGATGATCTTCGACCACACCGTGGCGTTCATTCCGGCCACCGACGACCGCCAGATCGCGCTGGAGCTCCGCCACCCGGGCATGGTCGAGTACCTCGTCAAGGTCTTCGAGCAGTTCTGGAGACGTGGCGTACCGCTGCAGGAGCCGATCCCGTACCACTCCAACCCCGAGGGGATATCGGGCGTCCGGCTGTCCATCGCCCAGTTGCTCGTCGAGGGGCACGTCGACGAAGCCATCGCCCGCCGGCTCGGGATGAACGTCCGCACCTGTCGGGCGCACATAGCGAAACTCAGCTCGGCACTGGGCAGCAACAGCCGCGCCCAGCTCGGCTACCTCATCGCGCGGTCCGGCATCCTCGATCCGTGATCCGGCCCTGGCCCCTGGCTGCGGCCCCGGAAACACGCAAAGCGGCCCACCAGCAGTGCCGGTGGGCCGCCCTCCGCGTTCGTGATCGTGCTTGTTACTCCGGCGACCGCTTCGGCCGCGGCCGCCAGACCACCAGTGCGCTGGTCTGCTGCATGTCCTGGTACGGGACCAGGTCGCGCCGGTACGAGGCGTGGACCTGCGCCTCGCGCTGCTGCATGGCCACCGCCGCGCCGTCCACCGCCGCCGAGAGCTCGGCGACCCTGGCCTGGAGCGCGGCGACCTGGTGCTCCAGCTCGATGATGCGTTTGATGCCCGCGAGGTTGATGCCCTCGTCCTGGGAGAGCTGCTGCACCGTACGGAGCAGCTCGATGTCCTGGGCCGAGTACCGCCGGCCCCGGCCGGCCGTCCGGCCCGGTGAGACCAGGCCGAGACGGTCGTACTGGCGCAGCGTCTGCGGATGCAGGCCGGAGAGCTGAGCGGCGACCGAGATGACGTACACGGGGGTCTCGTCGGTCAGTTCGTAACCCATGGCGGGGTCACGGCGTCCTCGGCGGCCATTCATCTCAAGCTCCCTTCACGGCCTGGAAGAGCTCCGCGCGCGGGTCGTGCCCCGCGGTCGCTTCGCGGTACGTCTCCAGCGACTCCCGTGCCTTGTCGCTGAGATCCGCCGGTACGGCGACCTCGACGGTGACCAGCAGGTCCCCCCGGGTGCCGTCCTTGCGTACGGCGCCCTTGCCCCGGGCCCGCATCGTACGGCCGTTGGGCGTACCCGCGGGCAGTTTCAGCGTGACCGGGGGCCCGCCGAGCGTCGGTACCTTGACCTCGCCGCCGAGTGCCGCCTCCGTGAAGGTGACGGGCACGGTGACGGTGAGGTTGTCGCCCCTGCGGCCGAAGACCGGGTGGGCGTCGACATGGACGATCACATAGAGGTCACCGGCCGGGCCGCCCTGCTCGCCCGGGGTGCCCTTGCCGCGCAGCCTGATCCGCTGGCCGTCGGAGACCCCGGCCGGGATCCGGACCTGCATGGTCCGGGAGGACTTGGCCCGCCCGGAGCCCTTGCAGACCTCGCAGGGGTTCTCGGCGATGAGCCCGCGGCCCTTGCAGTCCACACACGGATCGGTCAGTGAGAAACCGCCGCCGCTGCCGCGCGAGACCTGGCCGGTGCCGACGCAGGTCGGGCAGACCCTGGGGGTGCCGTTCTTGTCGCCGGTACCCGAACAGGCCTTGCACGGCGCCTGGCTGGACATCCGCAGCGGGACCGTGGCCCCGTCGACCGCCTCGGTGAAGCTGAGCGTCACCTCGGACTCGATGTCCTGGCCGCGGCGCGGCTGGGTGCGGGTGGTACCGGGACCGCCGCCCCGGTTGAACAGCCCGCCGAACACGTCCCCGAGTCCGCCGCCGAAACCGCCCGCGCCGCCCGGCTGCCCCGCTCCGCCCGGGGTGCCTCCGAAGAGGTCCCCCAGGTCGAAGTTGAAGGAGCCGCCGCCGGCGCCGGGCCCTGGCCGGTAGCCGCCGTTGCCGAAGAGAGCACGCGCTTCGTCGTACTCCTTGCGCTTCTTGGGGTCGCCGAGGACGTCGTTCGCCTCGGAGACCGCCTTGAACCGCTCTTCGGCCTTGGCGTCACTCTTGTTGGCGTCCGGGTGCAGCTCGCGGGCGAGCTTCCGGTACGCCTTCTTGATCTCGGCCTCGGTGGCGTCCTTCGGGACGCCGAGAACCTTGTAGTAGTCCTTCTCGACGAAGTCCTTGGTGCTCATCCCCGACGTCCCTCCTTCCGGTCGCTACTGATACTGATGCCAGCCCTTACTGATGTCAGCCCTCGTCCGGGCCACCGCTCTCCTCGTCCGGCGCGTCGTCCTTGGCCTGCGCGCCCGGCTGGGGCTCGGCCACCGCGACCCGCGCGGGGCGGATGGTGCGCTCGCCGAACCGGTACCCCGGCTGCAGGATCGCCACGCACGTGTCCTCGGTGATGTCGGGCGCGTACGAGTGCATCAGGGCCTCGTGGATCGTCGGGTCGAAGGGCTCGCCCTCCTTGCCGAACTGCTGGAGACCCATCTTCGCCGCCACCGTCTCCAGCGACTCGGCCACCGACTTGAAGCCGCCGACCAGCTCGCCGTGCTCCCGGGCGCGGCCGATGTCGTCGAGGGTCGGGAGGAGTTCGGACAGGAGGCCCGCGATGGCGACCTCCTTGACCTGGACCCGGTCCCGCTCCACCCGGCGGCGGTAGTTCTGGTACTCGGCCTGGAGCCGCTGGAGGTCCCCGGTGCGCTCGCTGAGCGCGGTGCGGACCTGGTCCAGCTGGGCGGTGAGTGCTGTCTCCTGGCCGTTCTGCTTGCTCTCTGCGTCCCCTGCCGGGGCCGCCGGCTCCGACTCCTTCCCGGAGTCGGGCCCGGCGGCCTTCGACGCGGCGTCTTCGGAGGTCGCGCCGGAGGGGACGTCGGGCTCCTCCTCGAAGCCCGGAGTCTCCTCCGTCATGCGGCGCCTCCCTGACGGCCGTCCTTCTCGTCGTCCACGATCTCGGCGTCGACCACGTCGTCAGGAGCCTCGGTGGCCTGCTCGGTGCCCTCGGCACCCGGCGCACCGCCGGCGGCAGCGGCGCCCTCGGCGTTCGCGTACATCGCCTGGCCGAGCTTCTGCGAGACCGCGGCGACCTTCTCGGTGGCCGTACGGATCTCGGCGGTGTCCTCACCCTTGAGCTTCTCCTTCAGCTCGGTGAGGGCCTCCTCGACCTCGGTCTTGACGTCGCCCGGGACCTTGTCCTCGTTGTCCTTGAGGAACTTCTCGGTCTGGTAGACGAGCTGCTCGCCCTGGTTGCGCGACTCGGCGGCCTCGCGGCGCTTGTGGTCCTCGTCCGCGTACTGCTCGGCCTCTTCGCGCATCCGGTTGACCTCGTCCTTCGGCAGCGAGGAGCCACCGGTGACGGTCATCTTCTGCTCCTTGCCGGTGCCGAGGTCCTTGGCAGCGACGTGCATGATGCCGTTGGCGTCGATGTCGAAGGCGACCTCGATCTGCGGCACACCGCGCGGGGCCGGCGGCAGACCGGTCAGCTCGAACATCCCGAGCTTCTTGTTGTACGCCGCGATCTCGCGCTCGCCCTGGTAGACCTGGATCTGCACGGACGGCTGGTTGTCCTCGGCCGTCGTGAAGATCTCGGAACGCTTGGTCGGGATCGTGGTGTTGCGCTCGATGAGCTTCGTCATGATCCCTCCCTTGGTCTCGATACCGAGGGACAGCGGCGTCACGTCGAGGAGCAGGACGTCCTTGACCTCGCCCTTGAGGACACCGGCCTGGAGCGAGGCGCCGATCGCGACGACCTCGTCCGGGTTCACACCCTTGTTGGCGTCCTGGCCACCGGTGAGCTCCTTGACGAGCTCCGCGACGGCCGGCATACGGGTCGAGCCACCGACGAGAACGACGTGGTCGATCTCGGAGAGCTGGATGCCCGCGTCCTTGATGACGTTGTGGAAGGGGCTCTTGCAGCGGTCCAGCAGATCGGCGGTGAGCTGCTGGAACTGCGAGCGCGTGAGCTTCTCGTCCAGGTGCAGCGGGCCCTCGGCCGATGCCGTGATGTACGGCAGGTTGATCGTGGTCTCGGTCGAGGACGACAGCTCGATCTTCGCCTTCTCCGCGGCCTCGCGGAGACGCTGGAGAGCCATCTTGTCCTTGGCCAGGTCCACGCCGTGACCGTTGGCGAACTGCTTCACCAGGTAGTCGACGACGCGCTGGTCCCAGTCGTCACCACCGAGGTGGTTGTCACCGTTGGTGGCCTTGACCTCGACCACGCCGTCACCGATCTCCAGGAGCGACACGTCGAAGGTGCCGCCGCCGAGGTCGAAGACGAGGATGGTCTGGTCGTCCTTGTCGAGCCCGTACGCCAGAGCGGCGGCCGTCGGCTCGTTGACGATGCGCAGGACGTTCAGACCCGCGATCTCGCCGGCCTCCTTCGTCGCCTGGCGCTCGGAGTCGTTGAAGTACGCCGGGACGGTGATCACCGCGTCGGTGACCTTCTCCCCCAGGTACGACTCGGCGTCACGCTTCAGCTTCTGCAGGATGAAGGCGCTCATCTGCTGCGGGTTGAAGCTCTTGCCGTCCAGGTCGATCTTCCAGTCGGTGCCCATGTGGCGCTTGACCGACCGGATGGTCCTGTCGACGTTCGTGACTGCCTGGCGCTTGGCGACCTCGCCGACGAGCACCTCGCCGTTCTTGGCGAAGGCGACGACGGACGGCGTGGTCCTGGCGCCTTCGGCGTTGGTGATGACGGTGGGCTCGCCGCCTTCGAGAACGCTGACGACGGAGTTAGTCGTGCCCAGGTCGATGCCGACCGCACGTGCCATGGTGAATCCTCCAGCTGACTTGAGTGGAACTGGCTCAAGAGTGCACGACAGATCCCGGGGAGTCAACCGACCTGAGTCGAGGCCGCTCAACTTTTATCCCGACCTTATGCGCAATGCAGAAGAGGTCCTGGTGGGAGCGGGTGCGGCCGGGCTCGACGGAGGCTCACGGGGGCCCGGCACGGGGGAGCCCCGGAGAAGCACGGCACCGCGGACGGCACCGCGGATGTCACGAATGAGCCTATAGCCCGGAATGGGCCGTCGCCCGGTCCGACTCCGCTTCCGCCGGGACCGCCGGTCCCGCGTCCGAACCCCGGTGACTTTGATCGTCATCCGTTACCGCCGGTGCGCTGTGGCGTTGAACGACACGTCAGACCGTGAATCGCTGCGGCTGGCCCTGAATGTTCCCGTTCCAATGTTCCAAGGAGAACGCAATGTCGCGTATCGCGAAGGCCGCTGCCGTACTCGCGGGCACCGGCGCCGTCCTGGCCGGCTCCGCCGGTCTGGCCGCCGCCGACGCCGGAGCCCACGGTGCCGCTGTCGGCTCCCCGGGTGTCATCTCCGGCAACCTGGTCCAGGTCCCGGTGCACGTCCCGGTGAACCTCTGCGGCAACACCGTCAACGTCATCGGCCTGCTGAACCCGGCGTTCGGCAATACCTGCGTCAACGCCGACCACCACGACCGCGACCACGGTCACGGCGGCTACGGCGACGACGGCCACTGAGAGACCGGTTCACCGGTCCGACCCAGCTGAAACGGCGGGAGGCAACGCCCCCCGCGACCTGCGGCCACCCCCTCGGAGGGGGTGGCCGCAGGTGTGTCCGGGACGTACCGAAGTCTCAGGCGTACCGAAGTCCCGGGTGTACCGAAGTCTCAGTCGTACGGGCATCGCAGGCGTACCGGCATCACGCATACCGATAGAGCGACGCGTGGCTCAGCAGCGACGACGGTCTGACCCCCCACGGCTCCATCGGCTCGTCCAGGCTGGAGATCCGGCCGCGCTGCGGATCACCCGGAGCGAGCTTCCTCGCGGGAACGAACCCGGCGTGCGGATGCGCCTTCTGCCAGCGGTCCCACACCAGGTCGCAGAAGGAGTGGTGCAGCCAGAACACCGGGTCGTTGGGCGAGGTCGCGGTGTTCATCGCGCCACCCACCCAGCGGTGCACCAGGTTGTGGTTGCGCCAGGCCGGGCCGTCGCCGACCGACCAGCCCTCGAAGGTGTTGCGGAACCCGTTCGGCACGGTGGAGTCCCACGGGGCCGCGTCGTACAGCGGCTCCCTCATCGCACGGGCCAGATCGGCCCGGCTCGGCAGCGACACGGGGCGGGCGGGGCGGCCGAAGTCGCGGGTCAGGAACCGGTTCTCGGTCACGCCGACACTGACCTCCCAGTTCCCCTCGCGGTACGCGAAGGGCCCGGTCATCACCTGCTGGTCGGAGCTCCGGCCGTTGCCGCCGAGGAAGTCGTCGCCCCAGAGCCCGGCCGCCGGGGTGTTGTCGACCGTCCAGTCCCAGTACGGCACGGTGACACCCGGGTCGACCGCCTGCAGGGCGCGCTCGAATTCCAGCACGAAGCGCCGGTGCCAGGGGAAGAAGGTGGGCGCCATATGAGCGACCCGCTTCCCCCGCGAACCGTCCGGCACGTAGTACTCGCCGTGCGTCCGGACGAAGTCGTCGTACTGGCCGGAGCGCTTGACCTCCAGGACGGCGGAGACGAACCGCCTCTTCTCGGAGGCCGTGAGGTTCTTCTGGTTCTTGCGGGTGTACACGGACAGGAACCTCTCCGGTCAGAGCTGCGGGATGGATGTCAACGACAGCTGCGCCGCGCCCAGTTCATCGACCGCCGCGCGCGCCGCCTCAAGGGGCGTCGGGTACGACTCGTAGTGGTCGACCATGCTGAGATAGCTGCCGTCGGCCCGCCGCATGAGGTGCAGCGGCCTGCCGTCGACGGTCACCTCGGTTTCGTGGCCCACCGTGCCGCCCCGGATGCGCCGGCCCCGGTACACCTCGTCGAACACGTCCCGCGGCTCCTGCGGCGGCCTCGGCGACGGGTTGCCCTTCCCGTCGTCACCCTCGCGGTCGGGGGCAGCGGACCGCACGATCGGGGCCAGCGCCACCGCCGTACCGCCGACCGCCCCCACCGCGAACAGGGCGCGCAGCGCACCGCGACGGGACAGCAGCTCCGGCCCCGGCCGGTTCACAGGCCCCGGTCGCTCCGTCGGGTCGGCCGGTCCTGCCTGCCCCGGCTGTACTCGCCCTCCCCACCGCTCCCTCCCCGCCGTGCCGCGCGTGGACGTTCTCATGCTGGCTCCTCCGATTCACCCCGCTGGTCAGGGCGGCCCGCCACGCGTGATGCGCGCCGGGCCGCGCCTCGGTGACAACGACGGCACGAGGAAACAGTTCTTCAGACAAGTGACCGCACCGGCGCGCCGACCAGCCGTTCCGGCTCACTCCGCTGCTCCCGGACCGGCGGCCGTTCGGCCGTACGGGGGGAATGTCCAGCGCCGGGGCGGTAACTTGCCCGCCCGGCCCGGCAGGGACGGCCGGCGTCGCCGTGGATGCGCCACGATGACCGCCGGACCAGGGCCGTTCGGCCCGGGGGAAGGACATCGACGGATGAGGGTCCCGGCACAGTCGGCCGTGCGGCACACGGTTCACCCCGCGGAGGCGGATCTCGCGGCCCCGTCGTTCTGGCAACTGCCCCGCACCGTACGGCTGGACGCCTTCGCAGCGCTCCGGAAGCTGGACCGGCCCGCGTACTTCATCGAGCGTCCCGCCACCTGGCACCGTCCCGAGCAGGGGTTCTACGCACTGGTCCGCCACGCCGACGTGGTGCGGGCCAGCCGGCTGCCCGAGGTGTTCGCCAGCGCCCCCGGTGTCACCACTCCGGAGCCCGCCCGCTGGGTCAGGTTCCTGTTCGGCGAGTCCATGGTCAACCTGGACGCCCCGCACCACACCCAGCTCCGCCGGGTGGTCTCGCGGGCCTTCACACCGCGGCTGCTCGCCGCCGCCGACGAGGACATCCGCCGGGTCGCCGGGCGCGTCGTGGACGACATGATCGCGCAGCGGCCCGGTGAGTTCGTGGCGTCGGTGGCGTCGCGGATGCCGTTCGAGGTCATCTGCAACCTCATGGGCATCCCGGAGCGCTACCGCGCCGACATCGCGGGCCGTGTCGACCACGCGTCGGAGAACGCGGGCGTGAAGCGCGGCATCGGCGCCCGGCTGCGCGACCCCGGGCGCGGGCTGCGGGCGCTGGCCCGGATGCATCTGATGATGGCGGCACTCGGCCGCGAGCGGCGGCGCCGGCCCACCGGTGACCTGATCTCCGCGCTGGTGCGCGCCGACGTCGACGGACAGGGGCTCGGCGCCCGCAGCCTCGGCTCGTTCTTCTCGCTGCTGATGGTGGCCGGGGTGGAGACCACCCGGAACGCGATCACCCACGCGCTGACGCTGCTGACCGAGAACCCGGAGCAGCGGGCCCTGCTCACGTCGGACTTCGAGCGG